>DASSIJ010000159.1:0-41747 GCA_035692045.1 Pseudolabrys sp. | reverse complement strand
TACAAAACCGACATCATTCGTCCGTTGGCTGATCCGGTGTCGCGGGAAGGTGCGACGGCCGTGCTCATCGTCAATCTCGCGCCGCGCGGGTGCGTGATGAAGCCATCTGCGGCGGACAAACGCCTGTTGCGTCACCGCGGCAAGGCAATCGCGTTCGAGGACTACAACCATATGGCTCGTGAGATCGAGCGTGACGATCTCGACGTCACGCCAGATCATATTCTTGTGCTCAAGAATGGCGGCCCCAAAGGCGGGCCTGGCATGCCCGAATGGGGCATGCTGCCGATCCCCAAAAAGCTGGTGAAACAGGGCGTGCGTGACATGCTTCGGATTTCCGATGCACGCATGAGCGGAACGAGTTATGGCGCTTGTATTCTGCATGTCGCGCCGGAGAGTTTTGTCGGCGGCCCGCTCGCTTTCGTGCAGACCGGCGACGAGATTGAGGTGGACGTGCCGGGGCGCCGCATTCATCTGCACGTAACGGATGAGGAAATCGGCCGCCGCCGCGCCGCGTGGAAACAGCCCGCACCACGTTACCCGCGCGGCTATGGCGCGCTTTACTCGGAGCACATCGGCCAGGCCGACGAGGGCTGTGATTTCGATTTTCTCGCACCGCTTGGTGCGATTCCCGAACCGGAAATTCACTAGAACAAAACTGCGCGTATTCAATTTAGAACGCCTCCGAACTGGAAGCGTTCTAATGTCGTGCCGATTGATGTTTACGCGGGAATTTTTTGGACTACGTTTGGTTGTACAGGGGTGACGTGGCCACGATGTCGGTCTGTGAACCGGCATACAAGGAAAAATGCAGTGCACAGTCTTCGCAATGTTAAAGCGACGATTCTTGCGGCACCATTTTTCGTCGCAAGCACCTTTGTAGCTTGTGCCCAGGACACCCGGAACAACAACCCGACTGTCTATCGTGACGTCGAGACAAAATATATTTTCGGTTTCACGGAAGGATCGGGCATCGGCCTCGAAGGCGAAAAGGAATTTTCGTGGGAGACCGTCGCGCGGTTTGGAAAAGCCGACGGACGCTACTGGGCGAGCGAAACCAAGCTTGAATATGAATTCACGCCGAACCAATACGTGCAGTTCGAATTTGGCCCGCTGGTTTCAACGCACTACATCAAGAACGTGACCGATTTTGAAAATCGCAGTCAGGTCGCCTTTGGCGGCGTCTTCGGTGAGATCCGCTATCTTTTGCTTGACCGGGGTCCCTCATCGCCACTCGCAATCACTCTGTCAGCGGAGCCGGAATGGCGGCGAGCGGACGAAACGACCGGCCAGCGTGTCACAAATTTCGAGCTGGAATTCAAGGTCAACGCCGATCTCGAGTTGATTCAGAACCGTCTCTATCTCGGTTCCAATCTGCTCTACGAACCGGAGGTCACGCACGATCCGGATCATATCGGCGCGGGCTGGGAAAAGGAATCGACCGGCGGCGTTTCCGGCGCCTTGTCTTATCGAATAATGCCTCCAATGTTCGTCGGTGCCGAGGTCTGGTACCTGCGCCACTACGACGGGATCTGGTTCAATAACTTTACCGGAGACGCCGTGTTTGTTGGGCCCACGCTTTACCTTCAACTCAATCCCAAGGCCTTCATCACCGCAGCCTGGAATACCCAGATCCGAGGCCACGATGTCGACATTCCCGGCTCGACTCTCAATCTTTCCGAATTTTCGCGCCAGCGCGGCAAATTAAAATTGGCCGTCGAGTTCTAGCCGGAGGAATGCCTGTGACCGGAACCATTGCAAAAAATGTTGCCGCTGCTCTCGTTCTCGCCGCAGCCTGCTTTCCTGCAGGTGCCCAGCAAGCGGCGAGTGTGAGCGTTAGCGTGAAGAACCACCGCTTTCAGCCGGCCGAAATCCACGCCCCGGCCAAGGTGCCGATCGAGCTGCGCGTAAAAAATCTCGATCCGACGCCCATGGAGTTCGAGAGCGTGAGTTTGCGTGTGGAGAAGGTCGTGACCGGGAACGGCGAAGGAATTATCCGGCTGCGGCCATTGGAGCCGGGGCGCTATAACTTTTTCGACGATTTCCATCAGGAAACCACCGGCGTCCTCGTGGTGCGCTAGGACATCATACCCCGGTTGGGGAACCGGCGCCGCACTTCGGCGCGATAGCGCGTTCAGGCGTTCGCCGAATTTCTCCCAATGAGCGCCATTTCCGTGCGCGCGCCATCTTTAAATACGGTGCAAGCGTGGCCGAAATAGTGGTAGGCCGGTTTCGCCAACCGGACGCCATCGCATGAACGACGATATTCCTTTCGACAAGAACCTCGAGCTCGCGCCCGATGTCGTGGACGAGCCGATGCCTGGTGTGCGTCGGATCATGGCCAACAATCCAGGTCCGTTCACATTCAAAGGCACCGTCAGTTACATCATCGGCCGCGGCAAGGTTGCGATCCTTGACCCGGGTCCGGACGATCCCGCCCATATCGGCGCGTTGCTCGATGCCGTGAGAAACGAGACGGTGACGCACATTTTCGTCACCCACACCCACCGCGATCATTCGCCGGCAGTGCCGGCCATCAGGGCGGCGACCGGCGCTACAGTCTATGCCGAAGGTCCGCACCGTGCCGCGCGACCGTTGCATATCGGCGAGCACAATCCGCTCGATGCCAGCGCCGATCGGGACTTTCGGCCCGATGTGGCGCTGAAGGATGGCGAGGTGATAGCCGGCGACGGCTGGTCGATCGAAGCAGTCACGACGCCGGGCCATACGGCCAATCATATGGCCTATGCACTCAAGGAGAAAAATACGCTGTTCGCAGGCGATCACGTCATGGCCTGGGCGACGTCGATTGTCGCTCCGCCGGATGGCGCCATGAGCGACTACATGGAGTCGCTGGCGAAGCTCGCGCGACGCAAGGAAACCACTTATTTCCCCGGCCACGGGCCCGCCATCGGTGACGCGCCGCGCTTCGTGAACTACTACATTTTACATCGCAAGGCGCGCGAAGCCTCGATTCTGCATCGCCTCTCGAAGGGGGCGACCGACATTCCGACGATCGTGCGCGCGATCTATATCGGCATCGATCCCCGCCTGACCGGCGCTGCCGGCCTATCGGTGCTCGCTCATCTGGAGGATCTGGTTGCTCGCGGTTTGGTCGAGACCGACGGCCAGCCGTCGGTCGAAGGCCTCTATCGTTTGGCCGGCTGACCCTTTTTGTCCGGCTGGCCTTTTTTTCCGGGCAAAGCCTTTTTCTCCGGCAAAGATCGCGGCTCGGGGACTGAACTCACCGTGTCATCGATGTCTTCGAGCAGACTACGGATGCGCGATGCATTGGCTCCGAGGTCATGATTGCCGAAACGCGAGGCGGAGCGCATATCAACGCGGGTGCCTTGGCCGGCTGGGGTCACGCGGATGACGACGTCGTCACGGAAACCCATGATCGGTGTGCGTGCGACAGCCTCGATGACGCCATCGCGGCGTGCCAGCGTCGGGGAGCGCGCGTCGCCGATGTACCATTTGCGTTTGGTCACAAGCGCAAGCGCGGCGTCATAGGCGGCCTTGGTCGGCACGTCGAGCTCAAGCGGCACGATATCCGGATAGGCTGTGTGCTGAAGCGCCGCCACCGCCGGGCCGGGGTAATCGGTACGTCCGCGCGGCCGTAAGCGTGCGAGGACATCGAAGCGCGGAGGATTGGCCGTATCGGTAGTAATGTCGGAAATTGGCGGCAGCCTCAAAGCACGTGTGCCGAGATAGGCCGGGTAGGCCAGCAGCGCCAGGCCCAGAAATAGCCCGAGGAGCGCGCGTCCGAGGCCGGAGAGCCCCTGCCGCCAGATCACAATGAACGCCGCGAACGCGAACAAGATCGCAAGGCCGGCAAAAACCAGGGCCGCGCCGAACGTGGCGAGGGCCGGTACGATCTCAAGCAGGCCGGACCGCACGATGATGATCGAAAGCGCCGCGACGGCAAAAGCGAACAGCCCCAGGCGGGACGACCAGATTGCGATCTTCGACATCGGCTCATCGTGGAGGGGGCGCCGCGCCATGCCTAAGATCCTGCACAGATGTTCTTGAGCGCCGCCCATTCGCTCGCATTGAGAAAGGGCAGGGGAGATACCACCGTCGCGGCCTTGTTGATTGCGGCGACGCGCGCCTTTGTTTCAGGATGGTCCAGAAGAATTTTTGTGCCGGGCTCGGTAGCCCCGCCGATCTTGTCGAGCATGCTGGCCAGTCCGCGGGCGTCGCCGCCGGCCTTGTTGATCAGATCGGCGCCATAGGCGTCGGCCGCCGTTTCCGCCTCGCGCGTATAGGATGATTGCAGAACAGACCTGGCGGCGAACACGACCGCGCCGCCACCGACGAAATCGCCGAGCAACATGCCGAACAGGAAGGACAGTCCGCCGCCTTCCAGCACCGCCTTGGTGCCATCGCGATGGGCGACGTGGCCGATTTCATGCGCAATCACACCCGCAACCTCGTCGGCGTTGTCAGCTTTGGCGATCAGGCCCTGGAATACATAAACCTGTCCGCCTGGCAAGGCCAACGCATTGGCTTCGTCCCGTCGGACCACATTGGTGCGCAAGGGCAGCGATAGCGCAGCGGCAGCTTCAAGGCGCCGCACCAGTTTTTCGAGGGCTGCACGGCCGGGAATTTCCACGGCAGCAATGCCACACTCGAACGCCGCGCCCGCATTCCGGGTATCAAGCATGCCGCGCACCTGGATATTGACGGCATCGCCCAGCTTGAGTTCGAGGGCCACCGGCAGCAACGGCGTCACGCGTGCCGCGATGGCCGGCACGCCAAACCAGGCGACCAGCACGAGCGATACAGTGGCGCCCACGCTCCAGGCGATGACGCGCATGCGCTCGCGTCGCCGTGTCCCGCCGGTGCGATCGACATAGGCAGCGCGCTCATCGATTGCGGCTGCAAAGGCAGGATCCCGAACTTCCAGACGCTCAAGGGTGGCGCTGCCGCGGCGGCCGAGGCGAAGAATGCTGTCGGGGGCGGTGAGTTCTTCAATTTCATCGTAGGGCCATCGGCCCCAGGAATGGCCGTCGGGGCCGGAGATTCGCAGGCCGTCCGGAGCGAGTTCTACGACGACGGCGCGGCGAGTGCTGGTCACGCCATCAAAATAGATGCCGGATCCGGAATTCATGGGCAGCGGCCCTTTGGGCCTTCTCGCAACGACAGGGATAAGGTCTGCATCAATTGAGGCCTCCTTCACTGCCGTTTTGTGCGGTGGGCATGCCGTGCGGTTACAGAATATCTCTTTGGCGGCACTTTGCACCTTTTCAGCCGCCGCCGGACGGGTCGTGTTAACGAGTTCAGCTGCTCCTGGATAGGCGGCTGTATTCGGCATCAACGACTTCCTTGCCGTAAAGTCGTTCAAGCCGGCGCACAGTGAAATGGCCGCGTGCTATTCCTTGGAAGTGCGCGATGAACGTGTAGTTTATGATTGCGCCGCTGACGGCGCCGATGATGGGAACGGCCTGCACCGCAACCTTTTCTGTGACGACAAATCCGAAGCGGGACGCCACTTGCGCTATGAAGCGCACGAGCGCTGGTCCCCCTTCCTTGGTGACGCCGTGGTCGGAAATGTAGCGTGCGGCGCTCGTCACACTCTGTGCTAGGGCACCCCGCACGGCCAAATATCCGCTTTCCGACGCGTCGTCCGAACTGGCGCGTCCCCCGATTGCAAAGACCTGCATGCATGAAAGCACCGCTTCAGGATCACTGAGATCTTCTCCCTCACTTTTTGCAATATCCATGATTGATCTCAGTATGATGATCGTCGAAATCGGAAGCTCGATGGGGAGTGTCGCTAGGCCGAACGCGCCACCAGCAGCCCCGGAGGCTGTCGCCAAGATCTTATGAAGGGCCTGTGAACCGGCATAGGGATCACGTTGTAGGGTCCGCAATGCTACCTGCATTGCCGCCTCAAGCCCTTTCTTGGTAGCCGCCGCAATAGCGCTGGCTGCGAATGGCGGCAGAGCGTGTTCAATAAGTTCGACGGGCTTGCCAACCATATTGGCAAGACGTGCAGCAAAACTCGGATGTTCAAGAGTTTGAACTGCCAGTTTCAGGGCGGCCAGGTCTTCAGGTGTCATTTGTTGCTTTCGCAGTGTCATCTACAATACGGGGTATGACGACCGAGGACGGCATTAACGCATTGGCTGCGTGGCTCGCCAAGGCCGGTCTACGCGGCGAGCCGGAAGACGCTCTGGTAAGCGGATTTTGTGAGCGCGCCGTGGCCAGCGGCCTGCCGATCAGCCGCGCGCTGCTCTTCATCGATACGCTTCACCCGGTGTACGAAGGCCGCCTTGTCCGTTGGGGGCACGATCCATCGAAACCTGTCGTACAGGAATACGGACGCACCGGCTTGCCGGGCGGAGCCACTGACCGGCATCTCTCGTCCGGCGTCGAACAGCAGACCGATACGGGCGCGCGCTGGCGCGCCAGTCCGTTTTTCCGCATGTTGGAGACCGGAGAAAGCTTGCTGCGACGACGTGTCACCGCGGACAGCGAAGCCGAGTTCCCTGTCCTGGGTGATTACCGCGCGGAGGGGATGACCGACTACGTGGCCATCATCAATCGCTTCGCGCCGGAAGGTACTATCGGCGAAATGGATTGTATCTATTCCTCGTGGCTGACCGGGCGTGTTGACGGCTTCACCGATGTGAATATTGCGGCGTTGACGCGCGTGGTTCCAACGCTTTCGCTGGCCGTCAAGGCGGCTGCACTCGCGCGCATGACCGGGACGTTAATGGAGACCTATCTTGGCCGTGACGCCGGACGGCGCGTGCTGAGCGGCCGCATCATGCGTGGCGTCGCTGATCGCATCGACGCCGTCATCTGGTTCAGCGATCTGCGCGGCTTCACGCGTATCACCGATTCCACGCCCGAGCAGGTGATTCCGCTCCTAAACGATTACGCCGACGTCATCGTCTCGGCGATCCACGCGCAGGGCGGCGACGTGCTCAAGCTAATCGGTGACGGCATCCTCGCCATGTTCGCCGCCTCTGATCGTGCGTACGCCTGTGCGGCCGCGCTCGCCGCCGCGACGGCCGCGCGCAGCCAGGTGACGGCGCTCAACGCCCGGCGCGCGCGCGACGCCCTGCCGGTCACTGATATGTATCTCGGCCTACACGTCGGCGAGGTGTTCTACGGCAATATTGGCAGCACCGAGCGGCTCGATTTCACTGTGGTCGGGCCGGCAGTCAACGAGGCCAGCCGGATAGCGGCTATGTGCCGGTCGGTCGAACAGCCGGTGCTGGTCTCGGAGGTCTTCGCCAATGTTGATGGCATGCGCGGCCGACTCATATCGGTCGGCCGCTACGCATTGCGGGGGGTCGCGCAGCCTCAAGAGCTTTTCACACTGGATTCAGCCCAAGCCAATTAGCTCCCTTCTTCGCACGGCGCCTGCTTGGCCGCGCGAGGCGGCATCAATAGCCGCCCACGTTCAAGGCGTCGGCAAGACCCTCGCCGAACGCGGAGCTTGGCCGACCCTTCGCCCTCACGCTTTCGAGCGTCGAAAGACCGGACAATTGGACTGATTCCATGCCTAGTTGCCAGATCGAGAGCAGCACAGTAGCGCGGTAAATGGTCGAGAAGCCGAGGGCCGTGATTACATAACCGAACAGCAGCGCGAGAGTTGTTGCGATCTGACCGACGGTGTCGATCTTGTCGATACTGACCGTAGCCCCCATCACCCCGAGTACGAATGCTCCGACAACTCCCATCGCGATGCTGAACAGGATTGCGTAGCCGACGAAACGGGCATAGGCGGCGTAGATGTCACGTGTGCGCAGATTGGAGCGCACCTCGACATCGCCAAAGCGCAGGCCGGAGGACCACCAACGCAGGATCATCGCCTGGAATGCCGGATAGAGCAGGGTCGCCAAAGCGACGCTGGCGCCAACCATAAGTAACGCAAAGACGATTGCGGCGCCGAGCCCCGGATTGGAGCCTTCAATCTTGCTCATGACGTCATCGCCACCCTGTGCAACTGCATCGGCAAGGGACTTCCAGTCCAGTCCAACAAAACCGCGGACGGCAAGGACGAGCGGCACGAGCACAAGAGCCCACATCGCCAATCCGCGAAGAAGCAGCGAGAACCCGGACCCCTCGAAGCGGCCGCCAAGATCGCCATAGAACGTATTCCGCATCTTGTAGCGTTCGAGACTGGCGAGCTGGAACGGATAGGCAAGGCCGAAACTGAGGACGGTTATGGTCCACCACAGCATTGCGCGGAAAGCGAAGCCCCACGCCGAGCCTTCCTGATGAAAACGCAGGCCACGATAGACGGTGCGGGTAAGCCGATAACGGCGCGCGCGATAGATCGCATACTGACCCAGTACACCGAGAGCGGCAAAGGCGATGATGCCGGATAACTTCCCGAACAGGCCCATATCGAGGGCCGCCAGAAAAAATCCGGCATAGATGGGAATGAGAAGGGCAATCGCGACCAGGAAGCCGAGCACGAGCTCCAACGCCGTGCCGGTATATTCGAGCGCCTCGCCGGCGATTTCAGTGTTCGACCAGAGAAAACGGCGAACGTCTGTCGCCAGCCAGAACCGGTATATTCCGAGGGTAATCATGAGCAGCACGGCGCCCCGAATAAGCAGGCGCCAATACAAGCGGCGCTGCCCGAGGAATCGCACGCCGCCGCTCGTTGCGATCCCGACATCAAGGCTGGTCATGACAAGCAGGGATAAAGACTGTTTGGAACGCAGGCAACGCCGTTGGTGAAGTGGGACGACCGTTGTCACGCCACGAGTGGGACGCTAGGCGACCAACTGAGCTACGCTCGTTGAGGCCTCCAGGCGCGCCTGAATGATATTGGCAGGCATGGGCTCACCAAAGAGATGACCCTGCCCTTCATGGCAGCCGTGCATTTTCACCTGCTTCAGCTGCTCTTCCGTCTCGATGCCTTCTGCGACCACAGTCTTGTCGAGGCTGGCGCCGAGACCCGCAACGGCGCCGATGATCGCCTGGGCGTCGCGTTCTTCGCCAAGGCCGGCAATGAACGACTGGTCGATCTTGATCTTCTGGAAAGGAAACTTGCGGAGATAGTTGAGCGACGAATAACCCGTACCGAAGTCGTCGAGCGAGATGCTGACACCGAGATTCTTGAGCTGCTCCATGACGGTCAGCGTTCCGTCGCTGTCCTCGAGCAGCAGGCGCTCGGTGACTTCCAACTCCAGCCGTTGCGCAGGAAGTCCCGACTTCGCCAATGCCGACACGACCTGCAAGGCGAGGCCGCGATCGCGGAATTGTACTGGCGAAAGATTGACGGCGACCTTGACGCTTTTCGGCCACTTCGCCGCTTCGTAGCAGGCGCGCTGCAACGCCCATTCGCCGAGGGGAATGATCAGGCCGGTCTCTTCGGCGATGGGAATGAAGATCGACGGCGGCACCATTCCGCGCCTTGGGTGCCGCCAGCGCAGCAATGCCTCGCAGGTTGTCACACGGCCGTTACGCAGGTCGACCAGCGGCTGAAAGTAAAGATCGAATTGTTCCGAAGTGAGAGCTTCGCGCAAATCCAGTTCCAGAGCGCGGCGTTCCTGCGCCGCCTCCTCCATTTCCAATGCGAAGAAACGATGGTCGCCGCCGCCACCATTCTTGGCTGCGTACAATGCCATATCGGCTTTCTTCAACAGCTGGTCCGCGTCGATACCATCCATCGGCGCCATGGCGATGCCGATCGAAGCGCCGATGTCGATCCTGTGCCCATCGATGTCGAATGGATCCTTGAGCGTACGAGCGAGGCGCTCGGCAAGCCATTTGGCGTCCTGGTAGCGTTCGGTTCCGACCTGCAGGACCACGAATTCATCGCCGCCGAACCGGGTGATCATGTCGCTGGGACGGATGACAGTCTTGAGCCGCGAGGCAACTTCCTTGAGCAGCTTGTCGCCAATTGGATGGCCGAGCGTGTCGTTGATCGTCTTGAACCGGTCGAGGTCGATCAGATGGATCGCGACATGGTTCTTGCGCTTATGCATCGCGGCGAGCATGCTGTTGATGCGCTCGCGGAACTGGTTCCGGTTGGCGAGACCAGTGAGGTCGTCGTATTTGGCAAGATGCGTGATGCGCTCCTGCGCACGCTTGCTTTCGGTTACGTCCTCGAGAATGACCACCGAGCCGCCGCCCGACATCATCCGGCGTGAAACGGCGATGGTGCGATCGCCGTCGGGCGAGGTCTGGACCTGATCGAAACGGTCCTGCGCCAGTCCATGCGCCAGATCGGTGAAGACCTTCTTGATGCTCTTGGTCCTGTGGTTACCGGCGCGGATGCTGTGACGGAGCAGGTGCGTAGCCGGCATCCCGACGCGAACGGGCATGTCCTTGAGGTGAAGCAATTCCAGGAACCGCTCGTTCCAGACCTGGAGGCGATTTTGCTCGTCGAGCATGCACAGGCCATGCGACATGTTGTTGAGCGCGATATCGAATCGGTTCGCCTGCTGCTCGAAGCGGGTAGCGAGTGCGGCTTCCTTGCGCGTCATCGTGAGAGCCTGAATGATGATGTCGCGGATACTCATCGTGATGTCGATCATCCCGTAGACGAACATCAACACCACCAGGCCCATCGCCGTGTGCACCCAGTCGGGATAGATCAGCAGGGCAACCGCCATCGGGAGCGTGCAAAGCGTGAGCTGCCCGACCGCTATGAAAGGCCGTCCGGCATTGCGGCCAGAAATCGCTGCCGCATATCCCGCGGTCGTCGTCGTGACAGCCATCTGCAGCGAGGCGTCGGCCGTCCGCGTGATGGCCATCCAGCACAGCAGGCCAAGCAGGGCAGAGAACCCCCACGCGCCGTATTCGTAGACGTGTTCCCAGATCCTTGTGGCTGCGAGCTTGTCGGCTTCCTTGTATCGCTTGTAGAACAACGCCGAGGCGACGCGCAGCATGCCGACGGCGAAGATCGCCACCGAATTCGCCATAATCCATTGGTCGCCGACGCGGAGTGCGACGGCCGCGCCAACGATGGAGCAGGCGACGGCGCCAAGGATCAGCGAGGCGATCGGCGCAAAAAGCGACTCGATCAGCGCAGCGCGTATCTCCTTCGGCAGCTCCGCATCCGCCTTGCGGGTCTGGAGCAACTTCCTGATTAACATGCGACCTACGCGGCTATCTCGAAGATCGAGATCGTACCGGCGATTGTTCAATGCGATGCAAATTGCTTGGTGTATCGGCAACCAAGATGAACGGACCGGAATCAGTTGAACGACAATTTCAGTAAAATTGAATCAATCTGCGCTGGGGGCGGACGGCACTATCATCAGGGTTCGCCTGAATTTTTTTTCGAGACGGTGGCGTGCACGCCCCATGGCCGCGAACGCGCAAGCGCGATGCTTCTTCAAATCGTAGTTAACGGGCGCTCTGGCGAAATTGTTGCGTGAATCCAAGCAAAAAAGTTCGCTGGTATGCGACGTGACGGTTTCGCGCACCGATGTTGCGGTATTGTATTATTGTCTTTTCGAAACCTTCTGTTAGGGTAAAAAAAACGTTAATTGGTACGCGTAAATGTCGATGTATGCCGTTTCGGATGCGCATTCTCTGGTGCGGGCTGACTCGGTAACACCCGTACCGCCAAAAGTGCCTGTCGATCCGTGGCTGATCGATCTGAAAAAGAGCGCCGACGCGCGCAGATTGTTCGAACTGGAGCAGCTGGACGTTTCCTGGGACGACCCGACAGGGGCCCTCTGGACCTTCATGCGGCCACGTGGACGGCCCAGCTACAACCTCGACCTTCTTGAAGATTTCCACGCCTGGCAACGCGGCATCGTTGCCGCCTTTGAGAATCGTCCAAACGATTTGCGATTTCTCCTGCTCGGCTCGCACACCCCTGGCGTGTTCAATCTTGGCGGCGATCTCGATCTGTTTGCGGCGAAGATACGCGACCGCGACCGGCAGGCACTCGTTGCCTACGGTGAATCATGTGTGCGCATCCTGCACCGGAACATGAATTGTCTCGGCCTTCCGATGATCACTATCGGGTTGGCGCAGGGAGATGCGCTGGGCGGCGGCTTCGAGTCGCTGCTCTCGTTCAACGTGATCATCGCGGAACGTGATGCGAGATTCGGTTTCCCTGAGAATATCTTCGGCCTGTTTCCCGGCATGGGCGCCTACAGCCTGGTAGCGCGTCGCGTCGGGGCGGCCTTCGCCGAAGAGATGATGTTAAGCGGCCGCATCTACACCGCAGAAGAAATGAAGGATGTTGGGCTGGTCCACATTCTGGCCGAGCCCGGCCAGGGCATCGCTGAAGCGCGCGACTACATCCAGCGCAGCAAACGGCGTCACACGGGTAGCCGCTCGATTTATCAGATCGGGCGCGAGGTCAACCCGATCACGCTCGCGGAGCTTGATCGCATCGTTCAGGTTTGGGCGGATGCCTGCCTGGAACTGCGCGATCGCGATCTCAAGGTGATGCATCGACTCGTGTCGGCGCAGGATCGTCTGCAGGGGACGCCACAAGCGGCCGAGTAGCCGCCCCCAGGCCGTTGATTCAGATGCTCTATTTCCCTGCGTTCAGCCGATGATTTCGTCGAGCGAAACCCATTTGCGCTCGGCCAGGCTGCGATAGCAGGCCTGTGCCAACTGCACGTCGCGAAGTCCCGCCGCGAAGTCGTTTGTCAGCGGTGCATCGTCGGCAACGTGGCGCAGGAAATTCTCCCACCCCATGCGGTAAGAATTGATGTAGCTGCCCCTGCCGGCAACTTCCTTCCAATCGGCGCGATAATCGATGCCGAGATCGCGATCGGGATTGAAATGTCTGACAAGAGGTGTTTCGGCTGCAGTCTGGATCCAGCAGCGGTGCAGGCCAGCGATCGCCGAGCCATCGGTGCCATCGATCTGCAAGGTCAGCAGATCGTCGCGCCGGACCCGCGTTGCCCATGAGCAAGTGATAGAACCGATAACGCCGTTCGCCAGTTCGGCGAGCGTCAGCGACGCATCCTCGACATCGACGCGATAGGGCACACCGGTTTCGTCTCGGCGCTCTGGTATGGCCGTCGACGCAGCTGTGACAACGCGCTGGATCGGGCCAAGAATGCCTTCGAGCACGTAACGCCAGTGCGGGTACATGTCCAGGGTGAGGCCGCCGCCAGTGGCACGTTTGTAGTTCCAGCTGGGCCGCTGGCTTGCACGCTCGATGCCGTCGAAGACCCACCAGCCAAATTCGAGTCGAAAGCCGGTCACTCGCCCAAAAAAGCCGTCCGCGGAAAGCGTGCGGAGCTTCTGCAAGCCCGGCAAATAGATCTTGTCCTCGACCACGCCCGTTTTTAGCCCGCGCGCCCTTGCCGCGTGCAGCAGGGCAAGTCCTTCGGCAACCGTCGGCGCTGCCGGTTTCTCGCTGTAGATGTGTTTGCCGGCGGCAATCGCCCTGGTCAGCACCGCGACCCGCTGCTCGGTTGCCGCCGCGTCAAAGAAAATGGAATAAGCAGGCTTCGCCAGTGCCGCATCGACATCGGTCGTCCATTCCAGGCCGCCATGGAGGCGCGCAATCTCCTCAAGCCGTGTCGCATTGCGACCGGCCAGCAGCAGACGCGGCATGATGCGATTTGCACCGGAAACCAGGCCGCCCTCTGCACGGATCGGCGCCAATGCATTCGCCAGATGCTGCGTCGCGCCGATTCGCCCGGTTGCGCCATGAACGATGATGCCGATTTCCTTGACGGTCATGCGCGCTTTTCTATCATGCTCCGCCGCCGCCGACAGGGAAGGCGAGGCAGGACCGGTGAGTTGTCATGCCCCGCCACATCGTTTGTCTGACCTTCGATTTCGACACCCAATCCGGCTTTATTGCCCGCGGCATGACGAGCCCGACCCCGCTCTCGCGCGGTGAGTTCGGCGCAATGGCATCGCGCCGTATTCTTGACCTCCTTGTATCGCGCGGTATCAGGACGACCTGGTTCATCCCCGGCTTCACGATAGAGACCTGGCCGCGGGAATGCAGCGACGTGGTCGCGGGCGGGCACGAGGTTGCCCACCATAGCTGGGCACATATTCCGCCGGCCACACAGACGCGCGACGAGGAGGAGGCCGATCTCGTTCGCGCCAACGATGCCATCGCCAAAATAAGCGGACGGAAGGCGCGCGGCTATCGCTCACCGTCATGGGATCTGAGCGAACACACCATCGACCTGCTGCTGAACCACGGCTTCCAATACGATTCGAGCCTGATGGGCTCCGACTATCTGCCTTATCGCGCGCGCCGCGGCGACATCGCAAAGCTTGGTGAGCCGTTTCATTTTGGTGAGGAGACGGCGATCATCGAGCTGCCGATCAGCTGGTCGCTTGACGATTTTCCGCATTTCGAGTTCATGCGAACGGCCACAACCATATTGCCCGGTCTGCAGCCGGCGCGCGCGGTCCTGCAAAACTGGCTTGATGAATTCCTTTACATGAAGAGGTCTGTGGACTGGGGTGTGCTCACCTACACCATGCATCCCTATGTGATCGGCCGCGGCTATCGAATGCTGGCGCTCGAAGACTTCATCGACCGGCTTATCAAGGAAGGCGCCGTCTTCATGACGATGGAAGAGGCTGCGCGGGAAGCGGACGCACATTTTCTCGCGGCGAAGGTGCGCGTGCCGGGAACGGGCTAGACGCTACGCCTACCTATGCGTTGGTGCCGCAGTCAGAAACCGGCAAAATAAACTGCGTCCGTCCTCTCCGTTGCGGCCGGTTGCCACCCGGCACGCGCGGAGTGAAACGCGGCTGAAAGGCTGCGGTTCCTCCCCGATGAGGCGCGTCAGCTCAACTGCCGTCCGGATACCAGTTCGCCGCGTTCGAAGCTCATTTGGGAAAATCGGTCGCGGTATTCGCCCGGTGTCATTCCCGTATGACGCTTGAACAGATTGCGGAAGAAACCGATGTCCTCATATCCGATCTTTGAGCTGACCGTCTGGATCGATGAAGAGCCGTGCTCCAGCAATTCCTTGGCCGCAGATACTCTCAATGTCTGAATGTAGGCGCCGGGCACGCGACCGGTTGCGGCCTTGAAACGACGGATGAAGTTGCGCGGGCCCATTCCGACCTGTTGAGCGAGACTGTCGATTGAAATGTCGCTATCGAAATGCTGCTGCAGATATTCTTCAGTCTGCCTGATCTTGTCGTCCGAATGCGGGCGCGATAGCTGCACCACCGAATATCCCGACTGTCGGCCTCGCGGCATGCTGAGCAACAGGGACTTGGCGACTTGCAAAGCCACTTCGTGGCCGCAGAATTTCTCCACCAGATAAAGGCTTAGATCGATCGAGGCGTAGACACCGCCGCTACAGAACAGCCGGCTGTCTTCCGTCACGAATTGCTCGGTGCGCCAGCGAACCTTGGGATAGCGCTCGCGATAGATATCAGCGACACCCCAATGGGTGGTTGCCTGTCGGCCATCGAGAATTCCGCTTTCCGCAAGGAATGCAACACCTGTGCACGTGCCAGCGATGTAGGCGCCGCGTGCGTGCCATTTTCGCAGCCAGGGGACGAGCGGAGTGTTTTTTGCAATGTCGTCCAACACCTCCCAGCCGGGGGCAGAGACAATGATGATGTCGGTCTGCTTGATGTCATTTATTGCACAGTCCGGAATGAGGCCAAGAGAGCCTGCTGCACTTACTTTCCGGCCATCGATCGACACAGTCCGCACCCTGAATCGCGGTCGGACAGCCTCACCATGGAGCCAATTCCAAACCACGCCTGCGGAGTGAAAGATCTCGATAGGAGCAATTGCGGTCGACGAATAGCCATCTTTCAGAAGGACGACCGTGACATCGAGTAAACCGTCATTGCTTTCTTTGGTTGATGCTTGCCGGGCGCGGCGTTTTGCCCGCTGCGCCGTCTTTCTAGCCATGACCGTTCGCTTTCATGTTGAGCTCGATCGGCTCCCACAAACCGACCAGTGCGCCGACTGAATCCAGGATGAGCGCTATGCGCGCGACACCGGAAACAAGGAAGGGATCAACAACGATGGTGCCACCGAGCAGGGCGGCTTGCCGGACGGCGTCGTTCACGTCGTTCACGCGGACATAGGGGGTCCAGTGCGACGACATTCCATGATCGAGCAGCGCCTCCCGTAGCTGATAGATCGAGCCCACGTCCTGATCCGACAGGCGCAAGCGGGTAAAGCTGCCCCCGTTTGCCTGTTGTTCGTGAGAGGTCCAGCCGAAGAGCTTTCGATAAAATGTCTTCGCCTTGTCGGCATTGGTTGCTGCGAGGTCGAGCCAACAGAATTGTCCGCTATCGGTTTTGCCAAGGCGCACCATGGCTCACTCCTGCTTTAACGCCCCCGAACCCAGGGCGAGATGCCGCCGCGATTGCGCGCGGCGGCACCCCAATGTTCAGCCATTCGCGGTCAGCGGGTCGATGACCGTACGCACCTCGGTCACCTTCGTTGCCGGAAAGCCGCTCAGCTTGGCGTGCTCCCTAACCGCTGCCTCGTCCTGAGCGAGATAGACGCAGAAGGTCTTGTTATCGACGACGTATGAGCGCTCCCACTGTGCCTTGCCGGCGAGCTTCGCCAGCGCACTATTGGAGGTCGTGGCCGCGTCCTTCAGCTGCGCGCGGTTCATGCCGCCGATGCCCGGCAGGTCGCGTTCGATGACGTAGCGTTTCATTGATTCAACTCCGTGTTCGATCTACGGAGTCCAAGATTGCCTTGTTCGCCTATATAAACCAGATGTCGTTTTTGACAATATAGGGGGGTGATAGTGACAACAGGACAAGAGGTCCAAAGACCCGGAATTTGTGGTTAGATTTCAGCGCGTCCCTGCCAAATGGTCATTCGTGGGGCAATGTTCAGACATCTCTGCTTTCCCGGGTCGCTCTTCCTGCTGCTGCTTGTGTTGGTCGGCAGTGGAGGGAGCTATGCGCAAGGCCCGCGCGGGTCCGGCAGCCCATCAGAGGCCTGTCTGGTATTCAAACGCGGGTTGTCGCTCGGTGCACCACTCGCTGGCATCAAGGCGAAATTGCTGGCTGGCAAAGCGCTTACAATTGTCGCGCTCGGGTCATCGTCGACGACCGGTTTCGGAACCGGGTCCGGCGGCGCGTTTCCGGACGTGATGAAAGGGGAACTGCTGCGGTTGCGGCCTTCGGCGCGGATCGAACTGATCAACAGCGGACGCATCATGGATAACATCCCTGGCAACGTTGGCCGCCTCGAGAGCGACGTGCTGAGTCACAAGCCCGATCTGGTCGTCTGGCAACTTGGGAGCAACGATGCGGTCTGGCGCGGCATTGCCGGCAACGTGGAAGAAATGATCACTGACGCCGTGAAGCGTCTTAAGGCTGCTAACACCGATATCGTACTGGTGGACTTGCAGTATGCGCCTCTCGTGCTTGTCAGCGACCGTCATGTTCGAATAGGAAAAATCATCGCTAAAGTCGCGCGCGAACAGAATATTGGGCTTTTTCCGCGATTCCTTCTGATGAAGCGCGCGATCGACGGAGGTGTCACGGGGCTGGTCTGGTGGGACGGATTTCACAATTCCGCCGAAGGGCACAAATGCGTGGGTGTCGCACTCGCACAGATGATCGACGCGGCTGCGCGTTAGGCAGATTTAAGACCGGTCGTAGCAGGAATTCACGCCTGCGCGGTCGGTAATCGATAGTCCTTGAATTGCTGCCGCAGCACCAACTTCTGGATTTTGCCGGTCGCCGTGTGCGGGATCTCGTCGACAAACGCCACGTCGTCGGGCATCCACCATTTCGCAACCTTGCCCTGCATGAAGCCGAGGATATCGTCCTTGGTGGCGTGCTCGCCTTTCTTGAGTATAACGACGAGCAATGGCCGCTCGTCCCATTTCGGATGCGGCACGCCGATCACCGCTGCTTCCGCTACCTTTGGGTGACCGACCGCGAGGTTTTCGAGATCGATGGATGAGATCCATTCGCCGCCCGATTTGATCACATCCTTGGAACGGTCAGTAATCTGCATGTAGCCGTAGCGATCGATCGTTGCGACGTCGCCAGTGTCGAACCAGCCGTCCTTTTCGAAAACCTGATCGCTGTCCACATTGTAGTAGCTGTTTGCCACCGCTGGGCCGCGCACTTTCAGCCGCCCGAACGTCTTGCCATCCCATGGCAGCGGCTTGCCGTTGTCGTCGGTGATCTTCATCTCGACGCCAAACGGCGGATGCCCCTGTTTCATCTCAACGTCGAGCTTTGCCTCGCCGCTGAGTGCCGCATATTCCGGCTTCATGGTGCAGAGCGAACCGAGTGGGCTCATTTCAGTCATGCCCCATGCGTGAACGACGTCGACGCCGTATTTATCCTGGAATGTCTTGGTCATGGCGCGCGGGCAGGCCGAACCGCCGATGACAACACGCTCTAGATGAGGAAGCTTGCCGCCGGTCTTTTCCAGGTCCTGCAGCAGCATCAGCCACACAGTCGGCACGGCGGCGGTGAACGAAACCTTGTAGGTGTCGAGCAGTTCATAGATCGACGCTCCATCAAGCTTCGCGCCCGGCATCACCAATGTGGCGCCGACCATCGGCGCCGAGAAGGCGAGGGACCAACCGTTGGCATGGAAGAGCGGCACGACCGGTAACACGACGTCACGCGATGACAGGCCCTTGCAGTCCGGCATTGCCGCCATGAAGGCGTGCAACACGTTGGAGCGGTGCGAATAGAGGACGCCCTTGGGATATCCTGTCGTGCCGGAGGTGTAGCACATGCCGGCAGCGGTATTTTCGTCGAATTTCTTCCACGCAAAATCGCCGTCGACTTCGCCGATCCAGTCTTCGTAGGCGACCGCGTTCTTCAGCGTTGTCTTTGGCATATGCGCCGCATCGGTGAGAACGATGTAGCGTTCAATGGTCGGCAGCTTGTCAGCGATCTTTTCAAGCAATGGCACGAAAGTGAGATCGGTGATCATCACTTTGTCAGCAGCATGATTGATGATCCACGCAATCTGCTCGGGGAATAGCCGCGGATTGACGGTGTGATAGACAGCACCAATGCCGAGGATTCCGTACCAGGCTTCAAGATGTCGCCAGGTGTTCCAGGCCAGCGTTGCCACCCGATCTCCCAGCTTGACGCCATCTTTTTCCAGCCGCTGAGCGACTTTGAGAGCGCGTGACCGGATCTCGGCATAGTTGGTCGTATGGATTGGGCCCTCGATCGAGCGCGTAATGACCTTGCGATCGCCATGGTAGGTGGCGGCGTGGTCAATGATGCGATGGCACAGCAACGGCCAATCCTGCATCAGGCCGAGCATGGCGGTTCCCTCTCTATGCGTAGTTCTTTAGTTTCTTGGACCGGCGCCCTCGCCAGTCTGGGCCTAAGGTTAGCCGCCGTGGTGGGCCGTGCAACGGTTTCGTTTTGGCCTACAGCGTCGGGGCCCTGTCCGGGCTTCCTAAATGCGGTAATCCCGGCCAATATTAGCGGCATGCGGCTTTTGATTGCACTCTTGTGGTTGGCAGGTGCCGCCGGTGGCATTGCCACAGCCGAAAATGTTCCGCTGCCGCAACCGCGTCCGCCGATATGGGACCAGCCGCAATCCTTCCGTGAAGCCGCCGGCCCGGACTTTGATTCGACTGATGTTACCGGCACGCCGACGGATTGCGACGGACGCCTCGAGAAAATTGCCGCGTTTTCGCTCATGCCGCGCCTGATCGGTCCGGATTCCTGCGGTGGCGGCGACATGGTCCGGCTCGATGCGGTGATGCTTGCAGGCGGCGCGCGCGTCGACCTCAAGCCCGCGCCGATGCTGCGCTGTACGTTTGCCGAGTCCGTCGCCGGCTGGCTGCGTGACGAAGCAGCGCCGCGCGTAGAGAAGATCGGCTCAGCTCTCAAGACAGTCGAGACCGACGACGATTTCGAATGCCGTGGCCGCAATCGTGTCGCCGGCGCGAAAGTCAGCGAGCACGGTAAGGGTAATGCAGTCGATTTGCGCTCGTTCGTCCTGGCAGACGGGCGCGCCATCGGGCTCACGGATGTCGCGGTTGCGAAAGAGTTACGCGAGGCTTTGCGCGACACCGCTTGTCATCGGTTCACCACGGTGCTCGGACCTGGTTCCGACAGCTTTCATGAATCGCATATTCATCTCGATCTGATCGAACGCCGCCAGGGATTCCGTATGTGCCAGTGGGATGTCCGCGAGCCGCCGAAAACCGAAGTCGCTGCGGAGATTCCGCTGCCGACGCCGCGCCCGGCACAGGCGGTCCCGGCTGCAAACCAGGGACGGAAAATGTAGTCCAAGGAGCCACTGCGCTTCGGCGTGCTGCCGGAGACGCCAGGGGCATGGAGACAAACAAAAACGGCGCCGCGAGGGCGCCGTTTTCAATTCAATGGGCTCAAGCTCAGCGGCCAAATGGCCCAGCGGCCGCCACCCGCGGACTGGACGGCGAGTCGCCTTGATGCGGGGCGAGCACAACGACCACAGTGCCCGGCTTCACGCGCTTGTACAGGTCGATGACGTCCTCGTTGGTCAGACGAATGCAGCCAGAGGAAATCGCTTCGCCAATATATTCCGGCTGGTTCGTTCCGTGGATGCGATAGAGGGTGTCTTTGTTTCCCTCATAGAGATACATGGCGCGCGCGCCCATGGGATTTTGCGGACCGGGGCTGACAAAATTGGGTACGTCCATGCGCTTCTTGATGTCCTCGGTCGGCGTCCATGATGGCCACTCCGTCATGCGGCCGACTTTGGCTACGCCCGACCACGCCAGCGCTTCTTCGCCGACGGTTACGCCGTAACGGATCGCTTTGCCGTCAGGCAGCACGTAGTAGAGATAGCGCGCATCGGAATCGATCAGGATCGTTCCCGGCCCTTCCTTGCGGTGATATTCGACGATGTGCCGCTTGTAGGGATCCGGGATCGTCGCCTTTTCATACGGTGCCGCCGCCAGCAACTTGCGGTCGCGCGGGGTCAGGTTCGCTTCCGACGCCGGCTCGATCGTGGACTGCATGCAGCCGCCAAGCACCACGCCAGCGCCGAACAACACAACCAACAGTCCCCGTACCGCCATTTTCTTTCTCTTTCCCCGGCCGCCCTGGCGCCCGCAAAAAATTACTCGCAAGTCGCAATTAAGCGAAAAAGCCGCGCCATTGCCACGATTTATCGCCCATCCACAGTCACCTTCCTGTGTCCTGTTGCAGGAATGCCGCAGTGCAACCTTGGCCGGTCTCGATCAAAAAACGACATAGCCCCCAAGACCTTAAGGAGGGGTTTACCATGGCTGGACCTATACTGGTTGGCACTGAGGTCAGCGGCAGACGGTAGCCAAATGTCACAACAGCACACGATTTGCCGCGCAATTCCGCCCCAGTAAGTCATCACCTTGGGTCCATGGGGACGTGAAGGAAGGAAACGGAGTTCGGATTATGAGTGTGAAAGCAACGGAGCAAAAGGAAGACTCCGCCCGGCAATACACCAACCTCGACACGCGCTACGGCAAGATCGGAATTTCGGCCGTCGCAGCTGCGGTGCGCCACCAGGGTGAACAGCGCAACGCAACGGAGACCCATTTCGAGCCTTACGATCGCGACTAACGGGTCGCCATCGCGACAGAGTAAGCTGGTCGGCTTCCGCTATTCATCACCGCGATAACACTGCGGCGCGGCCGCCGATGCGGCCGCGCCGCAGCCATTTATATCTTGCGCAAATCCGCGCGATCGGGTCATGAGAGATGATCCGGCCGCCGCGTGATCCTGGTCGGATCATGCGCAAGGTGGTGATTGCATGCTTTTGGTCTACGTGCCGATCGGCACGACGCTTGAGCGGATAACCGTCGATCCCGGCTCGCCACCTCCGGAAGAGGCCGTGTGGATCGATATGGTCACGCCGACGGTGCAAGAAGACAAGATGGTCGAGCAACTGCTCGGCATTGCCGTCCCGACGCGCGAAGAAATGCAGGAGATCGAAGTCTCCAGCCGTCTCTACGTCGAGAATGGCGCTCGCTACATGACGGCGACGCTGATGTGTCGATCGGACACGGCAACACCCAAGACCACGCCGGTCACCTTCATCCTCTCAGGCCACAAGCTTGCGACGGTGCGCTACGATGATCCACGCCCGTTCGCGATTGTCGAGCACAAGTTGGCCCGGTCATGCCCCGCCAAGGTGAACGGCGAACTGGTGCTCATGGACCTGCTCGATGCGGTCGTTGACCGTTCCGCCGACATCCTCGAGCGCATCGGCGCGGAGGTCGACCAGGTTTCTCATTCGATCTTCGAGCCGGAGGAAGAGGTCGAACCGCCGTCCTACAAGGACGTGCTCAAGACGCTCGGCCGGAAGGGCGATCTGACCTCTAAGGTCCGCGAGAGTCTGGTGTCGATCGGGCGTCTGTTGCTGTTTCTGTCCAATGAAGCCGAAGTCATGAAATGGACCAAGGATTCCCGCGCACATCTGCAATCAATGCGGCGCGATACCGCTTCGCTGTCCGACCACGCGACCTACCTCGCCAACAAGATCACCTTCCTGCTCGACGCCATGCTCGGCGTGGTCAATCTCGAGCAGAACGCCATTATCAAGATCTTCTCGATTGCGGCCGTGATTTTCATGCCGCCGACGCTGGTCGCCTCGATTTATGGAATGAACTTCCACAGGGGCATGGTCGAACTCGAATGGGAATGGGGCTATCCCTTTGCGTTGATACTGATGGTGCTCGCTGCCGTCTTGCCGATCGTTTACTTCAAATGGAAGAAGTGGCTGTGAGCGCGGCCAACCTTGACTTTAATCCTATAGTGAATATAGTCCTATCGTCCGGCTCATCGAGGGGCGTCATCTAGAGGCGTCTTGGTGGTGGAGCAGGATGCGGCGCCCGCGGGCGTGCCTCGCAAGCACGCACCCGGGCGGCGCCGGGGCTCCGCCTGGTGGCCAATACGGGCTGCCCGCCAGGAGCTTGGCTGACGGAGACCGCCCATGTTTGGGGCGGCCACGAAAATCGCGGCCCGGCGCCGTAAGGAAGACGCCCCAAATAAGCCCGGACGGCGCAAGCTTGTCTGGGTGGCGCGCCGAGCGGCGCCCCGCGGTTTCGCGAGGGACCGTGGGCACACAAGAACAATGGTTGCGCCACTTGGCGCGCCATCCCCCTCGCTTTGGCGAGGGGACAAACGAAGAGACGGACGACGGGCCTCCCCGGGGCCTCGACAAACAATACGGGTGAGGGTGCACGGCTGTTTGAAAGTTGGCTGTTTGAAAAGTGAATCTGTTAACAAGAGGCGGCGCTCCGTGTGGCGGCGCCGTGCGGCAATCAGAAAATACTCTTCACACGTGCTGACCGCCATTGATGTGAATTTCCGCGCCATTCAAGTATGAGCTTGTGTCCGTGCACAGCACGTAGATGATTTTGGCAACCTCATCGGGAGTTCCGAGCCTTTGGAGCGGGATCTGCTCAACGATTTTATCGGTTCCGGGCGACAGGATCGCTGTGTCAATTTCGCCTGGCGCGATCGAGTTGACGCGGATGCCGAGCCGGCCGAAGTCGGATGCCATCTCGCGCGTCAGTGAGGCGAGCGCCGCCTTTGAAGTTGCGTACGCAGCTCCGGCGAAAGGATGTACGCGCGAGCCCGCGATCGACGTCACGTTCACCACCGAGCCCTTTACAGCCTTGAGCTCGTTTACAAGGCCGCGCGCGAGCATGATCGGCGCGAAGAAATTGACCTGGAACACGTGGTGCCAGACGTCAATGGACGTGTCGAGCGACCCGAGCCGCTTGCCACCGTCGGCCTTTGGCGAGATTGCAGCGTTATTGACCAGCGCGTGCAGTTCATGGCCCTCGATCCGTCGCCTGATCTCCTCGATCGCCGCGCCCGTGTTGGCTTCGTCGGCAAGATCAACCTGGATGTGATCCTCGGGCCCGGCTTCCCAAGGGCAATTTTCCGGAAACGGATGCCGCGAACACGTAATGACGCGCCACCCCGCAGCCGAGAAGCGTTTGACCGTCGCGTGACCGATACCGCGGCTTGCTCCGGTGAGGAGCAGCGTGCGGCGCGGCTGGTTCGTTTGCGAACTGGGCATGTCGTTTCTGGAATGGTTCTAGCGTGCGACCAACAAATTGATGCTAGCTCACGGATAGAGCCGCGTCTTGGTCCAGGGGTCGTTCGGATGATCGCGTTTGAACTCGACGCGATCGTGGAGACGGAATGCTCGCTCCTGCCAGAACTCGATGGAGATCGGCACGATTCGGTAGCCGGACCAGTTGGGTGGCCGCGGGACGTCGCCGATGGCGTATTTCGCGGCATAGAGCGCGACCGCCTTCTCGAAGGCGAGGCGGCTTTCCAGAGGTGCAGATTGCTTACTCGCCCAGGCGCCGATCTGCGCCTGCTTGGGGCGGGAGGCGAAGTAGGTGTCGGCCTCGGCGTCAGTGACACGATCGACGGAACCGCGCACGCGCACCTGCCTGTTCACTGACTTCCAGTAGAACACGAGCGCGGCCAGCGGCTGCGCGTCCAATTCCTGCCCTTTTTGGCTGTCCATGTTGGTATAGAACACGAAACCGCGCTCATCGACCCCCTTCAGGAGCACCATGCGCGCATTTGGAAGGCCGGCGGAATCGACGGTGGCGAGGGTCATGGCGGTTGGATCACGTGGTTCAGAGGCCGTTGCCTCGGTCAGCCAGGCGGTAAATAGCCGCAATGGCTCATCCGCGGCGGTGAAATCACCAGTCGTTAACCAGCTTGGGTGTTGAATCGGTGCCGTGTCGGACATCTGGTGGGGTGCTTTGCGTGGCCGGTACCCGTCAATTTCGTCGCCTTTATAATGGATGCGCATGCCCGCGCCTATGGCGCGGCGTGACGCTGGCGGGCGCGCTCGCGTTATCGCTCGGCGGGGGTGGTTGCAGCCTCTCCGGCCAATTCGATTCAGTCTTCGGCGAGAAGTCCGAACGCACCGGCACGATTACTCCTCCATCCGGCCCCAAGGAAGCGGCGCAACTGCCGCTGCCACCCGCCGCCGATCTCGCTTACGCACGGGCGGCGGTCACCGCCGTGCTAAGCCGCGGCGAGAAGGACACCAGCATGCCGTGGGAGAATCCGACCACCGGCGCGCGAGGTACCGTAACCCCGCTTGCAGCCGCCTATACCCAGGACGGGCAAATGTGCCGTGATTTCCTGGCGAGCTTTGTGACCGGCAGCTCGCAGGCCTGGCTGCAGGGAGAAGCCTGCAAGCAGCAGCAAGGCGATTGGGAAGTGCGCACGCTTAAGCCTTGGAAGCGGTCCTGACCGGACGGGCACGCGCGATCTGCGTTGCATCCGTCGCGCTGGAACCCCACATTGAGCATCAGGCGGCCGGTATTTCGGCGGCGAGGGGACTCACGGGAGTTTGAATACGATGCGCGACCCCTACGAGGTTCTGGGGGTTTCGAAGGGTGCAAGCGAGGCCGATATCAAGAGTGCTTATCGGCGTCTCGCCAAAAAACTGCATCCCGATGCCAACAAGCATGATCCGAAGGCAGCCACGCGCTTCGCCGAGCTCAATGCTGCTTACGAGATTGTCGGCGACGGCGACAAGCGCAAGGCCTTCGATCGCGGCGAGATCGATGGCGAGGGCAAGCCGCGCTTTCAGGGCTTCGAAGGTTTTCGCGAGCAGCCGGGCGGAGGCGGCTTTCACCCGGGCGGTGGCGCGCACTTTGAAGGCTTCAGCTTCGGTCCTGATGGTTTTCGCCGCTCAGGCAGCGGCGGTGGTGGCGGTGGGTTCGAGGACCTTTTGCGTGGGATGTTCAGTGGCCGCGGCGGTGGCGGGCGCGGTTTCGGCCCACAGTTCGAAACGGACGATTTGGGCGCAGCGACGGGCGCCGGACAGGATCTGCACGCATCGCTGACGATCACGCTGGCCGACGCCGCAAAGGGTACCAAGACCCGAGTCCATCTGCCGACAGGCAAGGACGTTGAGGTCAAGATTCCGGCGGGGATCGCGAGTGGTCAGCAGATCCGGTTGAAAGGTCAGGGCTGGCCGAGCGCAACCGGCCGGGCGGGCGACGCCCTGATCACGATCAATGTCGCACCGCATCCGTTATTCAAACCCGATGGCGCCGATTTGCGGCTTGAGTTGCCGATCAGCCTTTACGAAGCCGTGCTCGGAGGGAAAGTGCGTGTCCCCACACTGGACGGCGCAGTGGAGCTGGCGATCCCGGCCGGCACCAATTCCGGGCGCACCTTCCGGCTCAAGGGCAAGGGCCTTAAAGCGAAAAGCGGCGCCGGCGACCTGCTCGCCACCGTGCGCGTCGTGCTGCCGGAAAGCGTCGACGATGAGTTCAAGGAACTCATGAAGACATGGCGCGACAAGAAGCCCTACGATCCGCGCGGGGATCTGGAGTAAGGCCTGGCCCCGCGACTGCGGGGCCTATCTGGCCCTCGGGTCACGGGGGCGATCCGGCGCAAGCTACAACTTTTTCGATGCGCCCTTGTCGACCTGTTCGTAGATCGCCTTGGTCACGCTTTCGAGCCGTTGGCGATCGGCCGGGCCACTCACCACATAGGCGATTTTATCGTCGACCCAGTAGAACGCAGCGAATTGCTCGGCGCTGGCGTAACGCAGTGCTGTCTGCGGCTCGCCCGCCTTCGCGCAATAGATCGTAAAGCGCTCGCCGGACGGACTTTCGTACATGTAAAAGGCGGCGGCGCCGGTCGGACCTGGAAGAAGCCGGCCGCCCACCAATTTCAGCCCGATCGACTGCAGGTCGGGGACACGCAGATCCTCGCCCAGCCGCTTCGACAGCCATTGAGTCATATGCGCCCGCTCGTTGCCGGGGACTTCGACAGGATGGCGTACCTCAACCACGTAAAGTTTGTAGGCGTCGAGCGCTTCGCTGGCGAAGACATCAAACCCGGTAGGAGCGGCAGCAGATGCGCCGCGTGCCATCCAGCCGGCGGCGCCACCGACGATGAAAGCCACGACGGCTGCAGCGGCTGCCATCGCAGCCCAGGACCGTCCATTGGCCCGGTCCTGCTTAAGCACCTGGTCGAGCTTGAGCCGTTCGGGCACCGGTTCTTCGGCGGCGGCACCATAGCGCGCTCGAATGCTCTCGGCTTGTGCCCGCCAGGATGCGACCAAAGCGGCCTGCTCAGGATGGGCGGCAAGCCAGGAGGCGACTGCCTCCATGCGATCGCCCGGCAATTCGCCGTCGATGTAAGCGTGCAGTTCATCCTCGGTCACGGGTGAATCGCGATCGATCATGGGTTCACCTTCTCTCTTTCTTTCATTTCACGCGGCGGAGCGCAGGGCGCCCGCCGTCGAGATAGTTTTTGATCTGTACGCGCGCACGCGCCAGACGCGACATGACTGTGCCAATTGGCACACCTTGCACCTCAGCCACCTCGCGGTAGCTGAGCCCTTCAAGCACCACCAAGAGCAGTGCGTTTCGCTGGTCATCGACCAGCGTGGCGAGCGCGCGCTCGATATCGCGCCCGCCCGCTTCCGGGCCGGCAAGATCCGGAGCGTCGTTATCCTCAATCGGCGACAGAGTCGGGCGGCGCGCCAGTGACCGCAGCCGATTGCGATTGAGGTTGGTCAGGATCGTGTACAGCCAGCTGCGCACGTCGCCACCATGAAACAGGTGCTCCGAACGCAGGGCCCGCACCAGCGTGTCCTGCACCAGATCGTCAGCGATGTCGGAGTCCCGTGTCAGTGCCCTGGCATATCGTCGTAGCGCAGGTATCGTTGCCTCGACGCTCTGATGGAACGTGGCCAATAGGGCCCTCCTTTAACCTGTGATGCGGGAGGGACCATTAGGTCCGTTTCCGCATTTGCCGAACTGAGGTCCCGGCGTCGCCAATTGCAAGGAAAAACCCCATTAACCCGGATCATATTCCCGAAAATGAATTGAATTAACAGCGACAAAAGCAACGCCGGGTGCTTTGCTTGATGGTCAAAACACCCTGTGCCATAGGAGGCGGCCGGTGCAAACCGGCCAAGACGGGAAGGGGCATGCCGGAATTTTCTGGTCTGATGCGTGGTAAACGCGGGCTGATCATGGGCGTGGCCAACAATCGCTCAATCGCCTGGGGTATCGCCCGCGCTTGCCGGGACCACGGCGCCGATCTTGCGTTCACCTATCAGGGTGACGCCCTCAAGAAACGGGTTGAACCGCTGGCCGAAGAAGTGGATGGCCTTGTGGTTGGCCATTGCGACGTTACCGAGCCGGCCTCGATAGATGCGGCGTTCTCGGCGGTGCAGTCAGCCTGGGGCTCGCTTGATTTCCTGCTGCATGCCATCGCCTTCTCCGACAAGGATCAGCTCGACGGCCGCTACGTCGACACGACCGAAGACAACTTCATCAAAACGATGTTGGTGAGCTGCTACTCATTCACCGCGCTTGCCCAACGCGCAGAAAAGTTGATGACGAACGGTGGGTCGCTCCTGACGATGAGCTACTACGGCGCCGAGAAGTGGATGCCGCACTACAATGTGATGGGTCTTGCCAAAGCCGCCCTTGAATCGTCGGTGCGATATCTCGCCGCCGATCTCGGCGTCAAGAATATCCGCGTCAATGCCATTTCGGCGGGTCCGTTGAAAACTCTTGCCGCCTCCGGTATCGGCGACTTCCGCTATATTTTGAAATGGAACGAGTACAATACGCCCCTGCGGCGCAACCTCACGTTGGAAGAAGTGGGCAAGGCCGGCGTCTATTTCCTGTCTGACATGTCGAGCGGCGTGACCGGGGAAATCCATCACGTCGATGCGGGCTACCACATCGTGGGCATCAAGCATCCCGATGCGCCGGATATTGCCGTCAGCAAGCAAGAGTGATGGCTGAGTCGGAAAAGCCGCCACCGACGATCTATTACATCCGTCACGGAGAGACCGACTGGAACGTCGTCGGCCGTTTGCAGGGCCGCCATGACGTGCCGCTCAATGCGCGTGGCCGCGCGCAGGCAGCCCATTGTGGGGATATCCTGCGCGATTTATTCGCGCGCGATGGCCGTAATCCCGCCGATTGCGATTACGTGTCGAGCCCGCTCGGGCGCGCCCGCGAAACGATGGAACTGATGCGCGTGCCGCTTGGGTTGCCACCGGAAGGCTATCGTCTGGAAGAGCGCCTCGCCGAAATCGCCTTCGGCGATTGGGAAGGCTTTACGGTCGCGCAATTGCATGTTCGCGATCCCCAACGTATCGCGACACGCGAGCACGACAAGTGGCACTTTGTTCCGCCGGGCGGAGAGAGTTACGAGGCTGTATCGTCGCGCATGCGTGAATGGCATCAAAGTCTCACACGCGACACCGTGGCGGTTGCGCACGGTGGCACGGCTCGGGGCCTCATGGCGTATCTTGGCCTTGCCAAGCCGGCAGCGGCGCCGCTGGTCGATATCGCGCAGGGCGTCGTCTACGTGTTCGAAGGAGATCGATTGACGCGCTATGCGTAAGCGTCGGCCGACAACGTAAAACGGCCGGACTTGGCGTCCGGCCGTTCATGTAGAGTCCGAAATTTGAAATCGCGATCAAGCCGCGATGCGATAAAGAATCTCTGACTTCTTCTCTGGCTGCTTCTTTTTCTTCTTGGCAGCGGAGAGATCGGTCGCGCCGAGGCTGGACTTCTTCTCCATTGTGTCTTTCTTCTTTTTCTTCTTGGCAGCAGAGAGATCGGTCGCGCCGAGGCTGGACTTCTTCTCCATTGTGTCTTTCTTCTTTTTCTTCTTGGCAGCGGAGAGGTCGGTCGCGCCGAGGCTGGACTTCTTCTCCATTGTGTCTTTCTTCTTTTTCTTCTTGGCGGCGGAGAGGTCAGTCGCGCCGAGGCTGGACTTCTTCTCCATCGTGTCTTTCTTCTTTTTCTTCTTGGCGGCGGAGAGGTCAGTCACGGCGAGGCTGGACTTCTTCTCCATTGTGTCTTTCTTCTTTTTCTTCTTGGCGGACAGTTCGTCGCTTTTGACGACGCCATTGACCGCTGGGGTCGCGAACGCCGGCAGGCTCACCGAGGTGAGGAAGCCGAGCGCGACGGCGATAGCAGTAATCTTGCGCATTGTGTTTGTCCTCTTGGATCCATCCACTTGTGGCGGGAGCTGACAGCGTTTCTGTCGCGCGGCTTTTTGACTCCGAGCTTCCCCCTAACCAGCGTCATCTAATTAGCTGATGTCGAAACTGGCCGCAAATTAAAAATCGGAAAAGTTGTTATATTTCCGTAGCTTAACGGGTATTCAGTTTCTCATTAACTCCCGTTCAGCGAGGTGAACGTCCGTTCAGCGCAGGTCGCGCCGATGGCGAAGTCGAGAGGACACACGGAGCGCTGATTGCATACGGCCGCGCGCCTCAGCCGTTTAATTGACCAAGGCGGGAGCGCGCGTTACCAAGCCGGGCAAGCGCGGAACCGCCATGTCGTTCAATACTTTCGGACATCTTTTTCGGTTTACCAGCTTCGGCGAGAGCCACGGGGCGGCAATCGGCTGTGTGGTGGATGGCTGTCCGCCGCGGATTCCGCTCAAACAGGAAGATATCCAGCGCGAGCTTGACCGCCGCCGGCCTGGACAATCGCGTTTCACCACGCAGCGGCAGGAGCCGGATGCGGTGAAAATCATGTCCGGCGTGTTCACCGATGAGCAAAGCGGCGGGCAGGTCACGACCGGGACGCCGATCATGCTCATGATCGAGAATGTCGACCAGCGCTCCAAGGACTACTCTGAGATCAAGGACAAATACCGGCCCGGCCATGCCGGGTACACCTATGACGTGAAATACGGCATCCATGACTATCGCGGTGGCGGGCGAGCTTCGGCACGTGAGACGGCGGCGCGGGTTGCTGCCGGGGCAATCGCCCGCAAGATCGTGCCAGGTCTGACCGTGCGAGGCGCATTGGTCCAGATGGGTCGCCACAAGATCGATCGGGCACGCTGGGACTGGACAGAGATCGATAAAAATCCATTTTTTTGCCCCGATGCGAAGCAGGCCAAGTTCTTCGAGGAGTATCTCGACGGCGTGCGAAAAGCTGGTTCGTCGTGCGGCGCCGTGATCGAGATTTTGGCTGAGGGTGCGCCGGCGGGCCTTGGCGCGCCGGTCTACGCCAAGCTCGACGGCGACCTCGCGTCTGCGCTGATGGGCATCAACGCCGTCAAGGGCGTCGAGATTGGCGACGGCTTTGCCACGGCGGCAATGAGCGGCATCGAGAATGCCGACGAAATGCGTATGGGCAATGACGGCAAACCACTGTTCCTGTCCAACCACGCCGGTGGCATTCTCGGTGGTATATCGACCGGGCAGGCGATCGTCGCGCGCTTTGCAGTCAAGCCGACGTCCTCGATTCTGACGCCGCGCAAGACCGTTGACCGTTATGGCCGTGACACCGACGTCGTCACCAAGGGCCGTCACGATCCGTGCGTCGGCATCCGCGCGGTCCCGATCGGGGAGGCGATGGTGGCGTGCGTGCTGGCCGACCACTATCTGATGCATCGCGGCCAGGTGGGCGAGGGGACTGCGTGGCCGTTCAAACCAGGCGCATAGACCCGCCTTCGAGGTAAAGCCGTGCCCGACAGCCACAGTCGCGTCGAAGCCGCGATCAAGGCCTTCGCCAATGGCGAGATCGTTGTCGTTACTGATGACGATGACCGCGAAAACGAAGGCGATCTTTTCGTCGCGGCCTCGCATTGCACGCCGGAAAAGATGGCGTTCATCATCCGAAATACGTCCGGGATCGTCTGCGCCCCGCTTGGCGCCGATCAGGCGCGCCGCCTGCATCTGGAGCCGATGGTGGCGGCTAATGAGGCGCCGCTCGGAACCGCTTTTACCGTCTCCGTCGACGTCAGACATGGTTTGACGACGGGCATTTCGGCGGACGAGCGCTGCAATACCGTTCGTGCGCTTGCCAATGACAACAACGGCGCTGATGATTTCGTGCGCCCTGGCCACGTGTTTCCCCTGGTCGCCCGCGAGGGCGGGGTGCTGATGCGCTCCGGGCATACCGAGGCTTGCGTGGATCTCTGCAGACTGGCGTCGTTGCCGCCGGTCGGAGTTCTTGCCGAATTGATGAACGACAATGGCTCCGTCATGCGGGGGCCAGAAGTCACGGCCTTCGCGCATAAGCACAAGCTGACACAAGTCTCGATTGCCGAACTTATTGCTTACCGGCAGCGTCGCGACAAACTGGTGGAGCGCGTCGGCGCGTTTTCGCTTGCCTCAGAAATCGGCACTCTGCACGGTTATGCCTACATCACGCCGTTTGACCGCGTGCATCATATGGCCTTCGTCTATGGCACGATTGGCGATGGCAATGGCGTGTTAGCCAGGTTGCATCGCGCGGACGTTATTGGCGACGTTTTCGGCGGCGCGCGAGCGATCCGTGCATCGCTTGCGCGATTTAAGGCAGCTGGTCGCGGAGTTATCGTTTATCTGCGAGATGGGACGGCCGGCGTGCCGGTGGCCGAGATTCCACATGGAGACACCGGAACCGATGCGGCCCGCTCGCGGCAATGGCGTGAAATCGGGCTGGGCGCGCAAATTCTCAAGGACCTCGGCATTTCCTCTATTCGCCTGCTCACCTCCAGCAAGCGCACTTACGTGGGTCTCGGAGGCTTTGGCATTGAGATCGTGGCGACCGAGCCAATCGAGGGCTGACTCGCAAAGCAGCGTTGCCGTTTTCTTACGCCAGCCGCTGTGGCAGCATGGTGGCAGGCAGTGAGGAAGTGAAAATGCCACACCGTTTGTTGTCTATGGCTGCGCTCGCGCTTGCCGGTCTTGCGGCAGCGAACCTGGCAATCGCCGGTGTTCCGCGCCTGTTCGCCGACCGCAGGGCGAACGCCATCCCGGTCGATGTCGAACTCGTGATCGCGGTCGATGTGTCCTACTCGATGGACCCTGAAGAGCAGGCGCTTCAGCGGGAAGGTTACATTCTGGCGTTGACCTCAAAAGAATTCCTGCAGGCGCTGCGCCAGGGCGCGAATGGCAAGATCGCCATCACTTATTTTGAGTGGGCCGGTCAGTTCGACCAGAAGGTCGTCATGTCGTGGCGGTTGATCGACGGACCGGAAGCCGCCGACGCGGTCGCGGCCGAGATCGCGCGTGCGCCCTATCGCCGTGCGTCGCGAACGTCGATTTCGGGTGCCCTGCGCTTCGCCATGCCGCTGTTTGACGAGAGCGGCTACAAAGGCTTGCGTCGCGTGATCGACGTGTCGGGTGACGGCGCCAACAACGCCGGTCCACCCGTGCAGTCCATGCGCGACGATGTGCTGGCCGCCGGCATTACAATCAACGGCCTGCCGATTATGCTCAATCGACCCTATGTCGGGACCATGGATATCGAAAATCTCGATGTGTACTACGAGGATTGTGTGATTGGGGGCCCGGGCTCGTTTGTTGTGCCGATCCACGAGCGTGAGAAATTCATTGAAGCAACACGCACCAAATTGGTGCTGGAGATTGCCGGGCGACAGCCGGAGGGGCGGGTCGTGCCGGCCTCATCGCAGGCGCCGCGCATCTCATGCACCATCGGTGAGAAGATCTGGCAAGAGCGCTGGGGTGGGAGCATTGATTTTCAGTAGTGCGCTTACCGCACGAATTTCGCGACGATCTCCACGTGGTGGGAATAGCGGAACTGATCGACGGGCGTAACGGCAGCGAGTTTGTAGCCGCCGCCGATCAGGATCTTCGCATCGCGGGCGAACGTTGCCGCATCGCAAGATACAGCGACCACAACCGGCACCGCGCTTTTGGCAAGTTCGCGCGCCTGCGCTTCGGCGCCCTGGCGCGGCGGATCGAACACGATGGCGTCGAAGACCTTGAGCTCGTTCGCCATGAACGGGCGCCGAAAAAGGTCACGAGTTTGGGCCTCGATCGGCTTGAGTCCTGACGTTGTGGAAGCCGCACGTTGCAGCGCTTTAATCATTGTGGAATCGCTGTCGGCGGCGCTTACGCGTGCCACATCGGCAAGCCGCAAGGCAAAAGTGCCGATGCCCGCAAACAGGTCGGCGACTTGTCTGGCCTTCCCCACATAGTCCAGCGCCAGTCGCGCCAACGTTTTCTCCCCTTCGGCGGTCGCCTGCAGAAATGCGCCGGGCGGCAGCGGCACTTGAACACGCCCGACCTGGAGGACTGGTTGCGTACGCTGCGCAACGAGTTCGCCATGACGCGTGAGGCGGGCAAGGTTGTGCGTCTCGGCGACGCTTGCGAGCGCGGTCAGGCGTTCCGCGCTCACCGCGCCCGAGCCGCGCACGTCAATGTCGAGGCCCGAATCCGTTGCGGTCGTCTGGATATCGAGTGGTTTGCCGGTCGGTCTCAGCGTTTCGGCAATCGCCCAGGCGGCCCGGAGTGCGCCGCCGAGCCCTGACGCCAGGATGGGGCACGCATCAATGGCGACTATGTGGTGAGCACGTGGCGCCGTAAATCCGACCTCCAAAATGTCATGGATCCCGCGTCGCGCATGTAGCACCGCGCGCCGCCGGCCGGCGCCATGGGCATCGATGAGATCGTTGACCGGCGCGACTATATTTGCGTGCGCCAATGCCTCCACCACCTGTGAGCGTTTCCACAGGTGGTATTCGGCCAGCGACCAGTGCTGCAGCGCGCAGCCACCGCAGGCACCGAAATGTTTGCAAACCGGTTCGGCGCGCTCGTGGCTTCGCCTGTCGATGTGCAGCAAATGCCGGCGGTCAGGATGGCCCGGGACCGGCTCGACCACGGCGATCTCGCCGGGCAGAGCATATGGCACATAAACGGGTCCCTCCGGTGTATCGGCGACGCCATCTCCGCGGTGACCGAGGCGGCTAATGCTGAGCTGCTCAGTCATGTTCTGCTCCAAGCAGGAATTCAGCATTGCCGTCGCCACCTTCGATCGGGGAGGGAATAACCGCGATAACGCGCCATCCGAGCGAGGTGACAAACTCGGCGATATCGCTACAGACGGCAGCATGGAGGGCCGGATCGCGCACGACGCCTTTTTTCACGGCGCTCGCACCAACCTCGAATTGCGGCTTGATCAGCGCAACGAGCAGAGCAGGTGCTTTTGTGAGCTCTGTTGCGGGCGGCACAACCAGTTTGAGCGAAATAAAGCTGACATCAATGGTCACAAAGTCTGGCCGTTCATCCAGCCGGGCGGCGGAAAGGGTGCGAATATCGGTGGACTCGAGCAAAACGATCTCTGGCCGGGCGCGCAATGTCTTGTGGAGTTGGGCGCGTCCGACATCGACCGCATAGACAAGTCGCGCGCCTCGGTTCAGCAGCACCTGTGTGAATCCGCCGGTAGAGGCGCCGACATCGAGGCAGATGCGGCCCTTCGGATTGAAGTCAAAGTGGTCAAGCGCTGCCGCGAGCTTGACGCCACCTCGCGACACATAAGGGTGAGCTGAAGTCGCGTGCAGGGATGCGTCGGTTGGGATTTCCTCTGAAGCCTTGCGCACGATCTGATCGTTGGCAGTGACGAGGCCCGCCTCGATCGCGGCCTGCGCCTTGGCGCGGCTTTCAAAAATGCCGCGGGCGACCAACAGGCGGTCAGCGCGTTGGCGCGTGCCGCTCATGCACCCAATTCCCGGAACAATGGTCCGTACACGATCGTTACCCGCATTGGCCGTCACATCTGCAGCGGCCGCAATGATTGCCTGTTTGAGGAGAAACAGTATGGCACGTAAATATTCGAAGGGCGCTTCGAGTTATGTAGAGCGCGCCATGAAGAAGCGTAAGAAGGGCACACTTAAAAGCGGGCGCAGCGGCAAGAGGGTCAAGAGCCGCAAGCAGGCCATAGCGATCGGTCTCTCGGAGGCGCGGCAAAGCGGGAAGAAAGTACCCCGTAAGCGCAGGCTCTAGGACCGTCAGGCGAGCCTGACGGTCTCGGCCGCGACGTCCTTGCCCAGGGCTTCAAATACCTTTGCAACAATTGCGCGGGCGTCGAGGCCGGCAGACGCATACATGGCAGCAGGCGTGTCCTGATCGATGAACTGATCCGGAAGGATCATGCAGCGAATGCGCAGGCCTTGATCGAGCAGGCCATGCTCGGCCAGTGCCTGCAGGACATAAGTCCCGAAACCGCCGATTGACCCTTCCTCGACCGTGACAAGAACTTCGTGTTCGCGCGCCAGCCGTGTAACCAGATCGACGTCGAGGGGCTTGGCGAAACGCGCATCCGCGACCGTGGCCGACAGGCCAAGCGCCGTGAGCTCCTTGGCTGCTTTCAGGCAATCACCGAGTCGCCCGCCATATGAAAGCAGCGCGACCTTGTGACCCTCTTGCAGAATCCGCCCCTTGCCGATTTCCAGCGGTTTGCCTTCCGCCGGCATCGGGACACCGAGGCCCTCACCGCGCGGGTAGCGAAGTGCGCTCGGCTGGTCGTCGATCGCGACTGCCGTCGCTACCATGTGCACGAGCTCGGCCTCGTCTGCCGCTGCCATCAAAACGAATCCCGGCAGGCAACCAAGATAGGCAATATCGAATGCACCGGCATGGGTCGGTCCATCCGCCCCGACGAGACCGGCGCGATCGATCGCAAAGCGGACAGGCAGACGCTGGATTGCAATATCGTGCACCACCTGGTCGTACGCGCGTTGCAGGAACGTGGAGTAGATCGCTGCGAATGGCTTGAAGCCCTCGGTCGCGAGGCCGCCCGCGAAAGTCACGGCGTGCTGTTCGGCGATGCCCACATCGAAGCAACGATCGGGGAATTCCTTCTCGAAAAGGTCGAGACCGGTGCCCGACGGCATCGCCGCCGTGATGGCGATGATCCGATCGTCCTTGCGTGCTTCCTTGATCAGGCTCTCCGCAAACACCTTTGTATATTGCGGCGCATTCGATTTCGACTTCGCCTGCGTGCCGGTGGCGACGTCGAATTTGACCACGCCGTGATATTTGTCAGCGGAAATTTCAGCAGGCGCGTAGCCCTTGCCTTTCTGCGTCACCACATGCACGAGGATCGGCCCCGCCTCGGCATCGCGCACGTTGCGCAAAACGGGGAGCAGGTGATCGAGATTGTGGCCATCAATCGGGCCGACATAATAGAATCCAAGTTCCTCGAACAACGTGCCGCCGGTCCAGAAGCCGCGCGCGAACTCCTCGGCCCGTCCGGCCTTTTCCTCGAAGAATTTTGGAAGGTGCCGCGCGAGCTGTTTTCCGATATCGCGCAGGGTGCGGTAAGTCTTGCCGGAGATGAGCCTTGCCAGATAGGCCGACATGGCGCCGACCGGCGGCGCAATCGACATATCATTGTCGTTGAGAATGACGACCAGCCGCTCATTGCGCGCGCCGGCATTGTTCATGGCCTCGTACGCCATGCCGGCGGACATCGCTCCGTCGCCAATGACGGCCACGACATTGTGCTTCTTGCCGTCCAGATCCCGCGCCACCGCCATGCCGAGAGCGGCCGAGATCGACGTCGATGAATGGGCGGCGCCGAACGGGTCGTACTCGCTCTCCGCCCGTTTCGTAAACCCGGACAGGCCGCCGCCTTGACGGAGCGTGCGAATGCGGTCGCGGCGACCAGTGAGGATCTTGTGCGGATAGCTCTGGTGGCCGACGTCCCAGATCAGACGGTCATCCGGGGTGTCGAATACGTAGTGGAGCGCCACCGTCAACTCGACGACACCGAGCCCCGCGCCGAGATGACCACCGGTCTTTGCGACCGCGTCGATGGTTTCCGAACGCAGTTCGTCGGCAAGCTGTTTAAGCTGATCGGCCGACAGGTTTTTGAGATCGCGCGGGACGCGGACGCGGTCGAGCAGGGGCGTTTTTGACACTTCGGACAAGACAAACTCCAACAAACTGGATCAGTCACTTACACCAAAATTGCCATTGCGGGCAATTCGACAGGAGGTCGAGATTTCAGGACGCAGGACCGCTCAATCCACGTCAAGCGGTTCACTGCCGGTCGGATTGCCGTTGGCGTCCAGGGTAATTTTTTCCACCCGCGCTTCGGCCTGGCGCAATAGCTCCTCACATCGTTTCTTTAATGCCTCGCCGCGCTCATAAAGGGCTACCGATTGCTCAAGGGGCACTTTGCCGCCCTCAAGATCCTTGACGATCGATTCCAGCTCTTCGATCGCCCTCTCGAAGGGCATCTTCTTGACGTCAATGTTGCTGTTCTCGGCCATGTTTCTTGCCCGATGATTCGTTACAGGCATCCTATAGCGCGGATCCTTCAGCCCTGCATCAGCGCGGTGACATGGGCTGCGACCGATCGCGACAAGCCCTGCAAATCGTAGCCGCCCTCCAACAATGAGACGACGCGCCCCTTGGCGCTCCTATCCGCGATTTCCATCAGCTTTTTGGTGGCCCACGAAAAGTCCGCTTCGACAAGGTTGAGGTTCGCCAGCGGGTCGCGCGTGTGCGCGTCGAAACCCGCCGAGATGATCAGGATGTCGGGCTTGAATGCGCGCAGACGAGGGAGGATCACGGTCTCGAATGCCTCGCGGAAGACGTCGCCGCCATCGCCCGCTGACAGTGGCGCGTTGACGATGGTGTTAAATTCACCTCGTTCACCCTTGGCGCCGGTGCCCGGATAGAGCGGCATCTCATGGGTCGAGCAGTACATCACGCTCTTGTCCGACCAGAAAATATCTTGCGAACCGTTGCCGTGGTGAACATCGAAGTCGACTATTGCCGCCCGCTCGGCCCCGTGCGCCTTCTGCGCATAGCGCGCGGCGATCGCCGCATTGTTGAAGAGACAAAACCCCATCGGCCGCGCCGTCTCGGTGTGATGTCCCGGTGGGCGGGTGGCAACGAATGCGTTTTTCGCCGTGCCGGCCATCACGTCGTCTACGGCGAGTTTGGCGCCGCCGACGGCCCGCAATGCTGCTTCAAAACTTCCCGGCGACATCGCCGTATCGGCATCGAGCCGTACGAGACCTTCGGCCGGCGAGGCGTCGCGGATTGCTTCGATGTATTCCATCGGATGACAAAGCGCGACAATATCGAGCGGGCCGAGAGGAGCCTCAACACGGGTCAGCAATTGAAACTTTTCGTCTTCCAGGGCGTGTTCGATCGCACGCAAGCGGTCCGGCCGTTCCGGATGGCCTGCTGGCGTGAGGTGGTTCAGGCAGGCGGGATGACTGAGCAGGAGAGTGGACATTGGCTAGACTTAAACGCTCGCAGGCCCTGGTGGAAGTGCCTATCGCGATTTCGCTTTCAGGCTGACGCCGGTTGGTGGCGGGCTCCTGTCAGGCACGAAGAAATCGACCTGCAGCGGTTGGCTGGGATCGGCGCGATACTGATCAAAATCTGTGACGCCTTCGCCGGCGAGGAAGGTGTCGTCGATCAGAAGGTTCCCGGTAAAGCTTTTGGGCTTTTGGAAAACGCGATAGGCAGCCTCGGCAAGAATCTCCGGCTTGCGCGACATTCGCATCATCGCATCGCCGCCGAGCAAATTCTTGACTGCGGCCGTGCCTATAATGGTGCGCGGCCAAAGAGCATTCACCGCGACCTTCCCGCGCAATTCGCCAGCAAGCCCCAATACCACCAGGCTCATGCCGAATTTCGCCATCGAATAGGCGGTATGCGGCGCGAACCATTTCTCGGCCATATCGAGCGGTGGCGACAACATCAGGATGTGCGGGTTTTCCGCGCGCACCAGATAAGGAATGGCAAATTTGGAGACCATGAAGGTGCCGCGGGCATTGATCTGCTGCATCAGGTCGTAGCGCCGCATCTCGGTCGCCGCGACGGATGTGAGCTGGATGGCGCTCGCATTGTTCACGACGATGTCGATGCCGCCGAATTTTTCCGCTGTCTCATCGAGTGCGGCCTGCACGGCCGCGTCGTCGCGCACGTCGACGGCGAGTGGCAATGCCCGTCCGCCGGCCTTCGCAATTTCGGCTGCCGCGGTGTGAATAGTGCCTTCAAGCTTGGGGTGCGGCTCGACGGTCTTGGCGGCGATAGCGATATTCGCCCCATCGGCCGCGGCCTTGAGCGCGATCGCAAGGCCAATTCCCCGCGAGCCGCCGGTGATGAACAGGGTTTTGCCCTTTAGTGACATCGGCGTGAATATCTCCTGGCGGTCATTCCGCAAGCGCTGCCTGGGCATCGATAATGCTATCGGCGCCCTCGGTCACGCTGCGTTCAAGGCCGTTCGCCTGAATTGCGAGGTTTTCGGCGAAATAGCGTGCGAGGACCGTACGGCCAACCCCATCTCCCGCGCGCAACGACGCGAGCGCTTCCTCCGCCAGCATACAGCCACCCGCGGCATTGCCGAACAAACGCAAATAGGGTGTGGCACCGGCAAGTGCCGCGTCGGAAGATTTCTGGGCCAGCACCCACCGTGTGGCACGTTCGAGGCTGTCGACTGCTTCGCCGAGGCGCGCCGCCGTCTCGCCAAAGGCGGGTGCATTGCTTGACTGCACCGCCTTCACGGTGCGCCGCAGTTCGTCGATATAGAGCGCGACGGTCTTGCCGCCTTCGAGCGGCACCTTGCGCGTCACAAGATCGATGGCCTGAATTCCATTCGTCCCTTCGTAGATCGGGGCGATGCGTGCGTCTCGATAGTGCTGCGCCGCGCCGGTCTCTTCGATGTAACCCATGCCGCCATGGACCTGAATGCCGAGTGAAGCGACCTCAGTACCGATATCGGTTGAAAAGGCCTTGGCCACCGGGGTGAGAAGAGAGGCGCGATCGTGCGCGGATTTGCGCGCCTCTTCAGTTTTTGCGCGCAGCGACCGATCGATGGCGATGCCGGTCGCATAGCAGATCGCACGCGCCGCGCCGGTCAGCGTGCGCATGGTGAGCAGCATGCGTTTGACGTCAGGATAGGCGATGATCGCGCCGGCTGCGCCCTGCTTGCGCTCGCGCGCATAGGAAAGCGCCTGCTGGGTTGCGCGCTCGGCGATACCAACGCCCTGCAGGCCAACGGCAAGCCGGGCCCTGTTCATCATGGTGAACATGCAGGCCATGCCCTTGTTCTCCTCGCCGATGAGGAATCCCACGGCGCCTCCATGGTCTCCATAGACCATGGTGCAGGTGGGTGAGGCATGAATGCCGAGCTTGTGCTCGACCGAATGGGCGCGCACGTCGTTGCGTGTGCCGTCCGGCATCACTTTCGGCACCAGAAACAGCGAGATGCCTTTGGTGCCTGGTGGCGCGTCGGGCAGCCGTGCAAGCACGAAATGGATGATGTTTTCTGTGAGATCGTGCTCGCCATAAGTAATGAAAATCTTCGATCCCGTGATGCGATAGCTGCCGTCATTTGCACGCTCGGCCTTGCTGCGCAGCGCCCCGACGTCCGATCCGGCCTGCGGCTCGGTGAGCTGCATGGTGCCCATCCATTCGCCGCTGATGAGGTTGCCGAGATATTCTTTTTTGAGCGTATCGCTTCCGTAGGCATGCAAGGCGTCGATTGCCGCCATGGTAAGCACAGGCCCGATGCCGAACGCCATCGAGGCCGAATTCCACATCTCGATGCAGGCCGCGTTCAGGGCCTGCGGCAGTTCCTGACCACCCCAGTCGGCCGGCGCGGCGAGGCCATTCCAGCCGGCCGCGGCCCAGGTCGTGTAAGCGTCCTTCCAGCCTGGCGGCGTTGTGACGGTGCCATTTTTGAATGGCGTCCCGAACTTGTCGCCAACGCCATTGAGCGGCGCGATGATATCGGTGGCGAAACGCCCGGCCTCCGCCAGCACCGAATCGACTGTTTGCTCATCGAGGTCGCCATAGAGCCCCTCGGCCAGCGCGGGTTTCAGGCCGGCAGCATGCTTGAGGCTGAAGGCAATATCAGCAACGGGGGCGCGATAACTCATGCCTGGCTAATCTAGCCTCGGCCCAAGAGGGGTCAACGCACGCTTTTGTTCAATATATCAGGGGCACTGGGCGTTGCTTGGGCCCCTCCACGCCGCTATGGTCCCGCCGCCGCGCGCGAGACTGCGGCTCTCCGGTACCTGGTGGGGCGTAGCCAAGTGGTAAGGCAGCGGATTTTGATTCCGCCATTCCCAGGTTCGAATCCTGGCGCCCCAGCCACCCAGTCCGGTCTCTAGTGATT
>DASSIJ010000158.1:0-3262 GCA_035692045.1 Pseudolabrys sp. | reverse complement strand
ATGCACCAAGGCGGTGGCGATCAGGAAGGGTTGGGCGAATTGTGCCTCCACCACCTGGGTGGGGCGACGCTTCGCCGGCCCGCGGCCGAATTGGTCGTTGTGACCGGCGGGGTCCGCCTCGACCGTTACAGATTCGATGTCATCGCTCCGCTCGATTTCGAGCCGCGCTCGTGCTGCCAGCGCAGCATCGATCGCCGCATGCAGTGGCCGACCGCAGGGGTAGGGCTTGTAGCTTAGCTCCTCGCCTCGGAAAGCCGTGCCCAGGTCGTGGAGGAGCACCGAGGCGTCGTACCCGTTCGGCTGGTACAGCTCGAGGAATCCGAACCGGCCATTAAAGATGTTGCGCGCCCCGGTGAACCCGGTCTGCGCCAACGCAGCCGAGAAAACGCCGGCGCTGGCCGCCTGGCCGGCCTGCATCCGTTTCGTCAGTGCCCCGTCCAGAATACATTGGCGATTACCGGCGGCGTGGCTGTAGGCGATGCCGAAAGCGGCCAGCATCTGTTCCGGCGTCAGGCCGATCAGCTTGCCTGCCGCCGCCGTGGCACCGAATACACCGATCGCCGCGGTGCGATGCCAGCCCCGGTCGAGCGTGCTCGCGAGCGCGATGCGGCACGATACATCCAGCCCCAGCGCGACCGCCAACAGCACATCCCGCCCAGTAACACCCTCTACACCATCGCATGCCGCCAGTACCGAGCCCAACACGGAGACGCCGGGATGGATCGAGCCGCCAGTATCCAGCGTGTCGTCGAAATCCAGCGCATGACCCATGCTGGCATTCAGCAACGCTGCCTGTGGCGCCGGCAGGCGGATCCCGCGCAGCAAGACGCGGCTTTCCGCCAGCCCGCCCCAGCGAGAGATCACCGCAAACAGCTCGTCGATCCCCGGGGAGCCGCTTCCGCCGAGCATGCAGCCAAAGGTATCAAGAATATCGCGGCGGGCGGATTCGACGGCGCTCGCGGGCAAATCCGCGTAGCCGGTGCGGCAAACGTGCTGGGCGAGCGGCCAAGCGGCATCGTCGGTCATCATCTTCTCCCATCGGCTCCGATGTTCCGATATTACCTGTTGTCGCGCCCCGAGCCATGCGCCGGCGATCTCGATCGGCGCGTGCCACGCGTAGGTTCACCCGAATGATGCTGGTGAAACGCCCCGCCGCCTGCTAAGTGCCGACCGAGAAGATGGTTGCGCTGAGCGGCCGGCCGCGCAAATGGGACGTTTGGAGAGCCCCAGCCGAGGGGTAGCGATTTGTTTCATCGTCGCCACGACAATCCCGCCCTCCCCATCCTCTCCCAAAAAGCTCTCTTCTGCCGATGCTCGGTCGCGACCTGCTGGCGGTAAGCTCCCTCAGGTGGATGCCCCAGCCGCTCCTCGACCTTCGGTACGAGCCTCTCGGCGGCAGCCAGATCCCGGACGGCATGGTCATAGTACTGCGACTGACTGCGCCGAAGAACAGAATGATGCTCTTATCAGTCCCTCTCGCGAAGGGAGACGGAAGTCAGGTTTGCAGCGGACTCGCCGCTGGAGGAAGCAGGATTCGAACCTGTATGGGGCTTTTTCTGTCAAGTAGTCATTTTTGGTCTGTCGGCGGTTCTTTGTTCGGAGCGGGAAAGCCGTTCTTCGTTCTTTAATCGCGCCGCAGGTGTCAAGAAGGTTTTGTTCGCTTCCGGCTTGAGGAGAATAGTAGTCAGCCCGCTGGTGGGACGTCATTGGCGAAATGCTGTTTCTTTGTTCGGCTGAGGGCCGTTTCTTCGTCCCGGCCTTTCAATCGGCATGCAAAAAGGACCTCTCTGCGGCGTTGGGTCAGGCTTTGTCCCGGTAGCGAACAGGAGGGCCCCGCGCGTCGCGCAGTGCCCTCACGAGCGACGGAGCGGCGCGCGCGGGAGGGGCCTGTTTGCCCACCGGGGCAAAGCCTGGGTGGCACTCAGCCGCGGTTTTTTGAACAGCCTGCGTCCAACCGGGTCATGGTTCTTTCCGCGGTCTGCCCGATATGAGCGAGCCGCAACTTGGCGTCGGGGAGGTCGGCACCGCTATGTCCCGTGCGCGATCAACGCGGTGAGGCGTGTCGCAACGAAGAACGCGGGGTTGCCGTGCCTCGTCCCAGCGGGACGCGCTACCGCCTAGGTTTGGCGGATTTCGGTAAGCTTTTGCCCTGGCATGGTCCTCAGGCGGCGGTCGACGGTATCGCCGTCCAGCGGTATTCGCCGTGATCGCTCCAAATCCTGTGCATGATCACCGCGAGCTTGCGCGCGACCGCGACTTTGGCGCGTCGCATGCCAATTCGTTTCGCCAGCCCCAGGCCCCAGCTCTTCAGGATTGAAGCGCGGGCATCTCGGCAGAGCAGCACTGCGGCGGCTTCGTAGAGATATCCGCGTAGCAGGCTGTCACCGCATTTCGAGATGTGCCCAGTGGTGTCGACCTCACCGGACTGGTAGCGCCGGGGGGTCAGGCCGAGATACGCACCGACCGAGACCGATCGTCGGAAGCGTGCGGGATCGTCGATTACTGCAGTGTAAGCCAGGGCGATCACAACACCAACCCCAGGGATTGTCATCAGCCGCCGAGCAACCTGATCGTTCCGGGCTCGGGCAAGCATTTGCCGATCGAGCATCGCCACCTGGTCGCGAATGGCGTGCCAGACCGCAAGCAGCGGCTCGATAATCGCGATCAGTGCAGGATTGCCGGCCATCTGCTCACGAACGCGCACAGGAAACAGGCCTTTGCTGCCCCGTGCGACAACCAAGCCAAAGGTCTTGAGCAGCCCGCGGATGGTATTTGCCGTTGCCTGGCGCTGCGATACCAAGCGGGATCGGGCCACTAGCAGCATGCGCAAGGTATGAGCATCCATGCTTTTCACCGCGACCTCCCGGTACCACCCGGTGCGAACCACCTGTGCCAGGCCGAATGCGTCATTCGCGTCGGTTTTATTGATCTGAAGGCTGAGCGCAGCCTTGGCGTGGCGGGCGTCCATGCAGACAACAGGCACGCCGCGTCGACGTAGGCTGAGCGTGAGCCAGTTGGAGAGCTGCCCGGTCTCCAGACCGACCCGCACCGCGCCTGGCGCATGTTGGCGCACGATGGCGGTAATCGTGTCGGGGTCGGAACGGCACTTCCCGCGCCAGATGATGGCGCCGGCATCGTCGATGACGCAAATGGAGGTCGTCTCGAGCGAAACGTCGAGGCCGACATAATGACACTGCTGATCCATGGCTTCCTCCGGGTGACGTTTGACACCGCAGAGCTTACCGGCTGCGCCTGGTCAGCA
>DASSIJ010000157.1:0-6719 GCA_035692045.1 Pseudolabrys sp. | reverse complement strand
CGGAAACTAAACACAAGAGTACGTAGCCACCCCACGTCGAGAGCGCTTCAGCTCATGCCCATATGCGCTGAGTGGCCTCTATGTCGCGTTCATGTCGCACGGAGTTGCCGGGAGTGATTGGGAATCGTTGAAACGCAAGGGGAACTGTTGCGACAAGATGCAACATGAATACCGCGGGCCATGAAGGCTAAGGCATTGATCCACTAGCGATCCGCTGGAGAACAAACCGAAATAGCGTGGGCGGTTCGCGCCCGTGTCAATCGCATGGCCGAACCCCCTTTTTGCGACACGATCGCTCGTGGATGCCGCCGAATGTCGGCTTGCCACCCTTTGTATGCTGCGCTAAGCCTCGGCGCTCCCGTCCTTGAGGCTAATCCAACAAACAAGGGCCCATTTGAGCGGGGTAAGCGGCGCCTTTCGGGCCGCCGAGCAGTCCGGGGCGGGCGTATAATCACGTAGGCGGGGCTGTACGCTTGAGGTCGCTGATGAGCGCATTGCTGCTGGACTATCTGCCCCTTGTGGTCTTCATCGCGGTCGCGCTTGGAATCGGCCTCGCGTTGCTCATCGCCCCCTTCATCGTCGCCTACAAGCAGCCGGATCCGGAGAAGCTTTCCGCCTACGAGTGCGGATTCAACGCGTTCGATGACGCGCGCATGAAGTTCGATGTTCGTTTCTATCTCGTCGCCATCCTTTTCATCATTTTCGACCTCGAGGTGAGTTTCATGTTCCCCTGGGCGGTCGTTTTCCGCCAGATCGGCCTTTTTGGCTTCTGGTCGATGATGGTGTTCCTTGGCGTCCTGACGATCGGCTTCATATATGAGTGGAAGAAGGGGGCGCTGGAATGGGATTGATGAGCCCATGAGCCTCGTCGCACCCGCGCCAAGGGGAATTCTCGATCCGCGCACCGGCAAGCCGGTCGGGGCGGACGACTCCTTTTTCACCGGCATGAACGCCGAGCTTGCCGACAAGGGCTTTCTGGTCACCGCTGCCGACGATCTGATTACCTGGGCGCGCACCGGCTCGCTCATGTGGATGACGTTTGGGCTCGCCTGCTGCGCCGTCGAAATGATGCAGATGTCGATGCCGCGCTACGATGCCGAACGATTCGGTTTTGCGCCGCGCGCTTCGCCGCGGCAGTCAGACGTGATGATTGTTGCCGGCACGCTGACAAACAAGATGGCGCCTGCGCTGCGGAAGGTCTACGACCAGATGCCGGAGCCGCGCTACGTGATCTCCATGGGGTCGTGCGCGAACGGCGGCGGTTACTATCATTATTCGTATTCTGTCGTGCGCGGCTGCGATCGCATTGTGCCTGTCGACATCTACGTCCCCGGGTGTCCTCCGACCGCGGAGGCACTTCTTTATGGCGTAATGCTTTTGCAGAAAAAGATTCGCCGTACCGGCACGATCGAGCGCTGAGCGGAGCCGGACATGGAAGACACGCTCGACAGGCTTGGGCAAACGATCAGGAGCGCCCTCGGTAGCGCCGTCACCGGCTACACGGTCGCGCGCGGCGAATTGACAGTAAACGCCGAAGTTGGCGATCTCATCAAGGTTGCGACGTTTCTGCGCGACGATCCGGCCTGCCAGTTCATCAATATCATCGATGTGACGGCCGTGGATTGGCCGTCACGTGAGCCGCGTTTCGACGTCGTTTATCACTTTCTGTCGCCGCGCCTGAACCAGCGCGTCCGGCTCAAGGTTGCGACCGACGAAACGACTCTGGTTCCGTCGTTGATCGATGTCTTCCGGGGCGCCGACTGGTTCGAGCGCGAAACCTACGATCTCTACGGCGTGCTGTTTACCGGTCATCCGGACATGCGGCGCATCCTCACCGATTACGGCTTCGAGGGTCATCCGCTGCGCAAGGACTTTCCGCTCACCGGATTTGTCGAAGTCCGTTACGACGACGAGCAGAAACGTGTGGTCTACGACAAGGTGACGCTGACCCAGGAATTCCGCACCTTCGATTTCCTTTCACCATGGGAAGGCACGGACTACGTGCTGCCCGGCGACGAAAAGGCAAAGACCGAAGGGAAGGGGTCGTAGGATGAAGCCGACCATGAAGCCCGGCCTCAAGCACGTGTTTTCCTACAAGGTGCCGGAAAACAAGACGGTTCCCTATACCTATCCGGAATCACCGATCATCGCGCAAATGCCAAAGGTGTTCGCGACCGGTTTCATGATCGTGCTGATGGAGTGGACCTGTACCCAACTGCTCAGTGAGCATCTCGACGCGGGTGAAGGCAGCCTCGGCACGCACGTAGACGTTTCGCATCTGGCGGCGACCCCGCCCGGCATGACGGTCAAGGTCGATGTAGAGGTCCTCGAAGTTCAGGGCCGCAAGATTGTGTTCAAGGTCAGCGCCCACGATGGCATGGACCTGATCGGTGAAGGGCGTCACGAGCGCGTGGCGGTGATGTGGGATCGCTTCAACGCCAAGGTTGCGGAAAAGACAAAAGCAGCAGCGGAGCTGGTGGGCTGATGGCCGAAACCTCCCTGCGCAATTTCACCATCAATTTCGGACCGCAACATCCGGCCGCCCACGGCGTGCTGCGACTCGTGCTCGAACTCGACGGCGAGGTGGTGGAGCGCGTGGATCCTCACATCGGGCTGCTCCATCGCGGTACCGAAAAGCTGATCGAGCACAAGACCTATTTGCAGGCGGTGCCTTATTTCGACCGGCTCGACTACGTCGCGCCGATGAATCAGGAGCACGCCTTCTGTCTTGCGGTTGAAAAGCTGCTCGGCATTGAGGTGCCCAGGCGTGCGCAGTTGATCCGGGTGCTTTATTCGGAAATCGGGCGGCTGTTGTCACACCTGTTGAACGTCACCACGCAGGCGATGGATGTCGGCGCGCTCACGCCCCCGCTTTGGGGTTTCGAGCAGCGCGAGAAGCTGATGGTGTTCTATGAGCGGGCATCCGGCTCGCGCATGCATGCGGCCTATTTCCGCCCGGGTGGGGTGCATCAGGACCTCACGCCGAAGCTGGTCGATGACATCTATGCATTCTGCGATCCGTTCCTGACGGTGGTCGACGATCTCGACGCGCTGCTGACCGGCAACCGCATCTTCAAGCAACGCAACGTCGACATCGGCGTGGTGAAGCTTTCCGATTGCTGGAACTGGGGTTTCTCCGGCGTGATGGTGCGCGGTTCGGGTGCGGCATGGGATCTACGCAAGGCGCAACCTTATGAGTGCTACTCCGAACTCGATTTCGACATTCCGATCGGCAAGAACGGCGACTGCTTCGACCGTTATCTCATCCGTATGGAAGAGATGCGCCAGTCGACCAGGATCATGAAGCAGTGTCTTGAAAAACTGCGTTCACCCGCCGGGCAGGGCCCTGTCACCGTGAAGGATCACAAGATCGTGCCGCCGAAGCGCGCCGAGATGAAGCAATCGATGGAAGCGCTGATCCACCACTTCAAGCTTTACACCGAAGGTTACCACGTGCCGGCCGGCGAAGTGTACACCGCCGTCGAAGCGCCCAAGGGCGAGTTCGGCGTTTACCTGGTCGCCGACGGCACCAACAAGCCGTACAAGTGCAAGATCCGCGCGCCGGGCTTCGCGCACCTGCAGGCGATGGATTTCCTTTGCCGCGGGCACTTGCTGGCTGACGTGTCCGCCATTCTCGGCTCGATCGACATCGTGTTCGGGGAGGTGGATCGATGAGCGTCCGCCGCCTCGCGCCGCCAGACATCCAGCCGAAAGACTTTTCCTTCAGCAAGGACAATCTTGCCTGGGCGAAGAAGGAAATCACCAAGTACCCGGAGGGCCGCCAGCAATCGGCGATCATTCCGCTGTTGTGGCGCGCGCAGGAGCAGCACGGCGGCTGGCTGCCGGAAGTAGCGATCCGTCATGTCGCCGACTTCCTTGGCATGGCGCATATCCGCGCGCTCGAGGTCGCGACCTTCTACACCATGTTCAATCTGCAGCCGGTCGGAAAATTCCATGTGCAACTCTGCGGCACCACGCCGTGCCGGTTGCGCGGTGCGGACGATCTGGAGAAAGTCTGCCGCAAGCGTATCGGCGAGCAGGGTGAAGTTACAAAGGACGGCAAGTTGTCGTGGATCGAGGTTGAATGCCTTGGTGCCTGCGTCAACGCGCCGATGGCACAGATCAACTATGATTATTATGAAGACCTCACCGCCGAGAGCTTCGCGAAGATCATCGATGATCTCGCAGCCGGCAAGAAAGTGAAGCCCGGTCCGCAAATCGATCGGCAATTATCGGCACCCGTCGGCGGTCCGACCACGCTCAAGGAAAAGGCGTGAGCCATGCTCGCTGACAAAGATCGCATCTTCCGGAATCTCTACGGCCAGCACGACTGGGGCCTGAAAGGCGCTCGTTCGCGCGGCGCCTGGGACGGCACCAAGGCGTTTCTGGAAAAAGGCCGCGATGCGATCATCGAGGAGGTAAAAACGTCGGGCCTGCGCGGCCGCGGCGGCGCCGGCTTCCCGACCGGACTGAAATGGTCGTTCATGCCGAAGAAGTCGGATGGCCGCCCGCACTATCTCGTCGTCAACGCCGACGAGTCCGAGCCCGGCACCTGCAAGGACCGCGAAATCATGCGGCACGAACCGCACCTGCTGGTCGAAGGCTGCCTGATTGCGGGTTTCGCTATGGGGGCGAACGTCGGCTACATTTATGTGCGTGGCGAATTCATCCGCGAGCGCGAGCGCGTACAGGCGGCGATAGACGAGGCCTATGACGCCAAGCTGATCGGCAAGAATAATGTCAACGGGTGGGACTTCGATCTCTACGTTCATCATGGTGCCGGCGCCTATATCTGCGGTGAAGAAACCGCGCTTTTGGAAAGTCTCGAAGGCAAAAAGGGCCAGCCGCGGCTGAAGCCACCATTCCCGGCCAATGTTGGTCTCTATGGCTGCCCGACGACGGTGCAGAACGTCGAGTCGATTGCGGTCGTGCCCGATATCCTGCGGCGTGGCGCATCCTGGTTCGCCGGCATTGGCCGTCCCAACAACACAGGAACCAAGCTGTTCTGCATTTCCGGCCATGTCGAAAAGCCGTGCAATGTGGAAGAGGCCATGGGCATTCCCCTTCGCCAACTGCTGGAAACACATGCGGGCGGTGTGCGTGGTGGTTGGGACAATCTGCTTGCAGTCATTCCCGGCGGATCGTCGATGCCGCTGGTGCCCGCGGGACAAGACCAGGCCGACAGCCTGCTCATGGATTTTGACGGATGCCGCGACAAGAAATCCGCGCTCGGCACAGCCGCAGTGATTGTGATGGACAAGTCGACCGATATTGTCCGTGCCATGGCGCGCATCTCCTATTTCTACAAACATGAAAGCTGCGGCCAGTGCACGCCATGCCGTGAAGGCATGGGCTGGATGTGGCGGGTGCTCACCCGCATGGCGGAAGGCCGCGCGCAGAAGCGCGAGATCGACATGCTGATGCAGGTCACGCAGCAGATCGAAGGTCACACCATTTGCGCCTTTGGCGACGGCGCTGCCTGGCCGGTGCAGGGGCTGCTGCGGCACTTCCGGCCGGAGATCGAGCGGCGCATCGATGAATATTCGCGCAATGCAGATTCGCACGGCGCGGTGCGCGAGGCGGCGGAGTGACAACAATGACCGACGCTCGCCATCTCGCCCAGTTCAACATCGCGCGGATCCGCTATCCGCTCGATGACCCACGCATGGCCGAATTCGTCGATAACGTCGAACGCGTGAACGGTCTTGCCGACAAGATTCCCGGCTTCGTCTGGCGTCTGCAAGATGCGAGCGGGCACGCCATGAACATGCGGGTCTATGATGATCCGGCCATCCTGCCGAACCTGACTGTGTGGGAAAATGTGCAGGCGCTGGAGCGCTTCGTCTGGCAGACTCTGCACCAGCGCTTCTACGCCCGCCGCGAGCAATGGTTCACGCCGGTGAAGACCACGCTCGTGTTATGGTGGATTCCGGCAGGACATCGCCCCGACATGGCGGAAGGCATGGCCCGACGCGACCACCTGATTGCCCATGGCCCGAGCGATTACGCTTTCGGCTGGCGGGAGATCACCGGTGCGAAATTATGGAAGACCGCGCATTGCGGAGCGCCGAGCGAGCACGCCGCATGACCAAGATCATCGTTGACGGAAAAGAAATCGATGTCCCGCCGGAGTACACGCTGCTCCAGGCGTGCGAGGCCGCTGGCGCGGAAATTCCGCGCTTCTGCTTCCACGAGCGGCTGTCGATTGCCGGAAATTGCCGGATGTGCCTGATCGAAGTCGTTGGCATTCCCAAACCGCAAGCCTCCTGCGCCATGGGCGTGAAGGATCTGCCACCGAACAAGGATGGGTCGCCGAAGATTCTCAATACCAAGACTCCGATGGTGAAGAAGGCGCGCGAAGGCGTGATGGAATTCCTGCTGATCAACCATCCGCTCGACTGCCCGATCTGCGATCAAGGCGGCGAATGCGATCTGCAGGACCAGGCGATGGCCTATGGCGTCGATGCAAGCCGCTATCAGGAGAACAAACGCGCGGTCGAGGACAAATATATCGGCCCGCTGGTCAAGACCATCATGACGCGCTGCATCCACTGCACGCGCTGCATCCGCTTCGCGACCGAAGTGGCGGGCGTGCCCGAGCTCGGCGCCATCGGGCGCGGCGAGGACATGGAGATCACGACCTACCTCGACCGCGGCATCCTGTCGGAGCTGTCGGCGAACGTGAACGACCTCTGCCCTGTCGGCGCCCTGACGCATCG
>DASSIJ010000156.1:0-7765 GCA_035692045.1 Pseudolabrys sp. | reverse complement strand
GGCAAAAGGCGGTTGTTTGTTGGCCGCTTCATTCATTTTAGCTGCTCCCAGCCGGCACCAAATAGAGAAGGGCGCGGACGTTATCGCCCGCACCCTTGCAGTGCAATCTTATGAGCCCTAGCTGCGCGGCTGCGGTACGATGCGGATATACGGACGCGGAGCCTTGAAACCCTGCGGCCAGATTTTCTTGGCTTCATCGTCGCTGACCGATCCGGCAATAATCACGTCCTCGCCCTGTTTCCAGTTTGCGGGGGTGGCGACACGGTGCTTGGCGGTCATTTGCAGCGAGTCAATGACGCGCAGGACCTCGTCGAAGTTACGGCCGGTTGTCATCGGATAGACCAGGATCAGTTTGATTTTCTTGTCCGGTCCGATGATGAAAACGTTGCGCACCGTCTGGTTGTCGGCAGCCGTGCGGCCTTCGGACGATCCGGCGGTCGCTGCCGGCAGCATGCCATAGGCCTTCGAGATCTTCAGATCGGTATCGCCGATCATCGGATAGTTCGGCGCAAAGCCTACGACGTCCTTGATATCGGCAGACCATCTCTTGTGATTGTCGACCGGATCGACCGACAAGCCGACGATCTTGACGTTACGCTTGTCAAATTCCGGTTTAAGCCGGGCCATCGTGCCAAGCTCGGTCGTGCAGACAGGCGTGAAGTCCTTCGGGTGCGAGAACAAGACGCCCCATGAACTGCCCAACCAGTCGTGAAAACGGATTTTTCCTTCCGTTGTTTCGGCTTCAAAATCAGGTGCGGTATCACCAATCGCCAACGTCATGATCAACCTCCACTCAAATGGTGACGCGTCCAGCACCCAATATAGTCGTCCACGCCGTCCGGGCATAGGGAAACGGCAAGGAGGATCATTCCGCCGCCGTTTGCGCGCGGCAGAGAACAAAGGTTTGGTATTGAATTGCCGGGTGGGAAAGCTTTCCACCCGGCACAAGATCAGCGGCTGGCGGCCTTGCGCTCGTCCATTCCGACGGTGCGGCCGGAGAAGCCGGCTGCGTCGAAATATCTCATCTGGCCGACACGTTGGCCAACCAGCACCGTTGCAAGCCCGGTTTCGCTCGGCGAGCTCCGTTCGACCCAGCTTTCTGCCGTCGGGCTGTCGCCGCCCGGCAGCGCTTCGGCGAGCACACGGCCCTGCAACGAACCCTTGAACGGTATTTTCAGTCCCAGGGCGTGAGCGATCGTCTTTCCAATGTCGGCATTACTCGCCGGGGCCTCATCGACAAAACCGGTTTTGAAACTTGGACCGATGGCTGCCATGAAATTCATGGTGTCCGCGCGGCTAAAGCTTCCATGCATTCCTTGGCCCTGCTGCAAACCGGTGTCGGCGACATTGACGGCGCACATTATCGGCTGTCCGCAGTCGGTCGCATAGGAACGGAAATTGATCACGATCGCAGGCCGCGGTGTGCGTGCCATGCCCTGCATGTTGATTGCGGAGAGCGGCAACGTGCCGGGGAAGCTTCCGATATCGCTGTCGACAAACAGTCCGCTTACATAGTCTTGTGAGAGCAGGGCCTCGATCACCTTGCCCGTGAGTGCGGCATCCTTATTCGGAACATACACGAGGTCGGAACCGCCATTGGAAGCAACGACGACCTCCGGTTTTTCGGGATCGTTGCCGATCAGACCGTTGCCCCGCTTGGGATACTTGCCGGCGCTAACCACGGCATTTTTATCGTCAGGGTCGTTCAGTGGCAGACCAAGCGCTTTGGCGAGATCGATCGCAACGAAGCCCGGAGGCAGCAACCCGGCCGGTACATCCGCGTAACTCGCGCGGGCAGCCGGACTGGTACTGCTTCCCTTGCTGATGGTCGAGAACCCGTGGTCGGCGGCAATGACAATATCGGTGTTTGCAGCAAGTCCGAGATCGTCCAACGCCTGGCGCACTTGCGCGAGGTTGTCGTCGGCATTCTTGATGGAGGCCAGCGAGGTCGGTCCGTTGATGCCGGGAACGATCTTGAGATGGCTGTCGCCTTGATTGTGCTGTGTACCATCCGGATCGCGCGACCACAGGACAAGCACGAACGGCTTGTTGCGTGCTTTGAACATTGGCAGCACAACCTTGGTCGCGACGTCAGCGAAATATTTCTGCTGCACAACATTGGCAACCAGTGTGCCTGGCTTTTCGAAAGTCCCGGCGCTGGCGTTGTCGCCCGGCGTGTCCTTGCGGGAGGGCGCGATCAGCGACAAGCCCGCATTTGTTAGCGCGTTCTGCATCGCCTGGGATAACGGAATTCCCTGCTTGGTGCCGGTGGAATCATCGACGGTGATTGTTTCTTCGCCTGTTCGTTCCGTGTGATCGAACATCAATATTGGTCCGAGTTTTCCGATCGCCGCGGTACTGAGGCCCTGCTGTCGCGCGATGAAAAGGATTGAATCCTCATCAACAAAATTACCGGAGAAATGCGCGTCGATGTCACCCAGGATCGGGTCGTTTTCGATGAACGGAGTCACACTGCCACCGGCAGGTGCTACCGGATAGCCGGTATAGATGGTGTTGCTGAAGGCGCCCGTATCCCCGAGGAAATGGCCGGTCGCCATGCCTGACGCATTGGCCATGGTAAAAGTCGGAAACAGTGAATGTGGGTTGGCGAAATTCACGCCCTTGTCGCGGACCGCGGCCATGGCCGGCGCGGTTTCCGGCGTCACTGACAGGGCGCGCAGGCCGTCAGGCACGAACAGGATGAGATTGCGCTGGCTTTGCGCGTCCGCCGGCGCAATTTGCAAAAAAATCGCGGCACACGCAGCTGAAATGAGTGCCTCGGAACGGAATGACATGGCATCCTCCGCAATCCTGATGGGACGCTGCGCTAGATACTGTTGCTATAAGACAGTAGTGTAACAGGCGCCGGTTATCCGCAGCCAATTCCCGGGGTTGGTGCGAGGCAGTATAAAAAGGCCACATGTTCAAGCGTATCCTGATCGCCAATCGCGGCGAAATCGCCTGCCGGATCATCAAGACCGCGCGCAAATTGGGAATCGAAACGGTCGCCGTCTATTCGGAAGCCGATAAAGACGCCTTGCACGTGGAGATGGCGGACACGGCCGTCGCCATCGGCCCTCCACCGGCGGCCGAAAGTTACCTGGTGATCGAGAAAATCGTAGCCGCCTGCAAGCAAAGCGGCGCCGAAGCCGTACATCCCGGCTACGGGTTCCTGTCCGAGCGTGAAGCCTTTCCAAAGGCCCTGGCGGCAGTCGGCATTGTTTTCATTGGTCCAAATCCAAAAGCCATCGCCGCCATGGGCGACAAGATTGAATCCAAGAAGGCGGCTGCGGCCGCCAAGGTATCGACCGTGCCAGGCCATCTCGGAGTGATCGAGAACGACGTCGAGGCGGTCAGGATCGCCGACGACATCGGTTATCCGGTCATGATCAAGGCGAGCGCGGGCGGCGGCGGCAAGGGTATGCGCATTGCCCGTAGCAAGGCTGAAGTTGCGGAAGGCTTTGCCCGTGCCCGCTCGGAAGCGAAGTCCTCGTTTGGCGACGAACGTGTTTTCATTGAAAAATTCATCACCGACCCGCGCCATATCGAAATTCAGGTGCTGGGCGACAAGCATGGCAACATCATCTATCTCGGCGAGCGCGAATGTTCGATCCAGCGCCGCAATCAGAAGGTGATCGAGGAGGCGCCGTCGCCACTGCTCGACGCGGCAACGCGCAAGAAGATGGGCGAGCAGGCGGTCGCGCTGGCCAAAGCCGTCGGCTACGACAGCGCCGGCACCGTTGAATTTGTCGCTGGCCAGGACAAGAGCTTCTATTTCCTTGAAATGAATACGCGGCTGCAGGTCGAGCATCCCGTGACCGAGCTTGTGACCGGCATCGACTTGGTCGAACAGATGATCCGGATTGCCGCGGGCGAGAAGCTTTCGATCAAGCAAAGCGACATCAAGCTCGATGGTTGGGCAATCGAAAGCCGCATCTATGCGGAGGATCCCTACCGCAATTTCCTTCCCTCGACCGGCCGACTCACCCGCTATCGGCCGCCGCAGGAAGGACGTGCCAATGGTGTGACCGTACGCAACGACACCGGTGTGTGTGAGGGCGGCGAAATCTCAATTTATTACGACCCAATGATCGCCAAATTGGTCACGCATGCGCCGACCCGCAACGCCGCGATTGCGGCGCAAAGCGATGCGCTCGATAGCTTCGTGGTCGATGGCATCCGCCACAACATTCCATTTCTCGCAGCGCTTATGGCCCATCCCCGTTGGCAGGCCGGCAAACTCTCCACGGGTTTCATCGCCGAGGAGTTTCCTGCCGGCTTTCACCCTCACGCGCCCGAGGGCGAGCCGGCCGAGGTGATCGCGGCCGTTGCCGCCGCCATCGATCATGTTTTGGGCGAACGCAAGCGACGCATCGCGGGCCAGCTGAGGAGCCGCAATGTGACGCGCGAGAGTCAACGCGCTGTCTGGCTTGGCGAACGCGAGATCAAACTTGAGGTCAAACGCGAGAACGATGCCATCATTGTGTGCTTCAACCACGGCAAGGGCGCCGGCCGAAAACTACGCTCGAACTGGAAGCCGGGTGATCTCGTCTGGCATGGAACGTTCGACGATCGTCCGGTAGCAGTGCAAATCCGCACCGTGCCAAACGGCTTCGCGCTGAGTTACCGCGGAAATGAGGCCAAGGCCTTCGTCTATACCGAACGGGAAGCCGGCTATGCCCGCCTGATGCCGGCAAGGAAGATAGCCGACACGGGGAAGCAGGTGCTGTGCCCGATGCCGGGTCTGGTTGTTTCGATCGCCGTGAAGGAAGGGCAGGAGGTCAAGGCCGGCGAGACGGTCGCAGTTGTCGAGGCCATGAAAATGGAAAATGTACTGCGTGCGGAAATCGACGGTACTGTCAAAAAGATCAACGCCAAACCGGGCGACAGCCTCGCGGTGGACGCCGTGATCCTCGAATTCGCCTGAACGCAAGCCACACAGGCCCGGGTCGATGACGCTCTACTTCGCCTACGGCTCCAATATGCATCGCCCGGCCATGAAGCGCCGCTGCCCGGGCGCCAGCGCGCTTGGCCCGGCCATGCTGAGCGGTTATCGCTTCTTTGTCGGTCTCGAGGGCTGGGGCTCAGTTGCGCCAAGTGCGGGCGCTTCCGTGTATGGCGTGCTATGGCGACTGACGCCGCGCGACATCGCCGCCCTTCACGCCTATGAATTGCTGCATCAGGGTCTTTACGATGTCCGATACTTGCCCGTGCGCTACGGCAAGCGCCAGGTCCGCGCGATGATGTACATCCTGCGCCGGCGTGCGCCCGGCAGTCCGCGGCCGGGCTACGTCGAGATGATTGCCGCTGCGGCGCGCGGATGGAAATTGCCTGAGCCCTATGTCCGATCCGTCGAGCGCTGGTCCGTTTCGCGCTGGACCGGTGCGCGCGTCGTTGATGCGGGAGAGGTTGCGTGAGCGACCGCATCATTCGTCATGTTGTCGTGCGCGGGCGGGTGCAAGGTGTCGGGTATCGCGCCTTTGTCGAGTACGAGGCGCAGCGGCGCGAGCTCGACGGTTGGGTGCGCAATCGCCGCGACGGTTCTGTCGAGGCGGTGTTCGCCGGACCGCGCGCAGCCGTCGAAGCCATGATTGAAGTCTGCCGGCGCGGCCCCATGTCAGCGCGGATCGATGCGCTCGATCATCGTGAAGGCGCGGAGACAGACCTCGTCGATCGCGCGGAAGGCGGCGCGTTCTCGGTCTTGCCGACCGTTTGATCCGTAGTTTGTCCGAACAGCTGCGCGAACTCTCGCTGCAAAATCTTGTCCACTTCGGCCATTGGTGCCCGAATGCCGAGATCAGCCAGACTGGTCACGCCATAGCGTTGTTCGCTGACACCGCACGGAACGATTCCGGAAAAATGCGACAAATCCGGATCCACATTCAGCGCCATGCCGTGCAGCGTCACCCACTGCTTCACGCGAATGCCAATGGCGGCGATCTTGTCCTCGTAGCCGTCGCCCTTTTCGGGCCGGCGCGCCCAAACGCCAATGCGATCCTCGCGCCGTTCGGCGCGCACGTTGAAGGCGGCGAGGGAGCGTATGATCCATTCCTCGAGAGTGGCGACGAAACGGCGGACATCCGGACCGCGCCGCCTGAGATCGAGCATCACGTAAGCAACCCTTTGGCCAGGCCCGTGATACGTCAGCTGGCCCCCGCGCCCGCTGTCATGGATGGGAAAACGCGCCTCGATCACGTCGGCCGGATTTGCGCTGGTGCCGGCGGTGTAGAGAGGAGGGTGCTCCAGGAGCCAGACGAGTTCCGCGGCCGTTCCGGCGGCGATCCCGGCCGCGCGGGCCTCCATGGCGGCGACCGCCTCTTCGTAAGGGACAGGGGAATCGCTGATGCGCCATTCAGGCGGCACCGATCCGGACGGAGCGGGAAGCCCGATTACCAGCGTGTTTCGCGCATTAACCACTCGTTCACCATACTATGATGACCTGATCCCTGCTCGGACCTGATGCGCAATAAGGAACAAACGTGGCCACACTCGACAAAGTCGCCGTCGACATCACCGTCGTCCTCGGCACCACATCCATGCCTATCCACCAGGTGCTCCGGCTCGGCCGCGGCGCCATCATCGAACTGGACGCTTCCGAGGAGGATGCCGTGAGCATCCTTGCGAACAATCTGCCGGTGGCCAAGGGCACGGTGGTCGTGAACGGTAACCGCATTGCCGTCAATGTCGCCGAGTTGCTTCCGCGGCCCCCAGACATGCGTTGAACGGGCCGCTGCAAGGGCCTGAGACTGCACCCAAATTAAGTCAGGCCGGGGCCGGCGCGGGCCTTGTCCCTCAACATCCTATTTGTTAGATGGTCCGCCATCGTTGGACGCGGCGGTTTCCTGACCTTCTCGTCCTTCTCCCCAGAGCATGATCCCGAAAAGTGGGACCCGTTTTTCGGATAAGATCATGCTCGGACATATGCGGCCGTGGCGGAATTGGTAGACGCACTAGCTTGAGGTGCTAGCGGGGCAACCCGTGGAGGTTCGAGTCCTCTCGGCCGCACCACCGAAAAAATAAGGGGCTGATTTTACTCCACTTTTTGCTTTGACACTCGCACCTTTTGGCTAGGTGCGAGTATAGAGGTTGCATTTTCGTTCTCGCGCGTGAGCTTTGTCATTGCATTGCGCGCAAGGCGTTTGCGCTCGGCGGCTTGCGTATAGAGCGAGGCCATTGCGGTGCCGGTCCAACCGAAAATTGCGTTTAGTTCGGGAACGGTCGCGCCATTCTCGGCCGCGCGTGTTGCGCCGATCTTGCGACAACCGTGCGCGGATTTTCCGAACACGCCGGCGGCAACGCAAGCTCTCTTGAATGAATTGCCGAATGATTCCTTTTTGAACGGGCGTCCGCGCTCGCCGCAAATAAAAGCAAGCTCGCCAATCCGGCCGGCGTCTAACGTGCGCTGCAATACCGGCAGGATCGGAATTGAAACTGCGATCGCGCCTTGGCTCTTTTCGGTGCGGAATGTCGCAACGCCGTCGCGAACATGTTGGCGGCCGATCGTAACGGCATTGCCGCGCCGGCCACCGGTAAATAATAGAACGTCGATCCATACGCGCTCTTTAGTGCCAAGCGGCCAACGTTGATAGTAAGCCTCTACGTCGGCCTCGGTCCAAATCGGAAAGCCTTCGCCTTTCTTGCGCTTAGGATTGGTCACGCCCTCGGTTGGATCATCGACACGATGGCCGGCGCTCTTTGCCCATTGGAAAAGGCCGCGCATGGCGTCCAGGAAATTCCTAGCTTGGGCCGGCGTCTTTGCGCGGCG
>DASSIJ010000155.1:0-4123 GCA_035692045.1 Pseudolabrys sp. | reverse complement strand
TCGATTGCCAGACCGTTGGCGCGCGCGACAAGCCGCAGAGCCGCAGCCGCGTCAGCCGAGCCGCCACCGAGGCCAGCCGCCACCGGCACATTTTTTTCAAGCAGAAACCGTCCAGCCTTCAGCCCCCCGATACGTTCACGTATGGCAGCGAGGGCCTTGAGAACCAGATTGTCGGCAACTGGCCCGCTCTTGCCAGCGAAGGGCCCCGCAACTTCCAGCCCGTCTCTATCGACATCACTCAATGTCAGCGTGTCGCCAACATCAGCGAAGGCCACCAGGCTTTCCAGTTCATGATAACCGTCGGCGCGGCGGCCGCGCACCCGCAATGTCAGATTGACTTTGGCAGGAGCCTTTTCGAACAGCGTCGCGCCCACGCGAAAAACCTATCGCTTGCGCATCAGCCGTCAGCCGCCGTCGCCGCTCTTCTTGCCGGCCTTGGCCTGCGACGAGGTTTCATCCGGCAATCCGGACTTGAGCTTTGCCTCAATTTTCGGAAGCTCTTCAGGCTCAGGCTTGAGATCGCGTGCATGCGCCCACTGGAATCTGGCTTCCAGGACGCGACCGACCCGCCAATAGGCGTCACCCAGATGGTCGTTGATGGTGGAATCTTCCGGCTTCAACTCGATTGCGCGCTCGAGTTGCTTGGTCGCCTCTTCGTAATTTCCAACCCTGTAATAAGCCCAACCAAGGGAATCCACGATATAGCCGTCGTCGGGCCGCTGCTGCACGGCCTTCTTGATCATCTCCATGCCTTCATCAAGGTTGATGCCCTGGTCGATCCAGGAATAGCCGAGATAATTCAGGACGTGCGGCTGATCGGGAAACAGCTCGAGTGCCTTCTTGAGGTCTGCCTCGGCATTTGCCCATTGTTTCGAGCGCTCGTAGCAAATTCCGCGGAAATAGAAGACGACCCAATTCGCCTTTTCGGGCTTTGCAACAGCCGCAACGCCTTTGGAATAGACGCTGGCGCAGTCCCCAAACTTTTTGTGGCCACGCAGGACATTCCCGAGCGCCATGATCGCTTCGAGATCATCCGGGTGTTGCTTGATCAAGCCTTCCAAATGCTTCTGTGCCTCCTCGGCCCGGTCGAGTGTGTCGAGGTTAGCGGCCATCTGGATGGCGGCATTACGATGTAACGGCGAATTGGCGGGAACGCGATCATAGATCTTGATCGCCAGCTCCGGCTTCTTCAGCGACTCATAAAGGTCGGCGAGCGACAGCAGCGCCAGCGAGTGGGTCGGAGCCAGGAAAAGCGAGAGCTGTAGATAAACCAGACCGAGATCTTCACCGCCGCGGCGGCCAAGGGAAGCGCCAAGGCCGTAAAGCGCTTCTGCGGCGCCCGTTTGAGCGTTCGAAACGAGAGGCGGCAACTTCTCTCCGGCCTTGAGCTTATCCATGGCCTCGACCACGAGAGGGTGGCGCGGCAGGGTTTTGTCGAAGGTCTCGAAAATCGGCAATGCCTCCTTTGGCGACCGATTGCGCGAAATCCAGCTGCCATAGGCCTGGACGACCCGCAGTGCGGTGGAGTCCAGCTTGTAGGCGTGCTCAAGCCGTTTACCGGCTTCCTTCTGATTGCCGGCGACGTCATAGATCAGACCCGCGTGCAGTTCCTTGAAGATCGCATACCATTCGGGACCGGTAAGATGATCGATTGCCGCGACCGCGCCCTTGCTGTCATTCGTGCCAGACGAGCTCCAGGCCGAAAGCAGGGTTGCGGTCAGATCGGTAATCGGCCCGCGGATCGACTGCGCCAGGTCGCGGCGCGCAGCGGGGTATTGCTTGCGCTTGAGTGAACTTACGCCGAGGACCAGCTTCGCAACACGATCATTCTTGTCGGCTTGCGCCACGCGCTCGGCGAATTTTACTGCCTCGTCAACGTCGCCATCGACCAGAAAAGACAGAAAGGCGCGGTCCAGCAGCTCGCCATTGTTCGGGTCACGCTTGAGTGCCGACCGATAGTAGGAGGCTGCTGCGGCGGCATCGCGCTGCTGGCCAGCGTGGCGCGCGGCGAGGTAACTGCCTGAAGCAGTTATGCCGGGGAATTCCAGGGCGCTCGTTTGCTGCGCGGCAAGCTCGATAGGTGCTGCCGCGAGAAAGGCGGCAAGCGCGCTGCCGGCAATGCAGCGGCCGAAGCTCGAAGACGTCACGGGCAATGCTCCAATGAGGCGGCTGGCCGCGAGTCTCGCGCGGACCGCCGATGTTACACCGAGAATGGCCTTTTTGCACCGCCCCCGCAAGAACGTCTCGCAGTGCGAAGGAAACACCTTGAATAGCCCGATGTGGCGTTATCGTGACGGGACCGCCCGCGCAAGCTACATATTGGGATAATTCGGCCCCCCGCCGCCCTCGGGCGGAACCCAGGTGATGTTTTGATTGGGGTCTTTGATATCGCAGGTTTTGCAGTGAACACAGTTCTGGGCGTTGATCACGAACTTGGGTGCACCCGCCTCCTCTATCCACTCATAGACGCCGGCCGGGCAATACCGGGCCGAGGGCCCAGCGAATACGTCGTGCTCGGATTTTTTCTGTAGTGCCATGTCTCTGACATGAAGATGAACCGGCTGATCTTCTTCGTGATTCGTATTGGACAGGAACACGGATGAGAGGCGGTCGAAGGTAATTTTGCCGTCCGGCTTCGGATAGCTAACGGGCCTGCATGCAGACGCGGACTTGAGCGTGTCGTAGTCCGCTTTGCTGTGCTTGAGCGTGCCAAATAGCGAGAATCCGAACGTGTTTGTCCACATATCGAGTCCGCCAAAGGCGATACCGGCGAGCGTGCCGAATTTCGACCAAAGCGGCTTGGCGTTACGAACTTTCCATAAATCTTTGCCGATCGCCGAGGCGCGCCAGCCGGCTTCGTAGTCCGTCAGTTCGTCATGGCTGCGGCCGGCGGAAAGCGCCGCGGCGGCGGCCTCCGCCGCCATCATCCCCGACAGCATCGCGTTGTGGCTCCCCTTGATGCGGGGCACGTTCATGAATCCGGCATCGCAACCAACCAGCACGCCGCCGGGAAACGACAGTTTCGGCACCGACTGATAGCCACCTTCCGTCAAAGCGCGCGCGCCGTATGCCAGCCGTTTGCCGCCGTCGAAAGTGTCACGCACCAGCGGATGCATCTTCAGACGCTGGAACTCCTCAAATGGCGACAAATAGGGATTGGAATAATTGAGGTGGAGAACGAACCCGACCGACACCAGATTGTCGTCGAGGTGATAGAGGAATGAGCCGCCGCCGGTTGAATTGTCGAGTGGCCAGCCGAAAGTGTGCTGCACAAGGCCTTTGCGGTGTTTTTCCGGGGCGACCTGCCAAAGCTCCTTCAACCCAAGCCCGAATTTCTGCGGTTCGCGCTCGTTCGCCAGACCGAATTTTGCAATCAATTGTTTGCCGAGATTGCCGCGCGCGCCTTCTGCGAACAGCGTGTATTTCGCGCGCAATTCCATGCCACGAGTGAAATTATCTTTTGGCTCGCCGTTCTTGCCGACGCCCATGTCGCCGGTGGCCACTCCTGAGACGGCACCATTCCCTTCAAAAAGAACTTCCGTGGCAGCAAAGCCGGGATAAATCTCAACGCCGAGCGCTTCCGCCTTGGTCGCCAGCCAGCGGCAAACGTTGCCGAGCGAGACAATGAAGTTTCCATGATTGCTCATCAGCGGCGGCATTATGAAATTCGGCAGCCGCAATGCGCCACCGGCCGAAAGGTAGTAGAAGCGATCGTCGGTGACGGCCGTCTTGATGGGTGTATCTTCAGAACGCCAGTCAGGAAGGAGACGGTCAAGCCCGACCGGATCGATGACTGCTCCAGACAGAATATGCGCGCCGACTTCGGACCCCTTCTCCACCACCACCACGGAGATGTCCGGGTTGATCTGCTTGAGACGGATCGCGCTGGCCAAGCCCGAAGGACCTGCGCCGACAATCACCACATCGAATTCCATTGCCTCACGGGCGGGCAGTTCAGCCATGAGCATCTCCTGATTCCCGGCAAGTCTAGCGCGGCTTAGCCGCGATGGCTTGCTTCAGAAGCGGTTCAGACGCCTACGGGTCCCTCAGAAATATGCAGCGATTTTGCCGCCATTGCGTTGAATAAAGCGTAGCAGCCCGCGTATCGGCCCACCGTCAGGTC
>DASSIJ010000154.1:0-2719 GCA_035692045.1 Pseudolabrys sp. | reverse complement strand
CGCACCGGCTTCGGCACCAAACTGACTGAGGGCAAGGAAACCAAAGTTTTCGACGGCAAGGAATACGTGCTCGAACCCGGCATCACGGCCGAGCTTTCGCTCGTGAAGGCGTGGAAGGGCGACAAGTCCGGCAACCTCATTTTCCGGAAAACCTCACGGAACTTTAATCCGATGATCGCCAGCTGCGGCAAAGTCTGCGTCGCTGAGGTGGAGCAACTCGTCGAGATTGGCGAGCTTGATCCCGACCAGATCCACACGCCGGGCATTTTCGTCGACCGCATCATCCAGGGAGAAAAGTACGAAAAACGGATTGAGTTCCGCACCGTACAAGGCAGCACGACCGCAAAAAAAGAAAATCCGATCCGCGAGTTGATGGCGAAGCGCGCTGCGCAGGAGTTGCGCGACGGTTACTACGTCAATCTCGGCATCGGCATCCCGACGCTGGTGGCGAACTACATCCCCGAAGGCATGAACGTTACGTTGCAGTCCGAGAATGGCCTGCTTGGCATCGGCCCGTTCCCAACTGAGGATGAAGTGGACGCCGACTTGATCAACGCCGGCAAACAAACCATCACGACGATGCCTGGTTCGGCCTTTTTCTCCAGCGCCGACTCATTCACGATGATTCGTGGCGGCCACATCGATCTTGCTATTCTCGGCGCGTTCGAAGTGACGGACAAAGGCGACATCGCAAACTGGATGATTCCCGGCAAGATGGTCAAAGGACCAGGTGGCGCGATGGACCTGGTCGCCGGGGTGAAGCGTGTCGTCGCGGTGATGGAACACACCTCGAAGGACGGCAGCCCAAAAATTTTGAAACAATGCACGCTGCCCATCACTGGCTTGGGAGTCGTCAACCTCATCATCACCGATCTATGCGTGTTCGAGGTGAAACAAGGCGGCGGCCTCGTTCTCATTGAATTGCATCCTGGCGTTACGGTAGACGACACGCGCGCAAAGACTGGCGCGCCGTTCGACGTCGCCCTCAAGCGCTGACTTGTTCTGCAGCAGATCGGGTAGCTCGCGGACTTCCTCTTTAGCGCGCGCCAAGGTCCCTCCCTTCCCGTCGCTGCAGCCCGGAAGTGTAAATTACGATTTACGCCGTCCGCTCGCGCGGGCATAGCAGCACCAGCAGTGATGCGATTATCCAGCACGCGACCATAAAAATAAATCCGCCGCGGAATGAGCCGGTGCGCTGGCTCAGATCGCCAATGATCTTAGGACCAAAGAATCCGCCAATGCTGGCCGTGCAATTGATGAAGCCGACCGCTGCTGCAGCCGCCGAGCTGGTAAGAAATGAAGACGGGAACGCCCAGAACGATGGCAGATATGCCACCGTTCCGAAGCCGATCAGCGTGAACACCACGATTAGCAGTGCGATCGAATGCGGAGCAAGGAACCACGCGCCCAACGCTAGCGCAGCGGTTAATTGTGGGACGGCAAAATGCCAGCGGCGCTCGCGCGTGCGATCGGAGTTCCAGCCAAGCAGCAGCATTCCGATGAGACCCGCAACAAACGGAATCGCGCCGATCCAGCCAATGCGCTGAACATCAGTCCAACCGGTGAGCCGCTGAAGCATGGTCGGCATCCAAAACCAAAAGGCGTAGCCGCCGGTATAACAGAAGAACAACCCGGCAGTGAGCATCAACACCGCCGGATGCCGAAGCGCTTGCCAAATCGTAACGTGTTCTACATGTGCTTTGGCGCGCCGCTCTTCAGCAAGACGAGCACTTAACCAATCGCGCTCGTTAGGCTGCAACCATCGCACTTCGTTAGGCCGATCCGGCAGCACGAACAGTGTCACGATTCCAAGTAAGATCGCGGGCATGCCTTCCAGCAGGAAGAGCCATCGCCATCCGGCAGTGTCGAGCCAATGAACACGCAGGATCATGCCGGCAAGAGGCCCGCCGAGAATGTAAGCAATGGGAATAGCCGACATAAACCGCGCCACCGCCTTGGCCCGATCCTGATAAACGAACCAGTGCGAAAGATAAACAATCACACCGGGGAAAAAGCCTGCCTCGGCTGCGCCGAGCAGGAAACGCGCGCCGTAAAGCTCCAGCGGCGTGCGGACAAAACCAGTGAGTGTTGTGAGTGCGCCCCAGATTATCAGCGTTGTCGCGAGGAGAAGTCTAGCGCTCCAGCGTTCCACCAGCAGCGCCCCGGGAATTTGCAGCGCAAAATATCCAATAAAAAAAATTCCGCTGGCCGTGCCAAACACTGAATCGCTTAAACCCAGGTCGCCTTTCATTCCAAGCGTCGCATACGCGATGTTTGTGCGATCGAGGTAATTCGCGACGTAAAGCAGAAACAGAAACGGCAGAAGCCGCCACGCGATTCGACTGCGCGCACTTTCGCCGGCGTCTGCTTGCAAAGAAGCCATCGTTGCGCGCATCATAACGCCGTTCGAAACGCTCACAATTTAGAAAACGCGTTCGCCGCCCATCTCGGCAAAGCGCTCGCTCCGCGGCAAATCATTTTCGTCCGCGACATACCGAAAACAGGCAACGCAAAAGTGATGCCCCGAATTGTCCGCACCGCGTATCTCGGCGAAAAACTCGGCGATACTTCGGCCTTAGAAAACCCGGCATCGCTCGATCAAATCAAGCTCGCGGCAGGTTAGGGCGCGTTGGTAGGGCGCTCACTCCGGTGAGCGCCGTCGTCCGAATCGTAAATGAATCGGCGTGCCCCGATCCATCGGGGCCCGCCCTACCTTTTG
>DASSIJ010000153.1:0-3865 GCA_035692045.1 Pseudolabrys sp. | reverse complement strand
TTCGGTTGCGCACATTCATGTCCGCAATCCGGACGAAAGCCCAAGTTCGGATCCGCAGCTTTTCGCGCAGGTTCAGGAGGGCATCCTTAAGCATTGCCCCAAGATGATCGTGCAGTTCTCCACTGGCGGCCGTGGCCGAAGCCAGAACGAACGCGGGCGGATGCTCTACCTCAAGCCCGATATGGCATCGCTCGCCACAGGGTCGGTCAATTTTCCGGCGCAGATCTACGAAAATCCGCCACAACTCGTCGAGGATCTCGCGCGCTCGATGCTCGAGTACAGCGTCAAGCCTGAGATCGAGGTTTTCGACGTGGCGATGCTTTACAATGCAAAGATCATGGCCGATCGCGGTTTGCTCAAGAGACCCTGCCAGGTCCAATTCGTGATGGGCATTCCGAATGCGCTTCCAGCCCGTCGCAAGCTGCTGGAATTTCTGATCTCGGAACTCAAGGAGCTCATGCCCGACGCAACTTGGTCGGCCGCCGGGATCGGACGCCACCAGCTCGAAGTCAATCAATGGTGCCTAGAGCTTGGCGGGCACCTCCGCACGGGGCTGGAAGACAACATCAAGTTCGACAAAGATCGTCTCGCCCGCAGCAACGGCGAGTTGGTTGCGCGTCTCGCCGGAATGTGCGCCAATTTTGGGCGACACGCGGCAAGCGCCACGGAAGCACGACAAATCTTACAACTGCCGACAGGCTAGACCTAAACGGCAAAACGGGGGGAAGAGCAATGCAGGAAAAAACGCCATCCGGCGGGTTCGGGACGTCGATCGGCACAATCGCCTTAGCAAGCGCGATCGGCACGACGATTGAATGGTATGACTTCTTTTTGTTTGGGGTGGTCACTCCACTCGTGTTCAACAAGTTGTTCTTTCCAAACTTCGATCCGTTGGTCGGCACATTGCTGGCATACACAACGTTCTTTGTCGGGTTCATATCGCGCCCCATCGGCGGAATTATTTTCGGTCACTATGGTGATCGCATCGGGCGCAAGACGGTGCTCGTTCTCACCATTCTCATCATGGGCGTCGCGACCTTCCTGATCGGGTTATTGCCGACCTATGCGTCCGTTGGCATTTGGGCGCCGGTCATGCTGCTCTTTCTTCGCATCTTTCAGGGCATAGGCATTGGCGGTGAGTGGGGTGGGGCGGTGCTGATGGCGGTTGAACATTCTCCGGCCGGCAGGCGTGGTTTCTACGGAAGTTGGCCGCAGATCGGTGTTCCAGCTGGCCTGCTGCTGAGCTCGGGGATGGTCTACCTGTTGTCATATCTGCCAGAAGCGGACTTCTTTTCCTGGGGCTGGCGAATAGCCTTCCTCATCAGCGCGGTCCTGGTTGCGGTCGGTCTCTATATCCGGTTGAAAATCATGGAAACGCCGGCCTTCACCCGCATCCAGGAATCCAACAAGGTCGTCCACGTCCCGTTTTTCGAGCTGTGGCGAACACACGGAAAGAACACCTTGCTCGGCCTGGGCGCCCGCTACATTGAAGGCGTGACCTTCAACATCTTCGGCGTCTTCGTCGTTGGCTATCTCGCAGGGACTTTGGGCCTGCCCCGACAAACAGCGCTAGCAGGTGTGATGATTGCGTCGGCGATCATGATCGTCATGCTGCCGATCTACGGCAATTTGTCGGACAAGATCGGACGGCGTCGTATGTTTGGCGTCGCCGGACTACTGATCGGCATACTTTCATTTCCGGCATTCTGGCTGATGCAAACCAAAGAGCCGCTGATGATCTGGATCGCAATCGCAGTCCCGTTTGCGTTCGTCTATCCGGCCGTGTACGGCCCGCAGGCCGCGCTGTTCTCGGAACTGTTCGACACCCGCGTCCGCTATACCGGTATATCGTTCGTCTACCAGTTCTCTGGAATCTACGCGAGCGGGCTGACACCGATCATCGCAACGGCTCTTTTGCCGATGGGCGGCGGCAAGCCGTGGCTCATCTGCCTGTACGTGCTCGCGGTCAGTATTGTCAGCGCGCTGTCGGTTTTTGCGATGACCGAAGCGCATAAGCGAGACATGGCCGTCGACAGCAAGTAGCGAGGCTCAACCGCGACGCGATCATCATGGACCTCAACCTGAAAGGTCGCGTCGCGGTCGTCACCGGTGGAGCTGCCGGTATCGGCGAGGCCATTGCTAGCGCGCTTGCGGCCGAAGGCTGCACGATATGCATTGTCGACAGAAACGCTGACGCGGGCCGCAAAGCGGCCTCGACGATCGCAACAAGCGGCAACCAGGCTCGATCCGCGGTTGCCGATGTCGGTGATGCTGCTGAGGTGACGCGCGTCTTCGGGGAATTTGCCGCAGCCGAAAAGCGCATCGATATTCTTGTTAACGCGGCTGGCCTGCTTTCAACGGGTCCCGTCGCCGACCTCGGCGCCGACGAATGGCGGAGAGTGAGCCAGGTCAACCTCGATGGAGTGCTTTATTGTGCAAAGGCGGCAATTCCCATCATGAGCAAGCAGCGTTATGGCCGCATCATCAATATTGCATCCGTATCGGCCATGCGGGGTGGAGGTTCGGTCGGAAATACGCTTTATGGCGCGACCAAAGCGGGGGTCGTCGCCCTGACGATGGGGCTCGCACGCGAACTCGGCCCGGACGGCATCACCGTCAATGCAATCGCGCCCGCGATTGCCGACACGGCGATGACCCATGCGGCGTTGACCGAGGATGCGCGACGAAAAATTCTGGCGCGAATCCCCCTGGGTCGTCTCGCCGATCTGTCGGATATTGCCAATCTCGCCGTATTTCTCGCCTCCGATCGCGCCAGCTTTATTACCGGGACGGTCATTCCGGTTGATGGCGGCATCCTCACAACCTGACGGTACAACGTGTCGGCCATAGACCTGACCGGATTTGCAGCCCTGGGCATCGTGACCGCGGCAGGACTTGTGCGTGGCACCACCGGTTTCGGCGGGGCCATGCTGATGACGCCGGTTTTGTCCGCATTTCTTGGTCCCATTCCAGCAGTTGTGACGGCACTTTTTCTGGAAACAGCCGCCGCCCTTGTGATGTTTCCGGACGCATTGCCGAAAGCGCGGTGGCGAACTTTGCTGTATTTGATCTTACCGGCAGCCGTGACGGTGCCACTCGGCGGCTATTTTTTATTGACCGTCGACCCGGCCGTTGCCCGGAAAATGATCTCCGCAGTGGTCATTATATTCAGTTTGATGCTGCTGTTGGGATTTCGCTATAGCGGATCACCGCGGGTCATAACGTCTCTCGCACTCGGAAGCGTCGTCGGGGCGTTGCTCGGCGCAACAAGCGTCGGAGCTCCACCGGTCATTCTTTATTTGCTTTCCGGTCCGGATCCCGTAGCGGTTACGCGCGCCAATTTGACAGTCTTCGTGACGGCTATTTCTGTGATCGGGCTGATTATGCTAGCGGTGGCCGGCGCGATAAGTGGCTCACTTGCTACGTCAGCGATGCTGCTGGTGGTTCCATTTTTATTGGCCACCTGGCTTGGCGGCCAGCTTTTCGCACGGTTGAGTGATGCAGGTGCGCGGCGGTTTGCTCTCGTTCTCATGCTTTGCCTCGGTACCGCCAGCATTTTTATATAGATGTACGTGATGGCATTGATACGAGTTGAGTCTGGCCAGTAGCGCACGCTCGAAGCCCAGGCGTACTTCTTCGCGGGGCGCTTCATGCGCAGGTTGCCGATCACGTTTCCGACAACCAGTGGCGCAATTGATAGCTTCGGCCACGAAGGCCAATCCGGTCCCTTGCCGCAACGTTGTCGCACATCGCAAGCCGTGACATGCTTTTCCCGCGAGACGGCGCTTTCAAGACCGTCCGACACAATGATCAAGGGAGGCGGCGATGGAATACGATGGCATCATCGTAGGCGGCGGACACAATG
>DASSIJ010000152.1:0-2675 GCA_035692045.1 Pseudolabrys sp. | reverse complement strand
CTGACACGTCGGCTGGCATCCATGCGGGAATGCCAACGCGAAACGGTTTCCGCCCCACCGCGACGTTGTGTCAATCGGGGAACGTACCGGCAGTGACGAGCAGCGCACGCGCCTGAAAATGCTTTGGGGGTGGTCAGCGATGGGGGCGGCAGACTTTTTAATGAGACTATTAGGGACACTCGGCTGGCCGTTCTAATTCGAATGTCGGGACAGTTGGTCCTCAAACGCGCCTCAGCGAGTCCGCCCTCTGGCGAGTGGAATGACGAGGATTTCGACGTGCTAGCGGACGGCGTTGTTGTGAGGCGCATCTTCAGGTTTGACCCGGAACGGACCTCGTAGCTTTTCTGCCACCACCGTCCAAAATTAGGACAAGACTGTTGACTCAATCCCAGCAAAAACGATCTGCCCGTGTACGGCGAAGGCGTGCCGGTCTGACCTAGGCATTTTTTTTCTTACCTGTGACTGGGATCACAGTGGGATGACTTCCGTTGCGAGGCGAGGCGAGCCGACCGCCAATGGCCTTCCTAGCGGCTGCCGTGCGTTCGCTGTTCATCCGGAACAATACCGCAATAGGTGGTATTAACAGAGTGCGACAGCGGGTAATCAGACCGAGCCGGCCGGAACGGTTCGGCGCGGCGTGACCTCGCGGCCATTTGCTCGCTCCGAGCGTTAGGCCGGTGAGGCGCGCCCACCCCCGGGACGCGGAGCAGGGGCGGTGTGCCATGGACCTCAACCTCTTCATTACGAAACGCATCCGGAGCCTCGATGAGGACCATGGACCGACGTTGCGACGACATTTGGGGCCGTTCGGTCTCATCGCGCTCGGCATCGGCATGATCATCGGCGCCGGGCTTTTCTCGCTGACCGGCATCGCCGCCGGCGAGAACGCCGGACCGGCGGTGACGCTCTCCTTCCTCGTTGCCGCGCTCGGCTGTACCTTCGCCGGCATGTGCTACAGCGAGTTGGCGACCATGATCCCCGTCGCCGGCAGCGCCTATACCTACGCCTACGCCACTCTGGGCGAGTTCGTGGCCTGGATCATCGGCTGGGATCTCACGCTCGAATACGCCGTCGGCGCCTCCGCGGTGTCCGTGAGCTGGTCGAAATATGTGCTCTCGCTGCTGCATGATTTCGGCATCGATTTTCCCGCGCGCCTTGCGCTCGGCCCATTCGACACCATGAAGCTCGCCAACGACAGCGAGATCGCAGGGCTGGTCAATCTGCCGGCGATTTTCATAGTCGTCGCCGTCTCGCTGCTGTTGATGCGCGGCATCCGCGAATCGGCCACGGTGAACGCGGTCATCGTCGTGATCAAGGTGGCGATCGTCCTGATTTTCATCGCGATCGGCGTCTTCTACGTCAAATGGGCCAACTTCACGCCCTTTATCCCCGCCAACACCGGCAGCTTTGGCGAGTACGGCTGGAGCGGCGTGCTGCGCGGCGCGGGCGTGATCTTCTTCGCTTATATCGGCTTCGACGCGGTCTCCACCGCGGCGCAGGAGACGAAGAACCCGCAGCGCACCATGCCCATCGGCATCTTGGGCTCACTCGTCATCTGCACCGTACTCTACGTAGCCTTCGCCTTGGTGCTCACGGGTATGGTGAAATACACGGCCATGAAGGGGGATGCGGCGCCAGTGGCGACCGCGATCGCGCTGACGCCCTATACGTGGCTGCAGGTCGTGATCAAGATCGGCATCATCTGCGGCTTCACCTCGGTGATCCTGGTGGCGCTTCTCGGGCAGTCGCGCGTCTTCTTCTCGATGGCGCAAGACGGGTTGCTGCCGCGCGGCTTTGCCGCGGTCCATCCTACCTGGCAGACGCCGTGGCGCTCGAACCTGCTGTTCATGTTGTTCGGGAGCGTGTTGGCGGGCTTCGTGCCGATGTCGCGGCTAGCGCATATGACCAGCATCGGCACGCTCTTGGCTTTCGTCATCGTCTGCGCCGGCGTGATCGTGCTCCGGCGCACGCGGCCCGACCTGCCGCGGCCCTACCGAACGCCCTTGGTACCGCTGGTACCGTTGCTCGGCATTGTCGTCTGCGCGACCATGATGTATTCGCTCGGCCCGGAGAACTGGTGGCGCCTCGTGGTTTGGCTGGCCATCGGTCTCGCCATCTATTTCGGCTACAGCCACCGACACAGCCGGCGCCAGCAGGCGGCGGCGACGCCGGCGGAGTGAAGGCCCTTCCCGCGGTGCGCGGCGGGTTCGACCCGAACGAGCGCCAGATTTATTCGGGAGGCAATCGATCGGGACCGCGCCAGCCGCCAACGCAAGCTAAAACTCTGATTGGCTCGCTGAGGTCGTTTCTGACTTTCGATAAGCAGGGATTATGGGAACCCAGGACGGGGTCGGGTGCTCCGCCCCCTGTCCACAGGACGAGCGCGCGCCGAGTGTCAAGCGATGCCGGCGCGTCCGGAAGTGGCACTTATGCGTCCTTCCTCGACGGCGGACGAAAGGCCGCTGTTAGAAGATCCTCAAGGGTGCCAAGCCGGCCGAACTGCCGGTCCAGCAGTCTACGAAAGTCGAGCTGGTCCTCAATCTCAATATGGCTAAGGCGCTTGGCCTCACCTTCCCAATCGCGCTGCTCGGCCGCGCCAACCAAGTGATCGAGTAGGGACGTTCTTTGCTGCAACGCATGAGTCCGTTTGTGGCACGAAACGGACATGCCGACTG
>DASSIJ010000151.1:0-8909 GCA_035692045.1 Pseudolabrys sp. | reverse complement strand
CCGGCGATGTTGCCAACCTTGGAGACCTTGAAGATCTCCAGGATCTGCGCATTGCCCAGCATGGTCTCGCGCAGCGTCGGCGGCAGCAGGCCGGACATCGCCTTTTTAACGTCATCCACCAGATCGTAGATGATGTTGTAGTAGCGAATCTCGATACCGGCCCGTTCGGCCGCCTCTCGTGCTTCCTTATTGGCACGCACATTGAAGGCGATAATCGGGACGCCGGACGCTTCCGCCAACGTCACGTCCGATTCAGAAATTCCACCGACGGCGGAGTGCAGCACGCGCGCGGCGACCTCGTCGGTTGCCAGCTTGTCGAGCGCGCCGATAATGGCCTCGACCGAGCCCTGGACATCGGCCTTGATCACCAGCGGGAATTCCTTGCGGCCCGAGGTCTTGGCCTGCGCCATCATCTGTTCAAGCGAGCCGCGCATGCCGGTTGCACGCGCCGCCATCTTTTCGCGCTTCTGCCGCGCACGATAATCGGAGACTTCGCGCGCGCGGGCTTCGTTGTCGACGACCGCCAGACGGTCGCCGGCATCCGGGGTGCCGGAGAAGCCAAGCACTTCGACCGGCGTGGAAGGTCCTGCGCTCTGGACAGGTTCCCCGGTATCGGAAACAAGCGCACGGACACGGCCCCATTCGGCGCCGGCCACGACGATATCGCCGGGATGCAGGGTGCCGCGCTGAACGAGAACGGTTGCCACTGGCCCTCGGCCGCGGTCGAGCTTGGCTTCGATGACGGTGCCTTCTGCCGCCCGGTTCGGATTGGACTTGAGATCCAGAATTTCCGCCTGCAAGCCGATCATTTCGAGCAGCTTGTCTATATTTGTTTTCTTGATGGCGGACACTTCCACGTCCACCACCTCGCCGCCCATGGATTCGACCTGGATCTCGTGCTGCAAAAGATCGGTGCGCACGCGGTCCGGCTTGGCGTCGGGTTTGTCAATCTTGTTGATGGCGACGATGATCGGCACCTTCGCCGCCTTGGCGTGGTGGATCGCTTCTACTGTCTGCGGCATCACGCCGTCGTCTGCGGCAACCACCAGCACCACGATATCAGTGACTTTGGCACCGCGGGCACGCATTGCGGTGAAGGCGGCATGGCCGGGTGTGTCGATGAAAGTGATCTTGGCGCCCGAGGGCGCGGTCACCTGGTAAGCACCGATATGTTGAGTGATACCGCCGGCTTCGCCGGCAGCCACCTCAGACGATCGAATGGCGTCAAGCAGTGATGTCTTGCCGTGGTCGACGTGGCCCATCACGGTGACGACCGGCGCACGCGCTTCGGTCTGTCCCGGATCATCCGCCACATCGAAGAGACCTTCTTCCACGTCGGCTTCCGAAACGCGGCGCACGCTGTGGCCCATTTCCTCTGCAATGAGCTGGGCGGTATCGGCGTCGATCACATCGTTGATCGTGGCCATCTGGCCTTGCTTCATCAGCAGGCGGATCACGTCGACTGCGCGTTCGGACATGCGGTTGGCGAGATCCTGGATACTGATGGCCTCGGGAATCGTGACTTCGCGGATCAGCTTTTCCTTTGGTTCGCCGGAGGCGACACCTTTAAGCCGCTGGGTACGACGTCGGAATGACGCGACGGAGCGCTCGCGTACCTCGTCGGCACGTAGCGCGGTCACCAGTGTGAGACGTCCGCGCTGCTTCTCGGCGCCAACACGGGGGGCAGGACGCGGTGCCGCGGGTGCACGCGCCGCGCCAGGCCGGCGGGCACGCGGAGCTTCATCTTCGTCGGCCTCAAGCGTGAGCCTCGCGCCGGGGCCGGGGCGCGTAACCTCTTCGCCGCCGAAACGCTTCTTGGCAACCTCGCCAGCCTTACGTTTGGTCTCTTCGTCGTGCTTGCGGCGATCTTCTTCCTCGCGCTTGCGCGCCTCCGCGGCTTCCCGTTCGCTGCGGTCGACAGACTCGCGGCTGGCGCGACGGCGGGCTTCTTCTTCCGCGATCTTGCGTTCTTCGGCCTCGCGCACGCGCGAGTCCGCGAGCGCGTGCGCGCGTGCAGTACGCTCTTCATCGGTCAACGTGCGCAGAACAACGCCGGAGGCTTTCGGCTTTGCTTCCGCCTGAGACAAGCCTGCACTGGCACTGGCCGCAGGCGTCGGCGCTTTCCTGCCGACTGATGGGGCTTTCTTCACCTCGACGGGAGGTGCGGCTTCAACCTTGGCTTCGCCCGGTCCACCGACCGTGCGCCGCTTGACCTTCTCGACCACGACCTGCTTGCTGCGGCCGTGGCTGAAGCTCTGGCGCACCACGCCCGTCTCGGTGCGTGGCTTGAGCGTCAGCGTCTTGCCGGAAACGCTGAGTTTTTTCTCGCCGGGGTTCTTGGTTTCGCTCATTCCGTACTGTGTCCTTATGCGCCGTCCGTCGGCGCATGCGCGCTAACTGCCTCAGGCGAATTTCCGGTCCGGAAACGCATCAAACGCGTGACGCGCGCAAGAAAAGTTTCGCTTCCGGGGCCGGCAAGCAGGGCTGCATGTACCACATTTGGACGGTTCAATGCCAAATCCAATTGGGCGCCGGTAAACGCGTCAATCACCACGATTTTTCGCGGTTCCTCGGCTCTATTGCGGTGGAGGGCGGCCAACAGCTTGCGTTTGCCGTCGTCGCCGGCGTCGCCGGCGTGGATCAGCGCCAGGATATCGTCCCGGCCAAGCGCGGCCTCCACCCTCGAAAAACCGCTGACCACCGTGCCGGCCTTGCCGGCCATCGCCAGCGCATCGAGGGCGGCCCGTTCAATCAGCTGTTCCGTTTGTGTCGCCAGATCGCGGGCAACCCGCACATCCCGCTTGAAGCCGCGGGCGAAAACGTTCCGTTTGACCGCCTCCTCGATGGAGGCGCGGGTCGCGGTGATCCAGATGCCACGGCCCGGCAATTTGCGTTTGACGTCAGGGACCGCTTCTGCGGCCGGACCGACGACGAAACGGACCATGTCGTCGGCCGGTTTTAACTCGCGCGTCAGCGCGCAGGTCCGCTCTGTCCCCGGGGCGACACTGGTCGCCCCGCGGTCGAGATCACTGTCCTGCGCTACTGCCAGCATAACGATTGCCGCTCTCCCTATGCCTGTGGCTGCGGCGCTTCTTCGGGCGCCGCTTCGGCCGCCGGCGGCGCAAGCTCCGCCTCGGTGACCCAGCCGGCCTTCAGCCGCGCCTGCATGATCATGGTCTCGGCGTCTTCGCGCGACACGCCGAAGCCCTCGAGGAAGCCAGGCTCGTGCTTGCTCTCGCCATCCTTGCGTTCCGTCCAGCCGATGAGATCATCAGTGGCGCAGCCGGCAAGATCCTCGACCGTCTTCACGCCGTTCTCGCCGAGTGCGACCAGCATTTTGGTCGTCACGCCGGGCACATCCTTGAGCGCATCGTCGACGCCCAGTTCGATGCGCTTGGTGTCGAGTTCGGCCTCCTGCTTGTCGAGATATTCCTTGGCGCGCTCCTGCAGCTCGCGGGCAGTGTCGGCATCAAAGCCTTCGATGCCGGCGATTTCTTTCTCATCGACCAGCGCGAGCTCTTCGATCGAGCCAAAGCCTTCGGAAGCCAGAAGTTGGCCGACCACTTCGTCCAGATTGAGCGCCTCGACGAAAACCTTGGTGCGGTTTTCGAACTCGGCCTGGCGGCGTTCGGATTCTTCTTGCTCCGTCAGTATATCGATGTCCCAGCCAGTAAGCTGAGAAGCGAGACGGACATTCTGGCCGCGCCGTCCGATGGCAAGGGACAATTGCTGATCCGGCACCACAACCTCGATGCGCTCCTTGTCTTCGTCGAGCACGACTTTGGCGACTTCCGCCGGCGCCAGCGCATTCACAACGAAGGTGGCGATGTCGGGCGACCATGGAATGATGTCGATCTTCTCGCCCTGCAGTTCGTTCACGACCGCCTGCACGCGCGAGCCCCGCATGCCGACGCAGGCGCCGACGGGGTCGACCGAGGAATCGCGAGAAATCACGGCTATCTTGGCGCGCGATCCGGGATCCCGTGCGACCGCCTTGACTTCAACAATGCCGTCATAAATTTCCGGCACTTCCTGCGCGAACAGTTTGGCAGTGAATTGCGGATGCGTGCGCGACAGGAAAATCTGCGGGCCGCGCGGCTCTCGCCGTACATCGTAGATATAGGCGCGGATGCGGTCGCCGTTGCGGAAAACTTCACGCGGCAGCAATTCGTCGCGTCGAACGATTGCCTCGCCGCGTCCAAGATCGACGACCACGTTGCCGTACTCGACACGCTTGACGATGCCGTTGACGACATCGCCGATACGATCCTTGTACTCGGCATATTGCCGGTCGCGCTCGGCCTCGCGCACTTTCTGCACGATCACTTGTTTGGCTGATTGCGCGGCGATGCGGCCATATTCGAGCGGCGGCAACGGATCCGCAATGGTGTCGCCGACCTGCGCAGCCGGATGGCGCTTGCGTGCTTCTTCCAGAGTAATCTGGTTGGACGGGTTCTCGACGGTCTCGACCACCAGCATATGGCGGGTAAGACGCAGATCACCGGTTTTCGGCTCGATCTCTGCATGCACGTCGGTTTCCGCTCCGTATCGGGACCGCGCCGCTTTGGCGATGGCGTCTTCCATTGCCGTGATCACGATTCCGCGGTCGATCGCTTTTTCACGCGCGACCGCATCGGCGATCTGCAAAAGCTCGAGCCGGTTGGCGCTGACTGCCATAGCTCACTCTCCTCCTTTGGCGGCAGGCCTCTGCGGCCGATGCCTTGAATGTCTCTTTTCGCGTCGTACTTCTTTCCGTGCCTCGCGCGCTTTGCGTTTCGCGGATTTTTCGCGCCGCAAGGCTTCGGTCACCAAATCGTCGGTGAGCATGAGCTTGGCCTCGCTCATGTCCTCGATCGGGAGCAGGACCTCGGCTTCTTCGCCTTCGGCCACGTCATCGCGCCGGATCCGTACAGCTTCGCCCTCGGTCCCGATCAACACGCCACGGAAACGCTTGCGGCCCTGGACCGGCATAGCGGTTTCGATCTTTGCGAGATGGCCCGCATAGCGCTCGAAATCCGATTTGCGCACCAGCGGCCGGTCGATACCGGGCGAGGAAATCTCAAGGCGATAGGTCCGCTCGATGGGGTCGGCGACATCGAGTACCGGCGATAGTGCGCGGGAGACGGACTCGCAGTCTTCCACGGTCATGCTGCCGTCCGGCCGCTCCGCCATGATTTGTACAGTGCATCCTTCGGCAGCCGACACGCGGACCCGCACCAGCCGGTAGCCGAGCTGCTCAATGACTGGCTCGACAATCGCTGCAACGCGCGCCGGCACCCCCGGCTCGGTGATGAGCCGTGGTTCGTCCGGCGCGGCGTGGGAAGCCGCAAGTGTCTGTGACGCGTCGTCTGTGCCCATTTGGTAACAAAAAAGAGCGGGCCCCGCGGGACCCACTCTCAAAACCCGATTGGTTATGAGGGTGTCTTGTAACGCCGGAAATATAGCCATTTCTCGAATTCACGCAAGGGCGGGGCAGTGTGAACGACTAACCCTTCGTTCAGAATCTGCCCTTAAATTTGCGGAAAACCGCCAGCCGGATGGTTTTTACCGCGTTTTGCAGGTTCCATATGGGTGTTCCCGCCTCGCTGCTTCCAGAGCTGGAAGACGTCGTCCAGCATGGCTCGGCGGAAAAGCGCGCGGAGACACTGCGCCGGATTACCACCCTTTTCCTCGACGGCGCTCCCAGCTTCAACGCGGAGCACGTCGCCCTGTTCGACGATGTCATCGGCTGCCTGATCGAGGAGATCGAGGCCAAGGCGCTTGCCGAACTCGCGCGCCGGATCGCGCCACTTGCCAACGCGCCGGCCGGTGTCGTCAGCGCGCTCGCCAGGAATGACGATATCGCGGTTGCCGGTCCGGTATTGAAGCAGGCAAGGATCGCCGATCCCGACCTGATGTACATCGCCGAGAACAAGAGTCAGGCGCATCTGCTCGCGATGTCAACTCGGCTGGGAATCAGCAAGGCGCTATCCGATATTCTCGTCGAGCGTGGCGACCGCGAGGTGGCGCGCTCGATCGCCAACAATAGACACGCGCAGCTGTCGGACGATGCGTTCACAACGCTGGTCAAACGCGCGGAGCAAGACGGCGTGCTGGCAGAGAAGGTCGGCATCCGTACCGACATTCCGCCGCGGCTGTTCCGGCAGCTTCTGCTCAAGGCGAGCGAAGTCGTACAAAACCGTCTGCTGGCCAAGGCGAAGCCGGAAACCCAGGCCGAGATCCGGCGCGTCCTCGCGCAGGTGGTCGACGAGGTTGCTGTAAAGGCGGCACCGCGCAACTACGCCGCCGCTCTTGCGGCGGTGCGCAGCCTTCACAAGGACCGCAAGCTCGGCGAAGCCGACATCGTGGAATTCGCCAAAGCTGGAAAATACGAAGAGACTATTGCTGCGCTTGCCACCTTGTGCGCGGTTCCGGTCGAAGTCGTCGACAGGCTGATGAATGGCGAGCGTGCTGATCCGGTTCTGATCCTGGCGCGCTCCGCCGGCTTTGGCTGGCCGACGGTGAAGGCGGTTCTCAACGCCCGGCCCGGCGGCAAGCCGGCGCCTCAAACGCTCGATGTTGCGCGCGAGAACTTCGAACGGCTGACCGCACCGACAGCCCAGCGTGTCGTGCGCTTCTGGCAGGTGCGGCAGGGGACGGGCGAGTAGACTATCCGCCGGCGGTTATCCATGCCCGTCGAATTGAGGGAGATCGTCCGTGATCGTGAACCAAGCCGCCTTTGAACCGACGAAGATATGCTTGGTTGGGCGGATGGCCGGCTTGTCGACCAGGGTTCCCATGGCGACGTGAACAAACGCGCCGTCCCGGACCAGCGAGTAGAGCAAAGAGCCGCACGTTTTACAGTGCGTGTTGTTTCCGTTCTCATCGCCGAAGATCATAAGATCGTCTTGGCCTTTGGTGACTTTCACCTTATCGCATTCGATGCCTGCGAAAGGCTTGAAAGCCGAGCCGGTCGTGCGCCGGCAGTTGGAGCAGTGACAGTTGCTGCGTACAGGAACTCGTCCGCGACCTCGTAATTGATGGCGCCGCACAGGCACATTCCTGCGAGCGCGTGGGCGCCTGGTTTCCCCGGTTTTGTCAAAGGCCCCTCCCTGTCGGTATCGTTTAAGTCCCCGGCCTAGCCCCGCCGGAAAATAAAATACGCGGGCCGGCGGCCCTCGCGTTTGGCCTTGGCCTCGTAGCGGGTACCGGCAAAGTCAGGCCAGGGATTGCGCCATTCGTCGGCACATTCCGCGGTCCAGACGAAATCTGGCGACCGCGTCACGCGCGCGAGCGCGTAGGTCGCATAGTCGGCGATGTCCGTCGCGAAGCGGAGCTCCCCGCCTTCTTTAAGAAGACGCGCAAGCCGTCTTAAATTGTTGTCCTGGATAAACCGCCGTTTCCAGTGCCGGCGTTTCGGCCATGGGTCGGGATAGAGCAGATCGATGCGCGAAAGAGCGGCATCGGGCAACCAGTCGAGCAATTCGCTGGCGTCGCCGAAATAAAAGCGGATGTTCGCCAGTTTATGCTCATCGACCGCGGCCAGCGCCTTGGCGATGGCATTGACGAAAGCATCCGTGCCGATGAAGCCGGTGCGCGGATTGGCTTGCGCCTGAGCGATCAAATGCTCGGCACCACCGAAGCCGATTTCCAGCCGCAGATCATCCACGGGTGTTGCAAACAACGTACGCAGGTCGGCAGGCGCGGATTTGGTGAGATCGACTGCGAGCCGCGGCAGCAGCGCATCGAATAGCGCCGCCTGGCGCGGCTTGAGCGGGTGGCCCTTGCGGCGGCCGAAGAAGGCGCGTGTCGTTGTTGGTGCGTCGCGATCCATTACTCGTCATGCCCGGTCTGCTGCCGGGCATCCGCGTCTTGCCGGTGCGCAACTATCAAAGACGTGGATGGCCGGGACAAGCCCGGTCACGACGAAGCATCGAATTGCTGGAACCCCGCTTTCGCGAGGGTGAGCGGCCTGCGCCGCTTACCTCACCGCGCTGCGGATCGCGGTCGCAAGGTCGGTCTTCTCCCAGGAGAAACCGCCGTCCTTTTCCGGCGCGCGGCCAAAATGGCCGTAGGCCGCCGTGCGTTTGTAGATCGGCCGGTTGAGCTTGAGCGTGCGGCGAATATTCGTCGGTGTCAGACGGAACAGTTCCGGCAGGACCTTCTCGAGCTTTTTCTCCTCGACCTTGCCGGTGCCGTGCGTATCGACCAGCACCGACATCGGATCGGCCACGCCGATCGCGTAGGCGACCTGGATGGTGCAGCGTTCCGCCACGCCGGCCGCGACCACGTTCTTGGCAAGGTAGCGCGCGGCGTAAGCAGCCGAGCGATCGACCTTGGTGGGATCCTTGCCGGAGAAGGCTCCGCCGCCGTGCGGTGCATAACCGCCGTACGTATCGACGATGATCTTGCGACCGGTAAGCCCGCAGTCGCCGTCAGGGCCGCCGATCACAAAGTTGCCGGTCGGATTGACCAGGAAGTCGGATGGCCTTTGCGGCATCCAGCCCTTCGGCAGCGCCGACTCGACCGCGTCGGAAATCATCTCCTTGATCAGGCCGGGCGTATATTTCTTGCCATTGCGGCTCTGTGCATTGTGCTGGGTGGAGACGACCACCTTCGTGCAGCCGACGGGCTTGCCGTCAACGTAATTGACCGTGACCTGGCTCTTGGCGTCGGGTTGCAGGTCGTAAAGCTGGCCGGCACGTCGTTTATCCGACAACACTTTAAGGATCTTGTGTGCGAAATAGATCGGCGCCGGCATGAACGAGTTCTTCTCGTAGACTTCGCTTTCGGTGCAGGCGAAACCGAACATCATGCCCTGGTCGCCCGCGCCTTCTTCCTCGCCGCCCTTTTTCTTCTTGGCGTTTACGCCCATGGCGATGTCAGGCGACTGGCCGTGCAGCAACACCTCGATGTCGGCGCCATAATAG
>DASSIJ010000150.1:0-16634 GCA_035692045.1 Pseudolabrys sp. | reverse complement strand
GCCTCGGTTGAAATCATGGTGAAGGCCTGCCTTGGCCGCTTCGGTCGTATCGATGTGCTGGTCAATAATGTCGGCGGATCCGCGGCCGGCGGACCGGCCGAAATGAGCGAGGACGTCTGGGATGCTCAGGTCGATTCCAATCTCAAGAGCGTGTTCCTCACTTTGAAACACGTGCTGCCGGTGATGGAACGGCAAAAAAGCGGCGCCATCGTCAACATTGCTTCGACCTCCGGGTTGCGCTGGACTGGTTCGGCGCAGGTCGGCTACGCCGCGACCAAGGCCGGGGTGATCCAGCTTTCACGCGTTGTGGCCGTGCAATATGCCGACAAGGGCATTCGCGTGAACACCGTCGTGCCCGGGCAGTTGCATACGCCGATGGTCGAAGCCCGGCTGGCCGGGCAGCGCGCCGGCGGCGATGTCGAAGCGCTCCTGAAATCGCGGCTCGAGCGCATCCCGATCGGCTTCATGGGAGATGGACGCGACACCGCCAACGCCGCGTTGTTCCTCGCCTCCGACGAGGCTCGTTTTGTCACGGGCACCGAGATCGTCGTGGACGGCGGAATGACGGTGCGGTGCGATTAGGCACGCCTTATCCCTTCGCTCCGTTCATTACCGCGCAAGCGGGAATCCAGAAAGTGACGCGAGATCGTGGATTCTTGTCTGGGTCCCCGCTTTCGCGGGGACGAGCGGCCTATAAGTCTACTTGGCTTGGCGCTTGGCGCTTAGCGCTTATCGCTCACCGTGCCGCGCTCGATGAAATAGGCCCGCGCCAACAGGTCGATCACATGACTCTCGTTCGATTCCGCGATCAACACTGAAACGCCTTCAGTCTTCAGGTTGGCCAGGACTTCGCCGAGCCGGCGCGCGAGCGCCGGCGCGAGCCCCTCGAACGGCTCATCCAACAGCAGAATGTGTGTCCCCGCCATGAGAGCGCGCGCCAGGGCCACCATTTTTTGCTGACCGCCGGACAACTCCAGCGCGCGGCGACGGCTGAAACGCGCCACCTCGGGCATGATCGAAAAAATCCATTCCAGCCGCTGATCCGCGCCGTCCACGCCGGTCGACCATGTCGGAAGGCGGATGTTCTCTTCCACGGTGAATTCCGGCACCAGCCGCCGGTCCTCGGGCATGTATCCGATGCCGTGGTTTGCCCGGCGGTGTGCCGGCAATGCCAGCAGATCGACAGGGCCGAGCTCGGCCTTGCCGCGCGCCGGTAGCGCGCCCATCAGCGCGCGGAGCAAGGTCGTTTTGCCGGCCCCGTTGCGGCCGATCAGGCCACACATTTCACCTTCGTTCATGGCGAGAGAAGCATCCCGGACAATTGGAATCGTGCCGATCGATACACTGAGGTTCTCGATCCTAAGCATGCCCGGCTCCGGGCTTGAGCCTCACGCCGCTGATGAGTTCCTGCACCCGCGGATCGTCAAGCGTCTGATGCGGAGTGCCATCGGCGATGACCGTGCCGTCGTAGAACGCGAGGACGCGATCGGCGAACCGCATGACAATTTCCATGTCGTGTTCGACGAATAGAATCGTGATCTTGCGTGTCTTGAGCGCCGACATGACGACCTGCATCAGGTCGAACTTTTCCTCGATCGAAATGCCGCTGGTCGGCTCATCGAGAAGCAGCAACCGCGGCCACCCTACCACAGCCATGCCGATATCGAGCAGCTTCCGCACACCCTGCGGCAAAGTGTTGGCAAGCGTGTCGCGATAGCGGCCGATCTGAAACAGATCGATCGTCGCCTGCGCCTCGGCAATCGCGGCTTCCGAATGCACAGGCGTGGTAACGCCGCCAAGCATTCCGCCCTTGCGGCGCGCGATGGCCGCCGCAATGCACATGTTGTCGAACACGCTGAGGGTGGGGAAAATCTGCGCCACCTGAAACGAACGCGAAATCCCCAGTTGCGTGATCTCGCGCGATGGCTTGCCGGTAATGTCCTTGTCCTCGAACAGGATGGTGCCCTTGGTCGGCGTCAGATGGCCGGTGACCATGTTGATGAAGGTTGTCTTGCCTGCGCCGTTCGCGCCGATCACGCCGACGGTCTGCTCGGCCGGCACGCTGACGGTAATGTCGCGTGCGGCAACCAGCAGACCGAACGTCTTTTCCAGATCGCGCACGGCGAGAATGGGAGAGCCACCGGTGCTCATGGCTTCGCACCCGCACGCCCGCGCAGGCGTCCCATGAGTGAACCCAATCCCTCCGGGAGAAACAAAATCGTGAGCAAGAGCGCGGACCCGAGAGTCATCTGCCACAAAGACGGCATGACATCGACGGCAATGGAACGCACCGCTTCGAACGCCAGCGAACCAATGAAGGCGGCCGCGACCGAGGCGGATCCAGCAAGGATGGTGACGAAGACAAAGCTGCCGGAGGTCGTCCAATAGGACATATTCGGATCGACATGGCCGATCGAAAGCGCAGCGAGCGCCCCACCGAGACCGCCGAGCACGCCCGCAATAACCAGCTTGGCATGGATGACACGGGTGACCGATACGCCGAGAAATTCGACACGGATTTCATTGTCGCGGATCGGAGCGGCCAGCGCGCCCGTGACCGAACGGAAATAGCTGGCGACCAGGACCGCTGCGATGGCATCGACGGCGAGCGTAAGCCAATAGAGCGAGAGGCCGAGGGCATGGCCGTGCGGCGCGTAGCCGAGGAAGGTCGGCGTAGCCACGCTGAATCCATCGGTCGAGCCGAGCGATTCAGTTTTCACCAGCACGCCGTAGAGAATCATCGACAGCGCGAGGCTCAGCATCGCGAAGAAAATTTCACGATAACGCGCAAGCAGAAAACCGACCAGAGCCGCGACGAGCCCCGCTCCGATGCCGCCAAGTAAAACAAGCGCGATTGCATCGGTGAAGCCGGTCCAGCGTGCGATCAACGCAACCGTGTAGGCGCCGATACAGTAGTAGAGGGCCTGCCCGAAGGAGACGAGTCCCGCGCGCCAGAGCACGACAAGTCCAAGCACGACCAGTGCATTGGCGAACGCGATTGTGACGAGCGAGGCAACCCACTCCGGCAGCGCCGGCGCGGCCGCTGCGGCAATCAGAAACAGAAGGCCACCCACCCATTGCGCCCGGCTCGCCATGTCAGATCTTCCTCGGCTGGGCTCGCACAAATAAACCGTAGGGCCGCACGACAAGCACGAGTGCCATAACACCGTAGATGACGAACAATTCGAGCTGCGGAATGAGATGTACGGCGGCGGCGCGGCAAATGCCGACGACCAGTGCACCGATCAGCGCACCCTCGATCGAGCCCATTCCGCCGATCGCAACCACCGCGAAGGCGAGGACAATCACCTCGACGCCGATGCCAAGTGTTATCGACATCTTGGGAGCCATCACTGCCCCGCCAAGCGCGCCGAGCATCGCTCCGATGACGAAAGTCACGGTGTAGACCAGAGTGACATTGATCCCAAAGGCTGCCGCCGTCTCGCGGTCGAAAATCACCGTCGTAAGAAGCCGGCCGTAGCGGGTGAATTTCAACGCCCAGTAAGCAATGCCGGCAAGCGCTGCTGCGATCGCCACGAGGACAATGTCGTAGTTCGACAACACGAGTTCGCCCAACTCGGTGTTGCCGGCCGCGACCATCGGCTGATACGCGGCGTACGAACGCGGCCCCCAGATCAGCACGATCACGTCCTCGAGGATGAGGAACACCGCATAGGTGACCAGCACGACGACGACTTCGTCTCGGCCGTATACCAGGCGCAATATCCCACGTTCGAGCACAAGCCCCATCACGAGGCCGATCGCCATCGCGAGCGCGATCATGAACAGGAAACCAAGCGCCGCCGGCAGATCGGAATTGGCGTAGATGCCGACCGCGGTCGCTGCTCCATAGGCACCAAAGGCGTAGAACGAGCCATGTGTGACGTTCAGAATTTTCATCACGCCGAAGATCAGCGTTAGTCCGATTGCAACAATGAACAGGTAGGCCGCGTAGACGAGGCCGTCAGTCAAGATGGCTGATAGAGTCAGCAGCACGGCGCAACCGTTAGATTGATGAGCACGAAGCGGCGGAAGATATGCCCTCTCCCGCCGCGCATCGTCGTCTCAGAACCGGCGCGTCAATTGCACTTGGCGCCCTTCATGCCGTCGGCAATCCATTTCTCGGCTTCCACGCCCGCCGGTGGATTCACGCATTCCGCAGGGTAGCGGATAATGTCGACGATTTCCGGCGCCTGTTTTTGTTTGTTGAAGCGATATGTGCCGTAGGCCGTCTCGGTGATGCCTTGATGTCCCTCGCCGAGCGCCATCTTCACGTGGCCGGCCGGCCCCTCGAACTCGATACCCTTGAACGCAGCGGCGATGGCGTCCGCGTTTGGCTTGCCGTCTTTCGCCGCCTTTTCATAGGCGATCTTCAGGCCCAGCAGAGATTGCGCCATTTGATACGCCGGATAGGTCGGAGGAATGTTATATCGGTCCATGTAGATTTTCTCGAACCATTTCTTGATTTCGGTATCGCGAGCGAGCGGACCATTGGCGCCCCGACCTCCGATGATCGTGCCCTCCGGCATCTTGTCGCGCAGCCGCCAGATTGCCGCTTCACCGGTCGTCATGATGATCGTCATGCGCTTGTCGAGGCCGCGCGCCTGCTCCTGATAGACGAAGGCCTCGAGGTCGCCGTCATAGAAGCTGGTGTGAAGGGCCTGCGACTTCGACGTCAGCAGCGTGGACACCTCGGCGCCGTATTCGCCGACGAACAACTTCGGGAAGAGCACCTTGTCCACCTCGACCTTCGGCGCCAGAACCTTCATGGCTCCCAAAAAATCGCGCCAGGAGTCCTGTCCCCAGGCGTAATTCTGGTTGATGCCGGAGAAGCTTGTAAGATTCTTTTTCTTGGCGAGCAGGTAGCGCGCAGCGCCAATACTATCCATGGTCGCGTGCGGACTGACGCGGAAAACGTAAGAGCGTGCCTTTTCTTCAAAGATGCGCGGCGTTCCGCAATCGTAAAACACGGTGAGCGCCTTGAGCTCCTCGGCAACCGGCGTCACGGCCAGGCAACTTCCCGACGAGACGTATCCGACCACGGCGTCCACCTGGTCGCGTTGCACCAGATTGCGAAACTCGGTGACAACGTTTTGCACGGTACCGGCTTCGTCGACATATTTGGCTTCGATTTTCGTCCCTCCGAGGCCAACCTGATTGAATGGCGCAGGCGCTTTGCCGGCGTTGAATGCCTCGATGACGATTTCCGCGCCGTTGCGACCCGGAATTCCGAACGGCGACGCCGCCGGCCCGGTGAGAAACGAAACGATGCCGAGCTTGACCGGCGCCGCAGATGCTGCAGGCTGCTGCGCGTGAGCCGGCATACCAGCCGCGGACATCACAGCAACCGCAGCGAGCGCAAGCGGAATCCTCACATAGTTTGACATTGAGCTCTCTCTCCCCTGACAGGCCCGTTTGGCGGGTTTTTCTTGCAAATTATGCCGATAGCAAACGCGATCCCGACATAAGTTTCAACCGCCCAGATTCACTTTTTGTGATTGCTGCAGGCTCTATCGCGTGGTCGAATGCCGCACTCAGCCGCAGCTCGTCACGGATGAACCTGATGGCTCTCTCCTTGCGTCGAGAAGACAAGCCTGCGTCGGGCAGCGGCCTGGCCGCGCGACTCGCAGTGCGCAGCGGATCGCACCGGGCCCCGACCGCAGGACTCGCGCCCGGCTACGTGCAGGGCAACCTCGCCATTCTGCCTAAAGCGCTGGCAGCAGACTTCCTGCAGTTCTGCCGCCTCAATCCAAAGCCTTGTCCGTTGATCGGGACGTCCGCACCCGGCGACTGGCGCGTGCCGGAATTAGGTGAGGATCTCGACATCCGCACCGATCTGCCGCGCTATCGCGTCTGGAAGAACGGCGAGCTGGTTGCCGAGCCGGAGGACGTGCGCGAATACTGGCGCGACGATCTCGTGAGCTTTGTGATCGGCTGCTCGTTTTCGTTCGAGGAAGCGCTGACAGCGGAAGGCATCGAGCTTCGCCACATCACGCGCGGCTGCAACGTACCGATGTTCCGTACGTCGATCCCGACCCACGAAGCGGGGCCGTTCCATGGGCCCATGGTGGTGTCGATGCGGCCACTGACGCCGCGTGATGCCATCCGTGCCGTGCAGATCACGACGCGCTTTCCGTCGGTACACGGTGCGCCGGTCCATATCGGAAAGCCGGAAATGATTGGCATCAAGGATATCGGCAAGCCCGACTACGGCGATGCCGTGGACGTGCGCAACGACGAGCTGCCGGTATTCTGGGCCTGCGGAGTGACGCCACAGTCGGTGATCGCGACCGTCAAACCGGAATTCTGCATCACGCACTATCCGGGCAGCATGCTGGTTACTGACCGGAAGAATACCGAGTTTGCAATTATGTGAGACGCCGTCATCCCTCGAGGCTCCTCGCACCTCAGGATGACGGAGCTTTCCGTGCGCAGTGGGACGACGCCTACGCCGCGTCTCTCGCGCTCTTGTCCAGCAATCCCGCCTCGACCAACGCCTGACGGATGCGTGCGATCTCGCCGCGCTCGATCTTGACCAGTGGCGGTCGAACAACGGCGCGCGGCAGTTTGCCCAGCAGCACCAATGCTTCCTTCATGCGGTTGTGCATGTCGACGAAGGGATCGGCATAGAATACGCGCGCGGTGGGTTCAATGCGCTCATTGAGGCGTTTCGCTTCCGCCATGTCATTCTTCTGCACGGCGCGAAACAGTTTCGCCTGCAGATCAGCGATCACACTGCCTGAGCCGGACAGCAGACCATTGCAGCCGAGCACAAGCGAGGAGAACAGCCACGAACTGTGCGTGGTGAGCACGTTGACCGGCCGCGACAGATTTTGCAGCGTGCGGATGTGCCACTCGTGATGGGGAACGTTGCCGATCCAATCCTTGATGGCGCGGATCGACCGCACGTCTTCGCACATCTTCAGCAGTGTGTCCTTCGGATAGCCCTGCCCCGTTGCCAGTGGGTACTGAAACACGATCAACGGCAGATCGGTTGCATCCGCAATGCGTTTCACATGTGCGAGCGCCATAGCCGGCGATTGACCGAGGGTGAAGGGTGCCGGCGGAAACACCAGCAGCGCTGAAGCGCCGCCCTGCGCCGCCATGCGTGCGAGACGCGCGGCCTCGATGCTGCCGTCAGCCCAGATGCCGTTGATCAGGGGCAGACGGGTGCCGATCTCGTCCTGCGCGATATCGAGCACGCGCTTCTGCTCGTCGAAGGTGCAGGAAGCGACCTCGGTCGAATGGGCGTTGATGGTGATGGCGGAAAGGCCTTCGGTCGCAGCCACGTCGCGCAGGTGCTTGCGAAAGCCTGCCTCGTCGATCGCGAGATCGTTGTCGAACGGCAACAGGACCGCCGGAATGACGCCATGAGGAACATAGGTCGTGTGCCGTGGCATGACCCCTCTCCTTCAGATTGCCGTTTTCGCCCGTCGCTCAGGCTCGCCAGTATAGCTGCGCCCGGCGCCAGAAGCAGTCACTAGTTCACTGTAATGTCAGACGATGAGCGCGCCACCATCGATGTAGACGATCGATCCGGTCGCAAAGCCGACGGTCATAAACGTGAGGATTTGCTGCGCGATATCTTCACCCATGCCGACACGGCCGACGGGCAACGTAGCCGCGGTCTTGGCAAGCATGTCGCGGCGCGCAGCCTCCGGCATGCTGGCGCGGATGGGTGTATCTATGGTGCCGGGCGACACCGCATTAACCCGGACCGGTGCGAGCTCGAGCGCCAGGCCACGCGTGAGGGACTCGAGGGCGCCGTTCACCGCACTGACAATCGCAGCGCCGGGTCGAGGACGAGTGCTCAGGTAGCCCGTCACGAGGGTGAGCGAACCGCCGGAACGAATTTCGGCTGCGCGCGCGACCCGCCATGCGCCCCAGAATTTGCTTTCCATGGTCGCGCGCACGTCATCCATGGAAACGGTCTTGAACGGGCCGGTACGCAATTGAGCGGCGGTCACTACAACATGATCCACCGGCCCGCATTTGCGGAAAAGATTGGCAACGCTTTCATCGCTCGTAACGTCGGCCGGAATCGCGGTCACACCCATCTTTTCCGCAGCCGCCTTCAGGCGCTCGGCATTGCGGGAGACGATCGTAACATCGGCGCCTTCGCTCTTCGCCAGTTCGGCGGTCGCAAGGCCGATTCCCGATGATCCTCCAACGACAACAATCTTCTTCGCCGCAAGCAGCATCTTGTCCTTCCCTCCGCGTTTCGAAATTTCAGGTATCCGCGCCCACGGTCGCGCTGAAGGCGCCTTTACGACGCCTTAGTCAAAAACGGAATAGGCGTAGCGCTCTCGCCGTTCGAGAAGTGGCACGGCGCGTTCCAACACCAGAGTTTTGAAATGCTGTGTTTGCTGATGGTCAAGAAACGCTTGCTCATTGACGTACTGCTCGTAAAGCAGAAATTCATTTGGATTGTCCCGGGACCGGTTAACGGTGAACTGCAGATTTCCGGGTTCCTGGCGAATTTCCTTGGCCAGTTCACGCAGGATTTCTTCGATTTTCCCGGTTTGACCATCACGGGGACGCCAGTGAGCTACGATCACGTGTATCATTTTTTACCTGATTGAAGTCCGGGAAGCTCCAAACGCTTCCGACAGTTGCTTCGCTGCCTCGCTTAAATCTCGCGCCTTGTTCTGCAAGGCCTGGATCGACAACCGCCAGACCGGCCCGGAGATTCCGATTGCTCCGACGACCTGACCGCTGAAATCGTACACCGGCATCGCCGCGCATCGCACTTCATTGTTGAATTCACCGTCGTCGAAAGCAATTCCAGTGCGGCGAACATCTTGCAGCTCCCGCCGCAGACGTTGCGGACTGGTAATCGTCTTTGACGTCAACGCTTTGAGCTCGATCCGGTCAAGATATCGATCGAGTTGATCCGGCCGCAAGGCAGCAAGTATCACCTTGCCCAATGCCGTGCAGTACGCCGGCCGGACGACGCCGACGCGATCGGTGAGCTGAAAAGCACCCGGCCCCGGCGTTCGCGCCATAACAACGACAGCGTCGCTCATACGCGAGGCGAAATGACTGCTTTCGCCTGTTTCACGGGACAAATCGTCAAGCACAGGCGTCGCCATGCTCACCATCTCCATCTCGTCGAGAGCGCTGGCGGCCAGCGCGAACAGCGGCCGGCCAATGCGATATCGTTTGCTCTCTTTGATCTGCCGGATATAGCCGAGCGAGACCATCGTCTTGACGAGATGAAAGGTCGTGCTGTTGTGCAAGCCAACGCGCTTGCTGAGATCGGCGAGCGCGATTCCGTCGCGATTGCGAGCCACCTCTTCCAGAATGGCGAAAGCGCGTCCTATCGACTGGACTCCCCCGCGCGCGCGATCCTCAACGTCATCATCGATATCTGGCAGAGGATCTTTGACAATACGCGCGATTGCTAAACCACGGCGCGCCGAAAGTGCTCGCGCCGGGCTCGTTTTTGATTTTGCCGGGCTTCTCAAAATGATGCTCCAAAAGCGTGGCGTTCATCCTTCGACATTGATTGATCTCACTTCACCGGAGCGACATCGGGAAGCCAGCGTTGTCCAAACACAGGCTCCTTGTAAGGCGTCGGCGGCAATTCCCAGGCGCCGGTCGACGGCGGCCGCACCTCCGCATCAACATGCACGTCGAGCACGAACGGCTTATTGGCTTTCACGGCATGTTCGAGCGCGGCCTTGAAATCCTGCGATTTGGTAACGGTCATCGCGTCGACGCCCGTGGCCTTGGCCCACGCAGCGAAATCCGGATTGTACGGCTTCCTGTTGTCGCCCTGGTGAAACATCGTACCGTGTTCGCGGCCGCCGAACATGCCGAGCTGAATATCGCGAATCGAGACCCAGCCGAAATTGTTCCAGATCACCCACACGACCGGGATGTTGTATTCAACTGCAGTGCAGAGGACGTGCGGCACCATGGTGAAGCAGCCGTCACCCGCGATCGCCACCACCGGACGGTCGGGCGCTGCGAGCTTGGCGCCGAGCGCGCCGGCGGTCCCGAAGCCCATGCCGGAAAAGCCCCAGGAATTGAGCATCGTCTGCGGCTTCCGCGCGTTCCAGAACTGCATGTACCAGTTGTGATTGACGCCCACATCGCAAGCGAGAATGGCGTCATCCGGCAGCACCGCCTGGCAATCCGCCACGATGCGCTCGGGCCGGATCGGCGAAGCGTGCAGGTCGAAATTCGGGCGGGTGAACTTGTCCCATTCGACGCGCCATTTTGCGATGTTGGCGAGCCACGCGCCGGTGTTGCCGCGCCTGTCGCCGCGCCGTTCGAGCTCGCCAAGCAACTGACGCAGGAATGTGCGCGCGTCGGCAAGAATTCCGAGATCAGGCGGATAGTTGCGGCCGATTTCGGCTGGATCGACATCGGCATGGATAAGCCTGGTCGTTGGGAAATTCCACGAGTAACCCGGCATCCAGGATGACGCCGAACGGTCGTCGAAGCGCGCGCCGATTGCCACGACAAGGTCAGCGCGGCGCCCGGCTTCGTTGGCGGGAAATGCGCCGTTGCGACCGATGAACCCGAGCGACAGCGGATCCGTCATGTCGAAACAGCCCATGCCATTGGGTGAAGAAATCACCGGGATATCGAGCTTCTTGGCAAATTCGGTCAGTTCGCGGCTCGCCTCGGACAATGTGACGCCGTGACCGATGAAGATCACCGGACGCTCCGCCCTGATAATCATGTCGATGGCGCTGGAAATCTCGTCAGGTGACGCGCCACTGCGCTGGGTATTCAGTGGTGGCGCGGGCGGCGGCACGTCGACGTCGTCATCTTCCTGAAACACGTTGAACGGCACGTCGATATTCACGGGGCCCGGCCGGCCCGACAACATGGTCGTCGTCGCCTGCCGCAGTGCCAAGGGCAGCATATCGACGCGCGTCGGCTGAAAGCTGCGCTTCACCACCGGCCGTACAATGTTCACGAAATCGGCCTGGTAGTGCTTGTTGATTTCCTGGAACGGACTGCGGTTGAACTGAGACGTCGGCACATTGGCGGTGATCGCGAGCATTGCCGAAGAATCCGAGAGCGCGCAGGCGAGCGGCATAATGATGTTGCAGGACCCCGGCCCGCACGACGTCAGCGTTGCGACCGGTTTGTGTTTTACGCGGAAATAAGCGTCCGCCATGTGCGCGGCGACCTGCTCGTGACGAGGCGATATTAGTGTGATGCGGTCGCGCGCCTGATAAAGCGGATCGAGCATCCCCACATTGCCGTGTCCGCAGATGCCGAAGACATACGGGATGTCGCTGGCAATGAGATATTCGGTAATCAGCTCCGCGCCCTTCATTCTCGGCATTGTCGCTCCCTGCCAGCCATTGCGGGATTGGCGCGCCATCATTTGACAGGCGCGGCTACTTTATCAGCAGCGTTCGGGAGACTATGCCCCCTCCGCACGTATCTCAAGACTTGAAAGCCGTTCCGACATTGTGGGATGCTGGCTCTATCCGGCGGGACGAGAAAAGCCGGACCAGAAAAGCAAGAACGAGCTCGGCAGTGCTCGCCACAACAAACAGAGCATGGGAGGGGACTAACGATGACCAACAAGACACGACGGAGTCTGTTACAGGGCGGCGCCGCATTGACCGGCACGCTTGCTGTCGGCTTTCCGGCGATCGTCCGTGCGCAGACGGACAAGATCAAAATCGGCCACCTCACGCCACTGACCGGATTCCTCGGTGCGCTCGGCGCCTATGCCCAGTTGGGTATCAGAATGGCCGAGGAGGAGATCAACAAGTCGGGCGGGGTCATGGGACGCCAGATCGAAATCATCTCTGAGGACTCGGTCAATCCGGCGACCGGCGCAACCAAAGCGCAGCGCATGCTCGATCAGGACGGCGTGGCCTTCCTGATGGGCGAAATCAATTCGGCTGTAGCCTTGACCATCATGCAAGTCGCCGAGCGCAACAAGCGCTTCTTCCTGCAGATCGGAGCCCGCTCGGACGCGCTCCGGGGCAAGAACTGTAATCGCTACACTTTCCACGTCGACATTCCCAGCACGGTCATGGTCAACGCAGTCGGCCTTGCGCTGGTGCGAGACAACATGATGAAGGGCAAGAAGTTTTATACGCTCACCGCGGACTACCTCTTCGGCCATGATTTGGCCGGCGCCGCGCGTAATTTCTTCAAAGCCAACGGCGGCGAACTGATCGGCGATGAACTCGTCGCCACCGATGTCACCGACTTCAGTCCCTATCTGCTGAAAATTCGGCAAGCCAAGCCCGATATTGTCTGCTCCAACCTTGCGGGCAATCAGGTGACCAACCTGATCAAGCAATATGCCGAGTTCGGACTTCCGTACCCAATCGTCGGCTTCAATCTGAACACCGCCGACGCATGGGCGGCGGGCGAAGGCAATTTGAGCGGGACCTGGCCGACGGTCTGGTACCACACGCTCGATTTGCCCGCGTCAAAAGCCTTCGTCGACGGTTTTATCAAGCGCAACGGGAAACCGCCGGAGAACCATGCCTGGATCGAATACATCTCGCTCAAGATGGTGGCGCAGGCCATCAACGAGACGAAGTCGACTGACACGGAAAAGCTTGTCGCCTATTTCGAGAGCGGGGCGCAGTTCGACGTTCTGAAGGCGCGCAAAGCTTACTTCCGGAAGTTCGATCATCAGCTCATCCAGGAAGCGTATCCCTTCACTGTCAGGAAGAAGGGCGAGGCCAAGGACAAATGGGATTTCCTCGCGCTGGGCGCCGCCGTGCCGAATGCGGACCAGCCACTGGAAATCCTCAACCCGACCGAACAGCAGAACCCCTGCACGTTCAAATCGTGATCGCATACTGAGCGCGGGCGCCCCCTGGGGCGCTCGCATTCGGAAACGTCCAGGCGGTAGCCGGCGTAAGCTGCCGACGTTCTTTTGGCGCTGATGGTCTGGGATCCCATACATGTTCTTGCTGGAACAGGTGGTCAACGGGCTCGTCCTCGGAGGCTACTACCTCCTGATCGCGCTCGGCCTGTCACTGATCTTCAGCGTTGGCGGCGTGGTGAATCTGGCGCATGGCGCATTTTACGCCTTCGGCGCCTATGTGGCGGTCGAGCTGACGAAGTCTCTCGGGTTCGGGCCCGCCATCGTGGCCTCCCCCATCGCCGTCGGCATGCTCGGGATTTTGTTCGAGCGTTTCATCTTACGACGCTTCTACACCGCCGACCCGATCCTCAGCCTGCTGGTCACCTTCGGCCTCGCCATGATGGCGGAACAATTGCTTCGCATCATCTGGGGTGCCGCACCACTATCGCAGACGCTGCCCCAGAGTCTAAAAGGGGCAGTCTTCATCGGTGACTTTCTGTTTTCGCGCTACAGGCTGATGCTGCTTGCCATCGTGGCGATGGTACTCGTCGGCATCTGGCTGCTGTTGCACAAGACCTCCTTTGGACGCGTTGTGCGCGCCGGAATTCAGCAGCCCGACATGGTCGCTGCACTCGGAATCCGGCTGCAGCCCTACATGACAGTCATCGTCGTACTCGGCGTCGGAATGGCGGCGCTGGGCGGCGCACTCTTTGCCCCGATCACGATTGTGCATCCGGCGATGGGCGCGGAAATCATCACGGTCGCCTTTGTCGTCGTGGTTATCGGCGGTTTGGGAAGCTTTTGGGGAGTGGTGCTCGCCGCGCTATTGGTCGGTGTGGTGCGCGGCATAACGATCCATTTCGCGCCGGCTGCCGGCGAAGCCTCGATTTATGTCTTGATGTTCCTGGTGCTTCTGTTGCGGCCGCGCGGACTGCTCGGCGAACGCATCGAGAAATTCGAATGAGCCGATCCTGGTCTCATTCGAAATTCGGACCGCTGTGGATTGCAGCGGTCTCCATCATCGCGTTGCCGTTCGTCATGCGCGTGTTCGGCCTGTCAGTGAACACGGCGTCCATGGTGGTCATCCTCGCGATTGCAACCATGGCTCTCAATTTGTGCGTGGGCTACACGGGGCTGGTGTCGTTCGGCCACAGCACGTGGTTTGGTATCGGCGCCTATGCGGCCGGCCTGATCCAGCTGCATTGGTTTCATGACCAGATCTGGCTTCCAATTCTGCTGTCGATGGCGGTGGTGGCAGCGTTATCGACGGCGGCCGGCATCCTCATCCTGCGCCGCCGTGGCGTTTATTTTTCCCTGCTGACACTGGCACTTGCCGCGCTCACTTATACCGTTGCGTTCCGATGGACAGAAGTAACAGGCGGTGAGGATGGCCTCAGTGGCCTCAAGCGCGGCGCTATTGGACCGGTCTTTCTGGACGACGGACTCGCCTTCTACATCGTCGTCGCGCTGATCGGATTGTGCGTACTTTACGCCCTGCTGCGCGTGGTGCGTTCGCCGTTCGGGCATGTGCTCGTGGCGATCCGGGAAAACCAGCTGCGCGCAACATTCCAAGGCTATCCGATCGATCAATACAAGCTGGCAGTTTTCGTGCTGTCGGCAGTGATAACCGGAGTCGCCGGTGCGCTGCTGGGCTTCCAGACGTATCTGGTTTCGGCCGAAGCGGTCTCGGTACCTTTTTCGGGCGAACTCCTCGCCATGGTTGTGATCGGCGGGATGCACCATATTCTCGGCCCGGCGCTGGGCGCGCTGTTCTTCATCCTGTTCCGCGAATTGTTTTCGATCTGGACGCAGAACTGGTTGCTCTGGTTCGGCCTCGTATTCGTCGGGTTCGTGCTGTTCTCACCAAGCGGTCTCGTCGGGATCTGGAACACCATCAGAAAGCGCTGGCGTCCTCCGCCCGAAGAAGTAGCGGCGATGAGCAAACGAAAGATCTACGAAGGACTGCCGCTCCCCGAATTCCTGCGTCCGGTGACAGAAACCGGCACGGTGCTCGAAGTCACCGATGTCTCCAAGCATTTCGGCGGAATTCATGCCGTGTCAGGCGCGAGCCTTCAACTCGGGGCCGGTGAAATCCACGCGTTGATCGGTCCCAATGGTGCCGGGAAAACAACATTATTTAATCTGGTCTCGAGTTTGTATCGTCCTGACCAGGGAACGATACGACTCAACGGCCGCGACATTCATGGCCTGACCGTTCAGGACATCTGCCAACAAGGTCTCGCCCGCTCCTTTCAGATTACCAGCCTGTTTCGCAATTCATCGATCGCCGAAAACATTCGCCTTTCGCTTCAGGCCCGCCATTCGGCCCGCTTCGATATCTGGCGTGACATCGACAGTTTCGGCGATATCAACGGAGAAACCGCCGAACTGATCCGTTTTCTCGGGCTCGAGGGCATCGAGGATATCCCGGCCGGCGATTTGTCTTACGGCGGACAACGGCTGGTCGATCTGGGAATTGCCCTCGGATCCAAACCGCATGTCTTGCTGCTTGATGAGCCGCTGGCAGGCCTTGCCGCGGCAGAGCGCGAGCGGGTGTCAAATCTCATCAAGAATATCGCCGTGAGGATTCCGGTGCTAATCGTCGAGCATGATATCGACCGCGTGTTTGGTTTCTCGCGCCGGGTCACCGTGATGAATCAGGGCGAAGTCCTGATGACCGGCACGCCCGAGGAGGTTCGCAACGATCGGCGCGTACAGGAAGTCTATACCGGCACTGGGCAGCCGCCGGCGGCCGGGAGGGCTGCGACTGGGGCCGGAGAGAACCGCGTCCTGCGCTTCGAAAAGGTGAACGCGTTCTATGGCAAAAGCCACATTCTCAACGATGCCACCCTTGACGTGCGCGACGGAGAAATCGTGGCCCTGCTGGGGCGCAACGGCGCCGGCAAGTCGACACTGCTGAAAACACTTTGCGGCCTGGTGCCTGCGGCCTCGGGTACGATCGACTTCGACGGACGGAATATTACCGGCCTTCCCACGCCGGAAATCGCCCGCATGGGCGTCGGCTATGTGCCGCAAGGACGCGGTCTTTTCGCCGGCATGACAGTCGCCGACAATCTGGCGCTGGGCCGGCTGGCGCGAAAGACCGATGGCAGCACCGGCGTGGTCTGGAGCGAAGAGAAAATCCTCAATCTCTTCCCCCGCTTGAAAGAGCGCATGGATGTCGCAGCGGACTATCTGTCCGGCGGCGAGCAGCAGATGGTCGCCGTTGCGCGCGCGCTATCCGGCAACACCAAGCTTCTCCTTCTGGACGAACCGTTTGAGGGATTGGCGCCGGCTGTCGTGCTTGAACTGTTCCACGTGTTTGACGCTTTGCGTCAACACATGTCGATTGTCATCGTCGAGCACAATCTCGACCTGGTGCTGGCACTGGCCGATCGCGTCTTCGCGCTGGAGCGCGGCGCGGTGGTTCACCAAGGGCCGGCAAAACCGCTGCTGGACGACCTCACCTATCGAAAAAAAATCCTGTGGTTGTAGGCCGCAGTTAGCCCAAGGTATCGGGCACCGGACGGCGCTTCGATCAACATTTTACAAGCAAACTCAATGATGTATGCCGGAGTTCCAACGTTGGAAAAAAGCTCCTCTCCATGACGGGAACTTTTTCTGACTTAGCGGATTTAGTTGCTGGCGGGCGTTCCACGATGACTAATCGCTGGAGCGGGCGGGAGGATCAGGTTCTGTCCCAAAAAGCGTGTCGGATGCTCATGGAGTTACGCTGCGTACCTGCGGTGGTCGACCATGGGGTCTGGACCCTATCGCCCTAGAGGGAATCCGGCGCATTCGGCTGCGCCGGATCGATGTGGGATATTCG
>DASSIJ010000149.1:0-13762 GCA_035692045.1 Pseudolabrys sp. | reverse complement strand
GTGCGCGCGGGCCTGCAGGCCATCCCGAGGGGCCAATATGAAGGGGCCATGGCGGTGGGCTTGCGTTATTGGCAAATGATGCGGCTGATCATATTGCCGCAGGCGCTGAAAGTGACGATCCCGAATATCGTCAATACCTATATCGGTTTGTTCAAGGACACGACGCTCGTCTTCATTGTCGGCATATTCGATCTCCTGCGCACGATCGAAGTGGCGCGTATCGATCCCAAATGGGCAACCCCGGTCACCAGCACAACCGGCTATGCCGTCGCCGCGATCTTCTACCTGGTCTTCTGCTACGGAATGTCGCGTTATGCGCGCGCGACGGAAGCCCGCCTTGCGAAAAGCGATCGACGTTGAAGGACAAGCCATGAGTGTTGCGGAAAACCACGGATCGCTGCTCAAGCCAGCGAAGCTCAACACGCCGATTGCCGTTGAGATTGCGGGCCTGAACAAGTGGTACGGCGATTTTCATGTCCTGCGCGATATCAACCTCAAGATCATGGGAGGCGAACGTATCGTTATCTGTGGGCCATCCGGATCGGGTAAATCGACCATGATCCGTTGCATCAACCGTCTTGAAGAACACCAGGCCGGACGGATTCTCATCGATGGCGTCGAATTGACCGCAGACCTGAAAAAAATCGATGAGGTGCGGCGCGAGGTCGGCATGGTGTTTCAGCACTTCAACCTGTTCCCGCATTTGTCCGTGTTGGACAATTGCACGCTGGCGCCGATCTGGGTGCGCAAGATGCCGAAGAAGCTGGCCGAGGAAGTGGCGCTCCACTATCTCAAGCGGGTGAAGATCCCCGAACAGGCCGCCAAGTATCCGGGTCAGCTGTCCGGCGGCCAGCAGCAGCGCGTGGCCATTGCGCGCGCATTATGTATGAACCCGAAAATCATGTTGTTCGACGAGCCGACATCTGCGCTGGATCCGGAGATGGTGAAGGAGGTGCTCGACACCATGGTGGAGCTCGCCCACGACGGCATGACCATGCTGGTTGTGACCCACGAAATGGGCTTTGCCCGCCAGGTGGCGAACCGCATCGTATTCATGGATGAGGGCCAGATTGTCGAGGCCAATGCCCCGGAAGAGTTCTTCGCTCATCCGAAACACGAACGCACAAAGCTGTTTTTGAGCCAGATTTTGCGGTGACCGGCGCCACGCTTAGTCTTTCTCGACCGCCAGATCGGGGCGCGCGCCCCATTCCGACCAGGAACCATCGTAGACGCGCGGCATTTTCTTGCCGATGGCATCGAGCCCCATTGCAAGAATCACGGCGGTGACGCCCGAGCCGCAGGTGGTGATGACCGGCTTGTCGATATCGACGCCTGCTTTCGTGAATGCGGCAAGGATCCTGTCAGGGGACGCCAGACGTCCGTTCTCGACTATTTCCGTGGAAGGCACGCTGAGCGCGCCCGGCATGTGACCTGGCCGCAGGCCGGGGCGCGGTTCGGGCTCGGTCCCGGCAAAACGGCCGGCCGAACGCGCATCGACGACCTGGGTGTCTTCGCTATTGAGCGCCATCTGCACATCGCTGACCATGGCCACGGCGCCGGTATCCATGCTGGCATTGAAAGTGCGTTTTGGCCGTTTCACCTCGCCGGCCTCGGTGGGACGCCCTTCCTGTTTCCAGGCCGGCAGGCCGCCATCGAGAATGAACACATTGCGTGCACCGAAAATCCGGAACGTCCACCACACACGCGGCGCCGAAAAAAATCCGAGTCCATCATAAATCACGATGGTGTCGTTCTCCGAGATGCCAAGGGCGCCAGCCGCCTCGCCGAATTGGTCGGGGCCGGGCAACATATGCGGCAGGTCCGTGGAGTCGTCCGCAACCGCGTTGATGTCGAAAAAGACCGCGCCGGGAATATGCGCAGCGATGTATTCCGCCTTGGCATCGCGTTTCTGCGTCGGCAAATAGTAAGAACCGTCGACGATGGCGACGTCCTTTTTGCCGAGTTGGCCGGCGAGCCATTCTGCCGACTTGAGCCAGCGACTTGCGGAGTTCGTGTTCATGGGTGTGACCGATCAAAAGGGAACAATGCGCACCATTGCCCAATCGTTCCGTCGAGGCAACTAGGCGAGGGCAAGCCGCACGCGGCGGTTTTGTTTGCCCTTCTTTTCGATTTGCGTGACGCGAACCGCTCCGATTTCGCCGGTCGCGCGAACATGGGTTCCACCGCAGGGTTGCAGGTCCAGCCCCGAAATTTCGATCAGCCGCACACGGCCGGTGCCCATCGGCGGTTTGACCGACATGGTCTTGACCAGACCCGGGTTGGCATCGAGTTCGGCATCGGTGATCCATCGGCTGCTGACCGGAGCATTGGAAGCAATCATCTCGGTGACCTTCGCCGTGATTGCATCCTTGTCCAGGCCGGCTTCAGGAATATCGAAATCGAGGCGGCTTTCGCTGTCGCCGACCGAGCCGCCAGTCACAGCATAGGGCAGTACGGCTGAGAGAAGGTGCAGCGCAGTGTGCATACGCATGCGGGCATGGCGTTTGTCCCAATCGATCACCGCGGTGACGGCATCGCCGACCTTGAGCGCCGGCGCGCCGGCTGCGGGCACGTGGGCAATCTCGCTCTTGGCGGCGTCAGTATAGATGGCTGTCTCGATTGGAATATGAGCGCCGTTTTCCGTCGTGAGCGCTCCGGTGTCGCCCGGCTGTCCGCCCGACGTCGCATAGAAGACGGTGCGGTCGAGCACAATGCCGCCTTGCCCGGTGACGGCGACCACGCGCGCGTCGCAGGCCTTGAGATACGAGTCCTCCCGGAACAGGCATTCCGTCGGCATCGTCAGGTCTTCTCGAGCGGCGGATTGACGATCGATTTGCGTTCGAGCCAATCCGGAACGGGCAATTTCTTTGAGCGCAGGAAATCCGGATTGAACAGTTTCGACTGATAGCGGCTGCCGTAGTCGGCAAGGACCGTCACGATTGTCTTGCCTGGCCCCAGGTCCTTTGCCAGGCGAATTGCGCCGGCGATGTTGATGCCGGAGGAACCGCCAAGGCAGAGGCCCTCGTGTTCGATGAGATCGAAGATGATCGGCACCGCTTCCTCATCGGGAATGAGATAGGCCTTGTCGACTTTGATGTCATCGATGATCGGCGTCACGCGGCCAAGCCCGATGCCTTCAGTAATCGAACCGCCTTCGGTGGCTTTCGCCTTACCGTCCTTGAACAAATGGTACATCGCCGCACCGCGCGGATCGGCAACGCCGATTGTGATTCCTCTGTTTTTCTCACGCAAGAAGCTTGAAGCGCCGGCAATCGTGCCGCCGGTACCGATCGCGCAGATGAATCCGTCAACCGTTCCAGCGCACTCTTCCCAGATTTCCGGACCGGTCGAGACGTAGTGCGCCTTGCGGTTGTCGAGATTGTTCCACTGATCGGCGAATATGGCGCCGTTCTTTTCCGTCTTCTTGAGTCGCTCGGCGAGACGCCGCCCGACGTGCTGGTAGTTGTTCGGATTGGAGTAAGGGGCGGCAGGAACTTCCACGAGCTCGGCCCCGCACAGCCGGAGCATGTCCTTTTTTTCCTGACTCTGCGTCTCAGGGATAACGATCAGTGTGCGGTATCCGCGCGCATTGGCGACCAAAGCCAGTCCGATCCCGGTGTTGCCGGCTGTCGCTTCCACCACGAGTCCGCCGGGGCGCAACTCGCCGCGTTTCTCCGCCTCCAGAATCATTTGCCGGCCGGCGCGATCTTTCACTGAACCGCCCGGGTTCATGAATTCCGCCTTGCCCAGAATGGTGCATCCGGTCGCCTCAGAGGCGCGCCGGAGCTTGATGAGCGGGGTGTGACCAATAGCTTCGATGATGCCGTTGCGGATTTGCATGCCCGGTTCCGGGGGCTGATGTGGGTCTCTGAACCTAGTGGAGGCCTATTGGACCCACAAGTCCGCCAATCTCCGACGAAAACCGGCCGACTTCGGTCGGATTTTGAGCGATTGGGACGATTTTGGAAATATCTTTGAAACCATAACGCCGCAATGCCCGGCGCATTCATCAGTTCTTTTCCGCGCCCGGTCTATTGCGGTTGTGGATCGGGACCCCAGCTGGGCCGGCAGATTGGCTTTCGAAGTGATGACCCTCGACGTCCAGACGCTGTTCAAGGTGACGATCTATGTTGAGGCCATCCTGGGCTTGCTGCTGCTATTCGTGTGGGCGCAGAACCTTGCGCTGCGCGCGGTCTGCTGGTGGGGCTTTGCCTATCTGACCCGGCTTGCCTCGATCGGGCTCTTCGGAATGTACGGGGAGGTGCCGGATCTCATCAGCATCGACCTTGCAAATGCGTTGCTGTTCACGGCCTTCGCGGTGACGTGGACCGGCGCTCGCGTTTTCGATGGGCGTCCTGTCGAGCCGGTCTATCTCGTAACCGGCGCCGTGCTTTGGCTGCTCGTCTGCCGGCTGCCGATAATGCTCTACGATATCAATCTGCGCTCGCTGATCGCGGCGGCAATTATCGCCGCTTACACCTGGCTGACGGCCTACGAATTCTGGCGGGGCCGTGATGAACCGCTGGTGTCGCGCTGGCCGGCCGTTTTCATGTTTTTCGCTCATGGGACGCTGTTTCTGTTGCGCACTCCCTTGGTCGCGCTCCTGCCAGGCTCGGCGAGCGACCATGTCTTTGGCAGCGTGTGGATGACCATCCTGAGTACCGAGTCTTTGCTGCTCACCATCTCAAGCGCCTTCATCTTGCTGGCGATGGCAAAGGAGCGCACCGAGCTGCGCCACCGCACCGCCGCCATGGTCGATCCGCTCACGGGCATCTCGAATCGCCGTGCATTCCTGCACGATGCGTCACTGCTCGCGAAGCGCCATGCCGCTAACCCGCGGCCGGTTGCCGTTCTGCTGGTCGACCTGGATCACTTCAAGTCGATCAATGACCGTTTTGGCCACCCGGTCGGCGACCGCGTGCTGGCGATATTCGCCGATGCCGCGCGCAAATCGATGCGAGGTTCGGACGTGGTTGGGCGACTGGGCGGCGAAGAATTCGCCGCATTGCTTGTGGAAACCAGCCGCGAGAAGGCGGTCGAAGTAGCGGAGCGAATTCGTGTGACCTTTGCGCAGCTGGCCGAACAGGTGGATGGTTATCCAGTCTGTGCGACGGTCAGCATCGGGCTGGTTCATTGCATGGAGCGAACACTCGATGTTTCCGACCTGCTGACCCAGGCCGACCACGCCCTTTATTGTGCCAAGGAGCACGGTCGCAATCGTGTCGAGGTCACTTCGTCCGCGACGATGCCTGCGGGACGGGGAATTCGGTCCACGGAGTCAGCCGCCGCAATTGCCGCCAAAAGCGCCGCCTGACCTTTCAGTCACGGCGCGTCATCGCGCCGCTCCCGATTGACCAACCGCTTCAATTTAGTCCATTAGGATGAGTGGGCGAGAAGCGGTTTATGGATTAGTGGGATTCCCAACTAATTCAAGGATGTAGGGAGGATATGATGCGTATGATTAGTTGGCTGGGGTTAGCCGCCCTGGCCTTTGGTGTGGGCGGAGCCGCCCAGGCCGAGACCATCAAAATCGGCGTAGTTCTGCCGTTCAGCGGAGCCAATGCCGATCTGGGTCACCAGATCGACAAGGCGTTCGATCTGTACGTCAAGCTTCACGCCAACGATATTGCGCCGCACAAGGTCGAGCTTATCAAGCGTGACGAAGGCCCGCCGACCGGCGCCCAGGCAAAGACCGTTGCCACGGAACTGATCACCAATGACAAGGTGCCGATCCTGACCGGCTTCGTGTTCTCGCCCTCAGCGATCGCGCTGGCGCCGGTCGTCACACAGGCCAAGGTGCCGATGGTGATCGCCAATGCCGGCACAGCCTGGATCACAAATCTCTCGCCGTACATCGTGCGGCTATCGTTCAGCATGTGGCATCCGGCATTCCCGATGGGCGCCTATGCCTTTAACAAGATCGGCTGCAAGACGGCCGCGATGGCCTATACCGATTTCCCGCCCGGCAAGGACTCGACCGAAGCCTTCAAGACCGGCTTCGAGAAGGCGGGTGGCAAGATCACCGACGCGATCCCGATGGGCAGCCCGGTGCAGGTGCCGGACTTCACGCCGTTCTTCCAGAAGATCAAGGACGAGCACCCGGATTGCATATACGTGTTCATCCCATCCGGTGCGCATGCAACCGGCGTGATGAAAGCCTATGGCGAACTCGGTATGCGCAAGGCTGGCATCAAGCTGATCGGTCCGATGGACCTCATCCCCGACAACAAGCTGCAGGACATGGGAGATGCCGCTATCGGCACCATCGTGATGGGTCACTATGCGGTCGATCTCGACAGCGCGGCGAACAAGACCTTCAACGAAGAGTGGCACAAGGCTTACGGCAAGGACTCCTATCCGGACTTCATGTCGGCGGCAGGGTGGGACACCATGCACGCCATCTTCGACACCATCAAAAAGCTCAATGGCAATGTGTCGGATGGCGCCAAGGTGGTCGACGCCATGAAAGGCTGGTCAGCTGATGGCCCGCGCGGAACTGTGATGATCGACCCTGCCACACGCGACATCGTGCAGGATGAGCACGCCATGGAGGTCTATCGCAAGCCGGACGGCAAGCTCGGCGAGAGGATCCTTGGCACGACCAAGGCAGTGAAGGATGAGTGCAAGGAGCTCAAGGTCGGCCGCTGCGGCTCATGAATGCTCGGCTGATTGACACATAACAGCGCCGCCGCGCATAAAAGGCGCGGCGGCGTTTTTTCTTCAACACGAGGTGGGGCTCGTGCCGCATTTCGCCATTGTTGCTGTCAGCATTCTGTTCGACGGCTTGGCTTACGCGATGTTCCTGTTCATCACCTCCGTCGGCCTTTCGGTCACGATGGGGCTGATGGGCTTCGTCAACCTCGCACATGGCGCTTTTGCCATGGCAGGCGGATATGTGGTGGTCTCGCTAACGCGTTCCTATGGCGTTGGCTTTGTGCCCTCGCTGATCATCGCCTCCGTACTCATCGGTCTGATCAGCGCGCGTCTTGAGCGCCGGCTTTACCAGCGGCTCTATAAATCTACCGACCTCGAGCAGGTGCTGCTTACCATCGGCCTTGCGTTCATGGCGATCGCCACCGCCACCTATTTCTACGGGCCAATCCCGAAATCGGTGCCGCTCCCGGACTGGCTGGAAGGCGACGTCAATCTAGGATTCCGCGCGTTTCCGAGCTATCGCGCCTTTCTGATCGCGATCGGCGTCGTGCTGATCGCCGTGCTCTGGTATGCATTCGAGCGGACCAATATCGGCGCCAAGATCCGCGCCGCCGTCGACAACCGGCGCATGGCCGAGTCGGTCGGCATCAATGTCGACCGGCTGTTCACGCTAACCTTCGCGGTGGGGTCGGGCCTTGCCGCGCTCGGCGGCGGCCTCGCCATCCAGTTGTTTGGGCTGACGCCATCCTTTGCCGTCCTGTATCTCGTGCTTTTCCTGATTGTGGTCGCGGTTGGCGGCCTTGGCAGTCTCAAGGGTACGCTGCTGGCCGCGCTGGTGATCGGGATCATCGACACCGGCGGCAAATATGCTTTCCCGGTGGCAGGCAATCTCTTCATTTATGCGATCACCGCGATCGTGCTTTTGTACAAGCCGACGGGGTTCTTTGGCCGTGAGTGAGAGCAAACCTCGCGACCCGGCAATGCTCGACGCGCGCGGGCGCGGTGCGGACTATCTCGTTCGCCGCCATTATTTCCGCTGGCCGGAGGCGCTGCCTTGGTTGATCGCGATCGCGTGCTTCTTTGTCTTCCCGAACCGCATGACCTTCGGCGGCCAAGTGCTGATCATGATCATGTTCGCGCTCTCGCTCGACTTGATCCTCGGTTATGCCGGCATCGTGACGCTCGGTCATGCCGCATTCTTCGGCATCGGCGCCTATACGGTTGCGCTCGCCTCATTGCGGCTGGGCTGGAGCGAGCCGATCAGCGGGATCGTTGTCGGCGGACTAGTGGCGGGGCTTGCCGGCGCGGTCGTCGGCTGGTTCATCGTGCGCTATCGCGGCTTGACGCTGCTGATGCTGACCATTGCGTTCGCCGCCATGTTGCAGGAGTCGGGCAATCTGCGTTCCGATATTACCGGCGGCTATGACGGTTTGCCGGGTCTGGTGTTCGATCCGTTGCTCGGTACCTTCCAATACGACCTCTACGGCCACACCAATTACTGGTACGTGCTGATTGTGCTGGCGGTCATTTTTTATTTCGTGCGCCGCACCGTCTATTCGCCATTCGGCCAGGCGCTCACCGGTATTCGCGAAAACGTGCGTCGTATGCACGCCATCGGCTCACCGGTGCATCGGCGGCTGGTGACGGTCTATGCGATCTCGGCGGCGATTGCCGGCGTTGCCGGTGCGCTGTTCACGCAAACCAATGCTTACGTCACGCTCGCCGTGTTCGACTTCGACAATTCAGCCAAGGTTATGGTGATGCTCATTCTTGGCGGCGCCGGGAGGCTCTATGGGCCGTTCCTGGGCGCGGCGGTCTACATGATCCTGGAGGACTATTTTTCAAAATTAAGCCCGACCTTCTGGCAACTCGGCATCGGATTGCTGCTGGTGCTGGCGGTATTGTTCGCCCGGCGCGGCTTGCTCGGGCTGGCCGAGGATGCACGCAGCCTATTGGCTGGCAGCGAACGCGGATCGTTTGCTTCACGCCGGCTGGTGTGGAAGCGCGATTACTGGAACGCGATCGGCTCGTCCGCCTTTGATGGCGCCGTTATCGGGTTCCTCGCAGGCTTTGCCGTCAATCTGAAGGAAGCCGACCTGATGATGTCCTATGTCACCGGTATGCCGGCGCGCGCGATCATTTTCACGCTCGGCGGCGCGGCAATCGGGGCGGCGATCAATGCTGTCGCCCTGCTCATCGCCAGCCGCACTGCGGTCGAGGAGCCGCCGTCATGACCGCCGCCGCGCTGCAGGTTGAGGGGCTGAACCGCGCCTTCGGTGCATTGCCGGTGACGCGTGACGTCAATCTTACGCTTGAACGCGGGGCACGCCGGGCACTTATCGGCCCCAATGGGGCCGGCAAGACAACGTTGGTCAATCTGATTACCGGGGTGCTCAAGCCCCATTCAGGCCGCGTGCTGCTTGACGGTGATGACATCACCGGATTGAGCCAGGCCGCTCGCGCGCGGCGCGGGCTCGCGCGCACCTTTCAGATCAATCAGCTTTTCCGCGGGCTCACGGTGCTCGAGAATCTCTGCATGACAATCGGCGAGCGCGACGGCCATTGCAACAATCTCTGGCGCTCTGCGGGCTCCAGGCGCGTCGTGATCGACGAGGCACTGGATCACCTCGACTCATTGCGGCTGACTGACGACGCGCTCAAGCTGGTCCGCGAACTGCCCTATGGCCGCCAGCGGCTCGTGGAGATCGCCATTGCCCTCGCGCAAAAACCGCGCGTTCTTCTGCTCGACGAGCCGGCGGCCGGCGTCCCGTCGTCGGAAAGTCACCTTATTCTCGATGTGGTTGCCGCACTCGACCCCGACATCGCCGTGCTGATTATCGAGCACGACATGGACGTCGTCTTTCGTTTTGCCAAGGAAATCACCGTGCTGGTGCAGGGCGCGGTGTTCACGCAAGGCACGCCGAACGAGATCATGAACAACGAGCAGGTGAGGGCGGTCTACCTCGGCCAGGAAAGCCACCGCGGAGACCGCCATGGCTGAGCGCGCGCTCGAGCTGGACAACGTCCGTGCCGGCTACGGTGAGACTGTGGTGCTTGAGGATGTCCGCCTCGCGCTTGGCGCCAGCGAAACCGTGTCAATCATCGGCCGCAACGGTGTGGGCAAGTCAACGCTGCTTGCGACCATCATGGGACACACCACGCTTCACGGCGGCCGGATATCCTTGCATGGCGCGGATATTTCGAGGCTTGCAACCTATAGCCGCGTGACCGCCGGGCTCGGCTATGTGCCGCAGGAGCGAGAGATTTTTCCGTCGCTGTCGTTGCGTGAAAACCTCGAGGTCGCCGCACGGCCGGGATCGTGGACAATCGAAACGGTGTTTGATCTTTTTCCGCGTCTGGCGGAGCGTGCCGACAATCGCGGCAATCAGTTGTCGGGCGGCGAGCAGCAGATGCTGGCGATCGGCCGTGCGCTGATCGGCAACCCGACCGTGCTCTTGATGGACGAACCTTCGGAGGGCCTCGCTCCGGTGATTGTCGAAGAGCTGGCGCGTGCCGTGAAGCGCCTCACCCAGGCAGGCGGGCTGGCAACCGTATTGGTCGAGCAGAACTCGCGCCTTGCGCTTGATATTGCGCCGCGCGCAGTGGTGATGGATCGCGGCCGCATCGTCTATGACGGGGCGAGCGAAACCCTGCGCAATGATCCCGCCAAGCTCGAGCAATTCATCGGTGTCGTGAAGGCCTAGGCTAACTCGTCATGGCCGGGCATAGCCGTCCAAAGGACGGCGTGCTTTCGCATGCCTATGGCCCGGCCATCCACGTCTTGCTGCGTTCAATACTGCGAAGACGTGGATGCCCGCGACAAGCGCGGGCATGACGAACGCTGGGCAACTGCCCAAGCATTGCCTTTCAGCCGCTCGGGAGGCATAGAGCGTGCATGAAACGCAGCAGCAGTCGCATACTCACGACCCACGTCGGAAGCCTGATTCGTCCACAGCCGTTGCAGGAATTCCTGCGCGCCAGGCAGGGCGGCAAGTCCTACGACGAGAAGGCCTACCAGACGTGCCTGACAGAGTCTGTCGGCGATGTCGTGCGTGAACAGGCGCAGGCCGGCATTGACGTCGTGAGCGATGGTGAGTTTGGCAAATCGATCAGCTGGGCGCAGTACGCGCTTGAGCGACTCTCCGGTTTCGAGCGCCGGCCGATCAGGCATGAAGCCGCCAATCCGTTCAAGCGCGGCGCCGACCGCACCAAATTTTCCGAATTCTACGCCGAGCTCGATGCCAAGGAGGCGGTTTCGACAACCACCGAGGCCATCTGCGTCGGCCCGATCAAATACACGGGCCAGGCCGAGCTGCAGCGCGACATCGATAACCTCAAGGCCGCGCTGAAGACGGTGAAGGTCGAGGAGGCGTTCCTCCCGGTGGCGGCGCCGGCGAGCGTAATCCCTGACCGCAAGAACGAATACTACCAGAGCGATGAAGAGCTGCAGACAGCCATCGCGGAGGCGATGCGCACTGAATACAGGATGATCGTCGACAGCGGGTTCCTGCTGCAGCTCGATGATGCGCGCAGCGCCGTCACCTTTGACCGCATGGTGCCGCCCGCAAGCTTTGCCGATTACCGGCGCTGGCTCGCGACTCAGGTCGACATCCTCAATCACGCCATTGAGGGCCTGCCGGCCGACCGTATCCGCTATCACGTGTGCTGGGGCAGTTGGCCCGGGCCGCACACGAGCGACGTGCCCCTCAAGGATATTGTGGACCTGATTCTCAAAGTGAAGGTCGGGGCCTATGTGATCGAGGGCGCCAATCCACGCCACGAACACGAATGGCAGGTGTGGAAGGACGCCAGGCTTGGCTCCGGCCAGATGCTCATTCCCGGCGTCATCAGTCACGCCACCAATGTGGTTGAGCATCCTGAACTGGTGGCCCAACGGATCGTGCGGCTTGCGAGGCTCATTGGACGCGAGAACGTGATTGCCGGCACCGACTGCGGTTTTGCCCAGGGACCTTTCTATCGCCGCGTGCATCCGTCCGTGATGTGGGCCAAGCTGGAGGCACTCAGCGAAGGCGCCCGGCTTGCGAGCAAGGAACTCTGGTCCTAGTCTGCGGGTTTCACGTTGAGAGCCGGAGAAGCGGTCATGAATATCAACGCTCAGCGATCGAGTGGTCTCGCGATTCCATTTGACCATCAGCGCCTCGACCGGCTGATGGATGAAGCCGGCATCGACGTTGTCGTCGCTACGTCCAAGCATAACGTGCAATATCTGCTCGGCGGCCATCGAGCGGATTTCTTCGATTACATGGATGCGACCGGCGTCACCCGCTATTTGCCGGTGCTGGTCTATCCGAAAAGCGCGCCGGAAAAGGCCGCCTACATCGGTCACCGCCTGGAGAAATTCCAGCGTGAGGTGAACCCGATGTGGACGCCGGAAACGCAGACCAATACCGCCGGCTCCGTCGACGCAATGCAGAAAGCAGTTGAGTATATCCGCAAGGCCGGCCTCAAGACCAAACGGATCGCCGTCGAATTTGGCTTCCTGCCGTATGACGCTTCCAAAGTGCTGCGCGAAGCATTCCCCGATGCCGATTGGGTCGATGCACTGTTCGTGCTCGAACGTCAGCGCGTCAAGAAATCACCTGAAGAACTCAAATTGCTGAAATTCGCATCCGAAGCCGTCATTGAGTCCATGCAGGCGGTTATTGCCGGCGCGAAGCCGGGCATCACCAAAGCCGAAATGGTGGAAGCATTGCGGCGCGAAGAGACCAACCGCGGGCTGACCTTCGAATATTGCCTGATCACAGCCGGCACCAGTTTCAACCGCGCGCCTTCCGAGCAGAAATGGGAGAATGGCGACGTAATGTCGATCGATTCCGGCGGGAACTACCACGGCTACATTGGAGACGTCTGCCGCATGGCGATCCAGGGCGAGCCAGACGCCGAGCTCAATGATCTCCTGGCGGAGATCGAGCAAATCCAGCGCACCGCGATGAAGCCGATCCGTGCCGGCGCGCTGGGCAAAGAAATCTACAGTGCTGCCTCACCTTTGGTCGCGAAATCCAAGCATCACAATCATCTGGACTTTCTCGCCCACGGAATGGGTCTGGTCAGCCACGAGGCGCCGCGGCTCACCACGCGCGGTCCGGTGCCCTATCCGGCCGAGGATGCCGAGCGTCCACTCGAAGCGGGCACGGTGGTTTCAGTCGAAACCACGCTCATGCATCCGACCCGCGGCTTCATCAAGCTCGAGGATACGGTGGTTGTCACCGACGCCGGTCACGAGGTCTATGGCGAAGGTGCCCGCGGCTGGAACCGGGCGGGGACAAAGTAGACCTCGCCGTTCATTCCCGCGAGCGGATGCCCGAAATCAGTGGTGCGTTTTATCCATCTGCGCGGCCAGAGTGCTCAGCGCTTTGGAAATTTGCACGGGGTATTCGACCCCCGTTTCGAGCATTCGCAATGGCTCCGGTAACTTGGCAAGCTCGCGTGCGGCGTGCTCTCGGACCTGCGTTAAAGTCGTCACGGGGGCGACGCGTTTCCCGCCGCGCATGATAGGCGCGATCAGTGTTTCGCCGGCCTGGTTGTCATTTTCAAGCGACAATATGTCTCCGCGCATGCGCTTGTCGGCGCCGTAGCTCCGCCAGACCTGTTTGCGTCCGGGCCACGTGACCTTGCCCTCAGAGAGCTTGCGCCTTGGCTTGCCCGCGTAATCCTGCAGCTTGTAGGCGCAATCGAGAGAAGGTGCATCAATCGAGGCATCGAGGTTGACGCCGATGCCGAATCCATCGATGGGCGTTTTCGCCGCCATCATCGTTTGCAGCACGTCTTCGTTAATGCCGCCGCTCGCCAGAATGATGGTGTCCTTGAGTCCGCCGGCATCGAGAATACCGCGCACTTTTCTCGACATTGACGCGAGATCGCCGCTGTCGATGCGTACGCCGCGGATCGTGATGCCGTCGGCCTTAAGCTTCGGCGCGAGTTGAACAACTTTGCGCGCGCCGGCCTCGGTGTCGTAGGTGTCAATCAACAGCACGACTCCGTCCGGCCGCGCGCGAGCGAAATTCTCGAATGCAGTCATCTCGTCGTCGTGCACCTGCACGAAAGAATGGGCCATGGTGCCGACCACCGGAATTCCGTAGCGCTCGCC
>DASSIJ010000148.1:0-4327 GCA_035692045.1 Pseudolabrys sp. | reverse complement strand
AGCGGCCCTGCGCTACATGCTTTTCGCGCTGGCTGGCTCGATACTCTATCTGCTCGGAACCGCGCTGATCTATGGTGCCTACGGCACGCTCGACATTTCCCTTCTGTCCACACGCGTTCAACCCGAACCGGTTGCCTTTATCGCGGCCGCGCTCATGACAACGGGGTTGCTGGCAAAGACAGCGCTCTTCCCGCTGCATCTCTGGCTGCCGCCAGCCCATGCCGGCGCGCCGGCACCCGGCAGCGCGATCTTGTCTGCGCTCGTCGTCAAGGGGTCCTTTATCCTGATCGTCCGGCTCTGGTTCGACGCCATGCCGGGCCTTCTGACTTTTGCGACGGCTCAATTGCTCGCGACGCTGGGCGCCGGAGCGGTTCTGTTCGGGAGCGTGCTTGCGCTGCGTCAGACACGGCTGAAATTGCTGATTGCCTATTCGACCATCGCGCAGATCGGCTATCTGTTTTTTATTTTTCCGCTCGCCTCCGGCGATTCTGCGAGCACGCCCTGGGCGAGCATCGCGTGGACCGGCGGGTGGCTCCAGTTATTTTCTCATGCCTTCGCGAAGGCGGCCATGTTCATGGCGGCGGGCCTTATCGCCGAAGCAGTCGGGCACGATCAAATTCCGGACCTCGGCGGCATCGGCCGCGCCCTTCCGGTGACCGTTTTCGCCTTCGGCCTGGCCGGCCTGTCGTTGATGGGAGTGCCCCCGAGTGGCGGCTTTGTCGCGAAATGGATGCTGCTGTCAGCGACGGTCATGGAAGGGCAGTTGTGGTGGGCCGTCATCATGCTGGTGGGAGGCCTGCTTGCGGGCGGATATGTGTTCATGGTGCTCGGAAAGGCGCTCAGCACGAACGGCTCGCTGACATTACGTGTGCCGATACCGCGGCATCGTCAGGTCATAGTGCTGGCCGTCGCATTTTGCGCTGTGTTGCTCGGTCTCATGCCGTTGCAACCTTCAGGCCTTCTGATGATTGGCCGGCCCGAAATGCACACAAATGTTCTGGAGTGAGGTCCACCGGTGACGAACGCGGGAATATTACTGGTGATCACGCTGGCGCTCCCGCTCGCAATGCTGTGCGCCTGCCTGTCAGGGTGGTTGCGCAATCGTATGCACCTGGCGCTCGCGCTCGCGCCGCTACCGGCCCTTGCAGCCGCATGTTTTGAAGCTGACGGCTCGACCGTCGTCTTTCCGCAAGCGCTCGGACTGACACTGGTCCTCGACGAACCCGGCGCCGTGCTGATCGGGGTTGCTGCGCTTTTGTGGGTCGCTGCCGGTGCGTATGCCGGCAACTATCTGCGGGACAAGCCAAATGCCGGGGCCTTCGCCGTCTGGTGGCTGATGACGTTGACGGGCAACTTCGGCACCTTCCTGGCTGCCGATCTGCCGGGGTTCTACCTCTTTTTTACGCTCGCAAGTCTTTCTGCCTATGGTCTCATCGCATTTGACCGCACTGCGGAGGCAAAGCGCGCGGCCGCTGTCTACGTGGGGCTGGCCGTTCTCGGTGAAGCCCTCCTTCTGATGGCCTTCGTGCTTATGGCGGTGGGAGTTCCGAGCGGTAGCTTGCTGATCGGCGATGCTGTCGCTTCTCTGGCGACGTCGCCATGGCGCGACTATGCCATGGCCTTCCTCATATTGGCCTTCGGGTTGAAGATCGGGCTTTTCCCGTTTCATGTCTGGATGCCGCTCACCTATTCGGCCGCACCGATTGCGGCAGCGGCGGTTCTCAGCGGATCGGCAGTCAAGGTGGGAGTGATTGGATTGATCCGCTTCCTGCCTTTCGATTCATCGATGCCGGATTGGGGTGGCATATTGGTCATCGCCGGATTGTTTTCTGCCTTTTACGGCGTGGTCATCGGCATTACGCAAGCCAATCCAAAGACGGTCCTTGCTTATTCAAGCGTGAGTCAGATGGGATTGCTCGCGGCTGCGCTTGGCATGGGCTTGTCTGCCGGCGAGAGCAGTGCCGTGTTGGTGGCAGCATTCTCAGCGTCGTTTCACGTTCTGGTCAAAGGCGGTCTGTTCCTGGCCATCGGTGCAGTTGCTTCGACGAGGCGTAGCGTCTGGTTGGTCCTGGTACCGGCGGCAGTGCTGGCGCTGGGCCTTGGCGGGCTTCCGTTGACTGGAGGAGCGCTGGCGAAATTGGCGATGAAGCCTGTCATGAGCGACGGGATTGTGGGCGTGCTCGCGACGCTTTCGGCAATCGGCAGTACGCTTCTGATGCTGCACTTTTTGCGCCGGATGTGGAGTGGCTCTGAGCAGCCGGAAATCGCAGAAGCTCGGGCTTTGGTGTGGCCGTGGCTCGCGACCGCGCTTGCGGCGGCCGTCTTGCCCTGGATGCTGTTTTCCTCTGTTACATACGACTCATTGCGTAGTGCGCTCGCCCCTGCAGAGATTTGGGAAGCACTCTGGCCGGTTTTATTAGGCTGTCTCGCGAGCCTGGCGCTCTGGCATTGGGGCCGTCTCCTCCCGCGCATACCGGCGGGGGATCTGCTGGCAGCTGACAAGGGGCTTGCGCGTCTCGCCGGCGCCTCAGGCGCGGTGATGGAAAAGATTGATGAACACCTGCGCGAATGGCCGGTGGCCAGCGCGCTGCTTTTGGCGCTGGCCATCATTTTCAGCGTGAGCACATTCGTCGGGCGGTAAGGCCGGATTACCCCCGTTGTTCAGCAGTTGAATGAGCTTGAGTCAAACTTGTTCCGACCGGCACGGGCGGTTCAACGAGAAAATGGCTCTTAAGTGCTGCGGCCGGCGCGGCACGCTGCAATAGATTGTACAATCCCCAAACGGCGATCAAGGTTTGTGCGGCCACCAGCGTGTAAGACAATCCGCGCGGCGTAGCCGACATGGCAAATCCGGCGATGATGGGCCCGATTGTTGCCCCGATGCCGTTAAGGAGCAGCAATCCTCCCGACGCGGCCACCAACTCCTCTTTGGCAAGAACATCGCTCACTTGAGCGATAATGATGCTGTAGATTGGAACGACAGTTGCCCCGAAGAGCGCAACACAGAGATATAGAATCCATGCGTAGGCGCCCTGCGGCACAACAGCGATCATGCCAAGCAGCATCGTGGCTGCGGTTATCGAAGCAGCGATGATTACCGGGCGTCGGTCCATACGATCCGACAGCCAACCCAGCGGCCATGCCATCAAGAATCCGCCGAGTGTGCCGCTCGACATGAATATCGCGATTTCACCGGTGTCGAGCCCGCGCTTTTGCGCAAAAACCGGTCCCAGAGTGAAAAACGCGCCGGTGGTTGCTCCGGCAAGGAAGGCAGCTACGACGCCGAACGGCGATTGCCCATACAATTTGCGCGGATTAATTCGCGCGCCGATGCTGGCTTCCGAGGGTGCGGTGCTCCGGCTCAGAGCGAGCGGCACGAGAGAGAGTGCAAGTGTGACAGCGACGATACAAAACGGTCTAAAGCCCAGGGGATCGGTCGCAGGCAGAAGGAGTTGTCCGCCAATGCCGGCCATGAGTCCGGTCATGCCGTAAATGCTTAAAATCCGTCCTCTCGTTTCGATCTTTGCGGCTGCGTTGAGCCAGCTTTCGACGACAATGAAGAGACCGGCAAAGCAGAATCCGGTGAGGGCGCGCAGGATCATCCATGCCACCGGATCGATCAGGAGAAGGTGGAGAAGGGGGATCGTCGAAGCAATGGCTGCCAATGCGGCGAAAGTCCGAATATGGCCGACGCGCTGGATGATCGTTCCGCTGCGCAGCGATCCAGCAACAATGCCGGCCCAAAAACATGCACCGACTGCGCCGATCTGGGTCGACGAAAACCCCTCAATGTCGCCGCGAATGCTCAACAGCGTTCCCTGCAGCGTATTGCCCATCTGCAGAAGCGCGAAGCCCAGCAGCAACGCGAACAGATGTGGCAAGATCGCCCGCAGCGTCGTTGCCATTCCATACTCCATTCCGATTGCGCTTACGCCGTGACGAACGTTCGTTGTTCGCGGCTAGAATGATCCGAACGTCGAACCCAGGATGATAACGGCGACCAGAGCCAGAATCGGTCCCGCGATGTTCGCCATCACCATATGGAAGTAGCTCTTGCGGTGCGTCGATCCACAGACCGCAAGGAGCGTCACGACAGCGCCATTGTGCGGCAAACTGTCGAGGGTGCCCGAACCGATGACGGCGATGCGATGCATGAGCGCCGGATCGATTCCTGTGTCGACGGCAAGCTGCAGGTACGTATCGCCAAGCGCATCGAGAGCGATGGTCAATCCGCCCGAGGCCGAACCGGTGAGGGCGGCAAGGACATTCGTGGCAATGGCGAGCGAAACAAGCGGCCCGCCTGAGATTGACAGCACCCAGTCACGAA
>DASSIJ010000147.1:0-2626 GCA_035692045.1 Pseudolabrys sp. | reverse complement strand
CAGACGATGGAATTCGGCAATCGGAATGACGCGGTTATCGCCCTTGGCATTGACAGTCTCCACCTGGGCATCGAGCGCTCGCATCGCCACCGCCATATCGGATGGATTGCTGGCAATGCAGTGTTCGCTGGTACCGAGGATTGCGTGAATTCGATTGAAGCCGGCGAGCGCAGCGCAGCCCGAACCGGGGTTGCGCTTGTTGCACGGCTTGGTGACGTCGTAGAAATAATAGCATCGCGTCCGCTGCAACAGATTGCCGCCGGTGGTGGCCTTGTTCCGCAATTGTGCGCTCGCACCTGCCAGCAGGGCTCGACTTAAGACCCCATAACGCTGGCGCACGCGAGGATCGGCCGCGAGGTCGCTGTTTCGCACCATCGCACCAATACGCAGCCCGCCCTCCGGGGTCTCCTCGATCTTGTCCAGGGGAAGACGGTTGATATCGACAAGTTTGGTCGGGGTCTCGATCTGTAGCTTCATTAAGTCGAGCAAATTCGTTCCGCCGGCAATCACTTTAGCCCCAGGTTCGGTTAGTGCAGCGGCGGCCTGAGCGGGTGACTCAACTCGGACGTAAGTGAAGGATTTCATGATTGTATTCCCGCTACTTGTTTGATTGCCGCCACGATGTTGGGATAGGCAGCGCAGCGACAGATGTTGCCGCTCATCCGCTCTCGGATTTCGACATCGCTAAGCTCGGGTTGGGCTTGCGTCAGGTTTCCGGTCACATAGCTCGGCATGCCCGCCCGGCTTTCGCTGAGCATTCCGATCGCAGAGCAAATCTGCCCCGAGGTGCAATAGCCACACTGAAAGCCATCGTGTGTGACAAAGGCCGCCTGCAAAGGATGCAGCCTCTCGCCTTCAGCCAAACCTTCGATGGTCGTGATAGCTTGGCCATCGTGCATCACTGCGAGACTCAGGCAGGCGTTGATGCGACGTCCGTCCAGCAGCACCGTGCAGGCGCCACATTGGCCATGATCGCAGCCCTTCTTGGAGCCCGTCAGTGCGAGATGTTCACGTAAGGCGTCCAGGAGGGTCGTGCGCGGATCAACGCTCATAATATGGGAGCGGCCGTTCACTTGAAGTTCCACCGTCACCGGAGCAGGTGCTTTTTCGGCATCGGACAAACCAGAACCTGATGCGACGTGCGGGAGGCCAGTAAGGCCAAGGACGGCGGCAACAGTACCGGTCACCAGCACCTCACGTCGTCCAACCCGAAAACGGTCGTTGTTATTCTCGTCCATTGCCGCTCCTATTCCCATCGCCGCAGGCGAGTTCTTCGCTTGCTGAAGACTCCAGCAGACGCCTCTATACGTATTCGGAAGATAGACCGCAGGTTGGGAACAGCTATTAAAATTGAATTTAGAACACTAAATTGGAATTTAATCGTGCGTCCCTGCGGGTAAGACCTAGGTGTCGATTGGGTGCGCAGGCCCGTGCAAATCACGGACAAAATCCCGGTTACAAAAAACTCCATTCGCCGATGGAAGCTACTGACGCGCCCAGGCCTGAATGTTTTCCAATATTACGGAAGCCGGATAGAGAACGCGTGCATTGCGGGCTCAAGCGCGTGACGTTTCCGGATCATCGGATATTCGAGCGAACGTTGCTCTCGACCAATGTGTTCTCCGGTGAGCTGTCGCCGTCCAAGGAACAACGGTTTTCCTAAAGCCGAATTTAGCTTTCTAAACCCCAATTTAGTGGCCTCTGTCGCGTGTGGCGCCCATCTTCGAGCGACAGGAGGTGTCGATGCGAAGATTACTCGCGATTGCGGCGGTGATTCTGATGGGCTGCGGGGCAGGGCATGCGCAAACCTCGATGAGCCCCCCTGCAATGGGGGCAACATCGCCGCTTAGCACATTGGGTCCGAGCGGATCGAGCGGCACCGGCATTCCGCTCGGGGCAATCGAGATCGATCCAGGCGGCGTAAGTCCGACAGTGACCATGAATTGCAACGCCAGCGGTTCGGGGCTGGCCGGAACGAATGCTTCCGGCATGACGGGAATGACGGTCGGCGCGACCTCCACATTCGATGGCGGAGGATTGACGGCCGTTCCGTCGACAAATTCAACGTCGAGCTGCACCTCGTCACAAACGCTGTCTCCTGGCGGCACCGCCTCGCCGCTATCGAACTCAGGCGGGAGTTCGAGCTCTACGCTCAATGGCGGCACCATTCCGCTCGGCGCAATCGAAATGGATAGCGGGGGCGTCAGCCCCGTGATCACGGTTCCGGCGCCCAGCAGCGCCACTCCGTGCGCGGGTTTCACCACGATGGCTGGTTCAAGTTCGTCGACAGGACCGACGAGCAACGGTGTCGGTGCGCTTCTACCATCATCCGGCTGCTGAGAAGATCGGGGCGACATGATGCGCAAGCGGCTCCTCATGCTGGTGGTGGCCTTGATCGTGGCCGGCAGCATCGGATTGGAGGCCAGGCACGTCACTTATGCCGCCAAACCGTCGCACACCGCGCCGGCGCCAACCGTGCCGGTCATCGCCGGGATAGTGCAGAGCGGCGATGTGCCGATCTATCTGCGCGGCGTGGGCACAGTCATCGCTTACAACAATGTGGTCGTGCGCAGTCAGATCACCGGACAGATCATCAAGATCGCGTTCACGGAAGGACAGACGGTGA
>DASSIJ010000146.1:0-2506 GCA_035692045.1 Pseudolabrys sp. | reverse complement strand
CACGGGGGCGGAACTCGTTTCGCTTTGCCACGTTGTGAATATCAGCCACTCTAGGTCCAATACTGTTTAGTTAACGATTTATTGACCATGATTTTTCCACTCTGCCTCTTTGCGAATCGGGGGGACAGAGAAAATGGCCCGCACCGTTGCGAGGCTTCCGGCGGGCAGCCGGATGACCGATTACATCAGTCTTGGGGTTATCGCCAAGACATTCCCGGTTAGCAGGGCGATTCAGTGAAATCCTGAGAGGAGGCGGATTGCGCGGTTTTTGTTGTCCTGGAAGTGCTCGATGGCACGAGTTGGCGAGTGCGCGACGAATTTGAGGATTTTCAGGACAAAGCCGGTGAGGGAGAAGATGTTGCGAGGCGCGTTGTCGCAACGATTGGTGTAGCCGTCCTCGCCGAGAATGACGTCCTTGTTGCGATGCATGATCTCGATTCCCCAATGATTGCGATTGCTGGCCAGCAGAGCCTGCGGCGAGGCGGCGCTCAGGCTGGAGATGAGAAGAACCACCTCGTGTTGCGGCGGTTGCCACTCGCCGTTTTTCTTGAACTGGCGCCAACGTTTAATACGGCAGATTTGCCGGACCGTCGGCCACTCGCGTTCAATCCCGGCGGCGGCGGCCGGCAGCACATCGATGGTGCGCCGTTCGATGCGCCCATGCGCCTTTTCGACGCCGCTATCCCATGTGCACAGGGGGAAAAACCGGCTCGTTGAAGGCCGTTTCGATATCCTGCCGCAGTGCCTTCTGATTGTCCTTGACCGGAAGGACATAGTCGCCGCCGCGCTCGACGATCTTGGCAGTGATCGACTTCTGGCAAAAGATCGCGTCGCCGGTGACGATTTTGCCCTTCACGTCGAGCCGCTCAAGGAGCTTGAGTGCATCGGGAATTTCCAGCCCCTTGCCGCGCGAGGCCTCGTGTCCGAGCACCGTCTGCAAGTCTCCGCAGAATGCCGAGAGCACATGCTCGGCACGGCCGTTGCTGTCCTTGCTCGCCCGCATCGTCTTGCCGTCGATCGCGATATGTTGCGCGCCGCCACTTTGCTGCAGACCCAACGAGCCCAGCACATCGGCCAGAGCTTGTGCGTCGATGACCCGCAACGTTTCCGTCAGCGTCGCATGACAAGGCGACTTTCCACGGACAAAGCCCAGCCTTGCTTTCTGCCGCCGGGTCAGGCTGCGTCCAAGAACAAAAGCCGCCTTCATCCCCCGCCGGCCGCACAACAGCGACAGAATAATCAGGCCCAGGATCGACCACAGCTTGTAGTCTTGCCCCTGTTTGCCGCGCGGGTCCGGAACGCGTTGCAAAATCGCTTTCAACTGCATGCCAAGGCCTCCGCAAATCAGGAAGCCTCTCTTGAATCTGAATATTACAGCCCGTTCAAATAGTTCGTTCCGTTCTTCATATCGCCCTGTGCGCAGCGCACCCCGCATCCGGAGTTCAAGGACCGGACGATCTGGGAGGTATTCCAGGACGAACGCACGAGCCTGATGGAGCTGCGCGGCCCGTTCGACGGGTTCGTCGAGAAGGCGGTGCGGGCCAGCACCACTTGCCTGATCATGGCCGATCATAATCGCTACAGCGTCGATGCGTGCGCCGCCGGCCGAATGGTGCTGGTGCGCTCCCATGCCGAACGCATCGTCGTGCTGCTGGGCGACGAGGTGGTCGCCGACCACCAGCGCCACTTCCGCCGCGACCAGATCATCTACGATCCCTGGCATTATCTGCCAGTGCTGATGAAGAAGCCCGGCGCCTTGCGCAACGGTGCTCCGTTCAAGGATTGGGCACTGCCGCCCGCTCTCACCCAGGTTCGCGCCAAGCTTAAGCAACACGCCGACGCCGACCGACAGTTCGTCAAGGTGCTGGGCGCGGTGCTCGATCATGGGCTGACGGCGGTTGAGGCCGCGTGTGCTGAAGCGCTGGAGGCGGGCATCGCCAGCGGGGATGTGATCCTGACCGTGCTGGCGCGCCGCCGGCAGCCCGTAACGCCGCCCAGCATCACTACGCCCGATGCGCTGCGCCTGAAGATCGAACCCATGGCCGATTGTGGCCGCTACGACAGCATAAGGAAGATCGCCTGATGGAACGCCATGAGATTCTGGAAGCCATGAGCGAACTCAAGCTTTACGGCATGCGCGCGAGCTTCGATGAGATTGCTGGAAAGGGTCTTGCGCGCCGCGATGAGATCTATCCGCTCATCGCCAGCCTGATCCGGGCTGAACGCACCCATCGTCAGGCCCGCTCGATCAGCTATCGCATCGGCGGCGCCAAGTTCCCGGTTCTCAAAGATCTCGATAAGTTCGTCTTCGCCGATACGCCGATCGATGAAGGCCAAGTTCGTGAACTCGCCACCGGTATCTTCCTGGATGCCAAGCGCAACGCAATCTTCATCGGCGGCACCGGGACCGGCAAGACCCATCTCGCCATCGCGATCGCCCGAGCCTGCATCCGGGCGGGAGCCCGCGGCCGCTTCTTCAACGTCGTCGACCTGGTCAACAGGCTCG
>DASSIJ010000145.1:0-27672 GCA_035692045.1 Pseudolabrys sp. | reverse complement strand
ATCAGGAACCCAGGCCGAGGGCCTTTTTCAGATCGTCCCATTTCGTGCGCGAGGATTCAATCGGCCGATTTGCATTGCTCGTCCACTCGACCATTGAGCCGGCGTAGAGCCTGGTGTCCTTCCGGCCGAGCACGTCATGCAGAACGAACCAGTCGGTCGCTGCCCAGTGGCCGGTATTGCAATAACTTACCGCGGGCCCTGCGGGCACGGTGCTGGCAATTGCCGCGAGCTCCACCTTCGGCTTCAGCCGGTTGGTCTTCGGATCATAGAACCCGGCGCTGTCGACATTCAGCGCGCCCGGAATATGACCGTAGGCCTGCGACGCTGGCGCCTTTTCCTTGCCGAAGAAGAACGACGCAGGCCGCGCATCGACGAGCGTTGTGCCGCCCTTCTCTTCAATGGTTTCGACATCGGTGGCTTCGGCCAGGATGCTTTTGTCGATCGTTGCCGTGAAAATCTTTGGCGATGGAGCTTTTACTCCGCTCTCCACCGGCAGACCAGCTTGCCGCCAGGCGGCAACGCCGCCGTCCAGGATGGAGACGTCTTTGACGCCGGCATATTTCAGCGTCCAATAAGTACGGGCGGCTGAGCCGAAATCCAGGACGTTGACGCCCGCCGGCACGACGACCACGTGGCTATCTTCGTCGATCCCAAGATCTCCGATCAACTTTTCCAGTTCGGCTGCTGTCGGGACCATGAACGGCACGTTGTTTCGAGTGACACGCCAACCGGCCTTATCGTAGTCGCTGTGGACGCTGCCGGGGATGTGGGCGGCCGCGTAGGCCTGCGCCCCGCCACCGTCAATCGCCGACCGGATGTCGAGGACGACAAGGTTCGCATCGGCACGATGAGCGCTCAGCCACTCTGTGGTCACGAGCGGTTCGGCATGCGCGGCGGCGACCGAGGCGGCCAGTGCGGCGCTGAAAAGAATCGCCTCGCCGAGGCGTCGGACGGCAGCGGCAGGACGAAGCTGGAAAAATATTTTCATGGCGTGTCGTCGTTACTTAGAAAGCCGCTTCTCGGCGGCGAGAGATTACCCTTGAAATAGAATATTGTTCTCTATAAAGACAGGTGCAGGACACAAATAAGAAGTTTATTCTATATGACATGGGCATCCTGGAATGCCTGTCTCATTTCCGAGAGAAAGAAAGAATGGACGCCATCGACCGGAAGATCCTCGCGGTGGTGCAGGAGGATGCCTCCCTTTCGGTAGCCGAGATCGGTCAGCGCGTCGGCCTGTCATCGACGCCCTGCTGGAAACGGCTGCAGCGGCTGGAGGCAGACGGCGTTATCACGCGACGGGTGGCGATCATCGACCCTGAAAAAGTCGGTCTCAGCATCACCGTGTTCGTCTCCATCGAGACCGGAGACCACTCCCAGGACTGGCTCAAGCGTTTTGCCGATGTGGTTGGCGCCATGCCCGAGGTGATGGAATTCTACAGGATGGCCGGCGATGTCGATTACATGTTGCGCGTGGTCGTGCCCGATATTGCAGGCTACGACGCGTTCTACAAAAAGCTGATCGCGACGGTGCCGCTGAAGAACGTCACGTCACGCTTTGCCATGGAGCGGATCAAATCGACGACGGCGCTGCCAATTGCCGAGGCCCGGTAACGGTTCGCTTGGCCGGGCGGCCTACTGCAACGCCATCACCTTGATGACGGCGGGCCCAAGAATGACGACAAACAGCACCGGCAGGAAAAAGAGAATCATCGGCACGGTGAGCTTCGGCGGCAGTCCCGCCGCCTTTTTCTCGGCTTCCGACATGCGCATGTCGCGGTTTTCCTGCGCCATCACACGCAACATGGTGGCGAGCGGCGTGCCGTAGCGCTCGGATTGCTGTAGGGCCATGCAGACAGATTTCACGCCATCGAGATCCGTCCGCTTCGCGAGGTTTTCGTAGGCCTGGCGCCGGTCGGGCAGATAGGACAATTCGGCGGTTGTCAGAGTGAGTTCTTCCGCGAGCGCGACAGATTGGGTACCGACTTCGTTACTGACCTTCCTGAAGGCTGCCTCGATCGACATGCCCGATTCGACGCAGATCAGGAGCAAGTCGAGCGTGTCCGGGAAAGCGCGTTTGATTGACAACTGACGTCGCGTGATCTTGTTCTTGAGCAGCACGAGCGGCAGTTGCATGCCGACATAGGCCGCGGCAATAGAGATACCGAGCTTGATCGTGGCCGGTTGATCAAATTTGAGCACGACAAACAAGTAGATCAAGGAGAACAGAAAGCACACGACGGGCGTCATCATCCGGACGAAAAGGTACGTAACGTAGGGAGCCTGACCACGGTAGCCGGCCTGTATGAGCTTGAGGCGCGCCTCTTCCTGACCAACCCACTTGCTCAGGTTGAATTGGTCGACGATCTTCTGGACGTATTGCTTGGGCGATTGTCTTAATTTGACCTTCTGGCTTTCCTGCGCCATGCGCTCGCGCTCACGCTGGCGGATCTTCTCTCGCTCGAGCGCCACCGCACGCATGCGCTTGTCGAGCGGATCGACAAAAACAAAGGGCATTGTGAGCGTCAGCACCGTAGCGGCCGCCGCAACGGCTGCGAACAGCATCGTCAGGGTCTTGACGTTCAGTGCGTTGACCAGAAATTCCATCATCGGTCAGTGCCTAGAAATCGAAATTGATCATTTTCTTCATCACCAGCACACCCATCGTCATCCACACTGCAGATCCGGCCAACATGATGTGGCCCATCGGGTTGGTGAACAGCAGCGAAATGTATTGCGGGCTGGTGATGTAGACCAGGATCATCACGGCAATCGGCAGCGCGCCGATGATGGCAGCGGACGCTTTCGCTTCTTGCGACATCGCCTGAATCTTGGCTCGCATTTTCTTGCGGTCGCGCAGCACCTTTGAAAGGTTGCCGAGTGCTTCCGAAAGATTGCCGCCTGCCTTCTGCTGGATTGCCACAACGATCCCGAAGAAATTTGCCTCGGGCAGCGGCGTCCGTTCATAGAGTTTGCCGCATGCCTCGCCAAGCGGCATGCCTATGGCTTGTGTCTCCATGATCAGACGGAACTCCGTCTTCAGAGGTTCGGACGACTCCATGGTGATCATTCTTATGCAATCGCCCAACGGTAAGCCGGCCTTGACGCCGCGCACGATGATATCGACCGCGTCAGCAAGCCCGTCTATGAATCTCGCCTCCCGCCGCTTTCTCAAAAACGAAAGGAGCCAACGCGGGAAACCAAAAGCCCCGGCAAAACCGAGGCCCGCTGCCCCAAGCATTCCTGTCCCTGACAGGAAGCCGAGAAAAGCCATGAAGAGCCCGATAAAGGCCGAAATGATTATGAATTGCCGCTTCGACCAGGACAGCCCTGCGCGCATAATTCGAACGGAAATGGGTACTCTTTTGGTTTTCTTGTGGCGCTCATCGAAGTCCTTGAGCGAAGATTCGACGAGATCCCGGCGGGATTTCTGAGGCCCGCGCGACACTCGCGCCAGCGGTTCGGTCTTGGTGACACTCTGCATGCGTTGCTCGGCTTTGCGTTCGCCGGACAACGACGGATAGAGAAATACGTAGGCCACTCCGCCGATGGCGACTGTGACCAGGAAGAAGACAGCGAGAATTTCCACACCGCGCTCCGGTTAGGTTCGCATGGCGTCGTTGCCGGCGTCTGATGCGTCGAGCGCGGCAGCCAGATTTTTTTCCTCACCGTAGTAACGGGCGCGATCCCAGAAGCGCGGATGACCAATACCGGTAGACCGATGGCGGCCGAGAATATTGCCTTTGGCGTCTTCGCCTTCCATGTCGTAGAGGAAAACGTCCTGGGTAACGATCACGTCGCCTTCCATTCCCATGACTTCGGTGACGTGCGTGATTTTGCGCGAGCCGTCGCGCAAGCGTGCGGCCTGGATTACGACGTCAACCGAGGCGCAGATCATTTCGCGAATGGTGCGGGACGGCAGTGAAAAGCCTCCCATCGTGATCATGGATTCCAGCCGCGACAGCGCTTCGCGTGGATTGTTGGCGTGCAGCGTGCCCATCGAACCGTCGTGACCGGTATTCATGGCCTGCAACAGATCGAATGCTTCCGGTCCGCGGACTTCGCCGACGATGATGCGTTCAGGTCGCATGCGCAGGCAGTTGCGGACGAGGTCGCGCATTGTGACCTGCCCTTCGCCCTCGAGGTTGGGTGGCCGCGTTTCCAGCCGCACGACATGGGGCTGTTGAAGCTGGAGCTCGGCGGCGTCTTCGCAGGTGATGATGCGTTCGTCGTCGTCGATAAATTGGGTGAGGCAGTTCAGGAGCGTCGTTTTTCCCGAACCGGTACCTCCTGATACCAGTGTGTTAACGCGGCTGCGACCGACGATACGAAGGATTTCGGCGCCTTGCTGGGTTATCGAACCGAACCTGACAAGCTGATCGAGAGTGAGCTTGTCCTTTTTGAATTTGCGGATGGTGAGCGCAGGCCCGTCAATGGCGAGCGGCGGCACGATCGTGTTGACGCGCGAGCCGTCCGGTAAGCGCGCGTCGCAGATTGGTGAGGATTCGTCGACTCGTCGTCCGATCTGACTGACGATGCGCTGGCAGATATTGAGCAGCTGCTGGTTATCGCGAAAGCGAATTCCCGTTTTCTGAATCTTGCCCTGGACTTCGATGTAAACCGTGCCTGAGCCGTTGACCATGATGTCGGCGATGTCATCGCGCGCGAGCAACGGTTCCAGAGGACCAAATCCGAGAACGTCGTTGCAGATATCGTCGAGCAGGTCTTCCTGCTCGGCGATCGACATCACAATGCTTTTGATCGCGATGATTTCGTTGACAATGTCGCGAATTTCTTCGCGGGCCGAGTCCACGTCCAGCCGTGCCAGCTGCGCAAGATCGATCGCCTCGATCAGCGCGCCGAAAATGGTACCCTTGGTCTCGTAATAGGATTCAGACCGTCGCGTATCAACTGAAGACGGCACATTGTTGGCAGGCGCCGTTGGACGAGTCGCGGCCGGTGCGGACACCAGCGGAGCGCCCAGCCCGTCGGACGGAAACGGTGTGCGGCCGGTCTCCATCGGCGCGCTCGCAGGCTGTGCCGCCGGCTCGACGGCCGTTTGCGCCGGCACAATTGGCGGCGGCGCCACATGCGCCGGAGGCGCAGGAGCGCGTGCCTCTGAAGTTCCACTACGCTTGCCGAACAAGGCGATTCACTCCCAACACGTTTCAGCTTGCTCGCTTCTTCAACTTGGAAAGCAACGGCGAGAGCAAGCCGCCGCGAGCGCGTTTGATTTCCCCCCGGCCGGTAAGCACCTGTGCCATCTGGCGGAACAATTCCGCGGTCTTATGGCCAGCCGACACTTCGGCGATCATCTGACCGTTGTTCGCAGCGGACCCAAAGAGCTGTGGCTCGAATGGAATCACCGCGAGCGGATCGCTTTCCAGCGCCTTTGCGAAGTCTGCCGGTGTGATTTCCGGCCGTTTCGGCACACCCACCTGATTCAGGCAGTAGCGCGGGCGGTGATCGTTTGGACGTGAGGCACGCAACAAATCGACCAGATTTTTGGCATTGCGCAGATTGGCAAGGTCGGGGCCGGCGACCACAAGGATGTCGTCGGCACTGACAAGAATGCGCTTGGTCCAGGCTCCCCATTGATGCGGAACATCGAGGACCACGCACGGGATGGAGCTGCGCAGCGAATCGAGCGTCGTATCGAAGGCATCCGCGCCGAAGTCGTAGACGCGGTCCAGAGTGGCCGGCGCCGCCAGCAGGCTCAAATGGTCCGTGCATTTCGACAGCAATCGGTCAACGAACGCATTGTCGACACGCTCAGGCGAAAACACCGCGTCGGCGATCCCTTGTGGAGGATCCTGGTTGTAGTCGAGACCAGCAGTACCGAACGCGAGATCAAGATCGGCAACAACCGAATCGAGCGCGAGATCGCGGCCGATGGCCCATGCGATATTGTGTGCCACGGTCGAAGCGCCAACGCCGCCTTTGGCGCCGACGACCGCGATAACCCGGCCGACCGCCTTGGCATCCGGTGAAGAGAACAGGCCGCAGATTGCCCGCACGACGTCGAGAGTGCCAACCGGGCCGATCAGGTACTCGCTCACGCCGCGCCGTGTCAGGCCTCGATAGAGCGCGACATCATTGACGCGGCCAACGACGATCACCCGGGTGCCGGCGTCGCATACTTCGGCCAGATGATCGAGCCCACGGAGAATCTCATCGGTACGATTATCCGTCTCGATCAAGATGACGTTTGGTGTCGGTGAATTGCGATAGGCTTCGCTTGCCGCAGCGATGCCGCCCATCTGGATTTTCACATGTGCCCTGGCCAGGCGTCGGTCCTCTCCGGCTGCCTGAACGGCAGCAGCGGTTTCAACTGTCTCGCAAAAGGCCTGGACCGATACTCTCGGTGCAGGTGCGATGTGCGCATCGTCGCCGTCGCCTGCCGGGTTTGGCATGCGCGCGGTGTCGACGGCTGCGTGCTGAGCGTGCTTGATCATCGTCCTATATCGGTGATTTTGCCGGTGTCATAACCAACGTAAGTGGCGGAGGGACTTTCACCCTTCGTGTACTTATTCAATACCGTGTTGCGACGTGGGGCGTATGGTGGCGTCTCTCCGCGCGGCTGCACGAGATCAGCCGGATTTTCGACCATTGCCGCGAGATTGCGTTGACTCGCGCAGCCGAGATTCCAAAACGGCCGATTGTCCATGTCGCCCGACTTGAAGGATGGGCCAAGGTCCCTCGGCCATTCTCCGCAAGGTCCTGCCTCCGCGACCAGTTTCGAATAGTTGAGTTTGATGCTGGCCAGCGCATATCGGGTTGGACGATAGTGACGCACGTAGATCGCGCCGGTCGGTACCCCTACGGCGGCAAGAATGGAACGGATTTCGCGTGTCGAGTCTGTGGCTGCACGATCCGTCGGGCCGCCGCGCGGAATCTCGATGATAATCCCGCTGCTCGACTCACGACGCCAGGACTGCGCGAATGCGACGACGTCCGCCCGTTGGCTCGGCGTGAGGCCGCCGCGACTGCGGCCGACCATCACTTCGACATTCTGCGCACCCTCACGCACTGTGATCGGGTGGCGTTGGCGATAATCGAACGGATATTCGACCTGCGCGGTGTCCGTCTGGTAGCAGCCCGCGAGGCTCGCCGCGAGGGCGCTGGCCGCCAAGAGTCGCAACGCCAGGCGACTGCGGAACTGCGCCTTTTGGATTGCCTTCATCTTTCCTCCCCACTCAATCGAGAATGAATCCGTACTTGCCGTGATAGTCGTTGGCCGGCCGTGCGTCGGGCTTGCCCGCAACGCCGTAGATGCGATTCAATTGACCAAGCAGAACGCTCTGCGGATCGCTGGCATCGGAATATCCGTCATCCGGCCGCGACAATTGCTTTTGTGCCACCGCGCGCACGACGTACGGAGTGACCAGAACCATCAGCTCGGATTGGTGGTTGACGTAGTCGCGGCTCCTGAAGAGGGTACCCAGAACCGGGACCTGGACCAGGCCCGGGATACCGTTGATCGCCTGCTTGGTCTGCTCCTGGATCATTCCCGCGAGTGCCAGCGAGCCGCCTGACGGTATTTCGACGGTCGTCTCGGCGCGGCGAGTCTGGATCGACGGCACTGTCAGCGACGTTGTCGAACCGGTGACCTGCAAGGTCATCGCGTTTTCGGTCGAAAGATCGGAAACTTCAGTCATCACTTTCAGGCTGATTCGGCCTTCTGTCAGCACGACCGGCGTAAACACCAGGCTGACGCCGAACTTCTTGAACGTGATTTGAGGCTGACACAGCGGTGGCGATCGGGTGGTGTCGCACGACAGTCCGTTCGGAATCGGGAACTCGCCGCCGGCTATGAAGGTTGCGGTTTCGCCGGTGATTGCCGTCAAATTTGGTTCTGCAAGTGTGCGAATAACACCGGCTCTCTCCATCGCCCGCAAAGTCGCCGTGACACTTGGAAACTTGCCGGTCAGAAAGGTCTCGGACAACGGGCCGCCATTCGCCGAGAATGGATTGGAAGTATTGAAATTCACCACCGCGGTGCCGTAGTTGAGCGTACCGGAAAGGTCGATGCCGAGCTGCTTGATCACGTCACGCCGTACTTCTGCGACCGTCACCTTGAGCATGACCTGATCACGCCCGCGCACGGCAATTCCGTTCACCACCTTGCTGCCGTCACCGACCAGCCGCGATGCAAGATCATAGGCTTGTTGCGACTCCTGGGGGTTCGCAGCGCTGCCGGAAAGCATGACACCCTCGCCGATGCCTTCGATGTGGAGGTCGGCATCCGGGATCGCCTGTTTGAGAGCCGCGCGTATGCCATTGAGGTCACGCTTAACCGCAATATCGAAGCCGGCAATCTGCTTGCCATCGGCATCGAAGAAGAAAATATTGGTTTGACCCACGGCGACGCCGATCATGTAAACGCGGCGAGAAGAGCGAATAACTGCGTTGGCGATCTTCGGGTCGGCGACCAGCACATCCTTGATGTCGGCCGGCAAATCAAGCGCGACCGATTTGCCGATTCCGAGCGGGATAAAGCGGGATGTCGCTTCGCCCGCTGCCAACTTCATGACTGGCATATTGGCTGTGTCGGCCGCCACAGCGGGGGCGATTGACGCCACTCCGGCGGAGATGGTGAGCGCCCACAATGCGGCGGCGCAAGTCAATGTCCTGTTCGCCATGTCCCCCTTAGTCCCCCAATTGGTCATCGCGGTGTGGTCGTGGTGGATACGCCAAACCGGACGACATTGACGTTGCGACGTGAATCCATATCGTCCATTTTCGAATCATCAGTCGTGTCTGCAATGCTGCGCAGCGCCAACGACAGTATGCCGAGCTGTTGCGACAGCGCCAAAGTCTCGGTTTGGCCTGGCGCGAGTTCGAGCGTAGCGGTTTTGCCGACCACAACCTTCAGGCCGTTCTTTTCTTCGATGGTCTGATCGATCGCGAGGACGCGGACGTTCCGGAGGATGGTCTCGCTGGCGCCGCCACCTTTTTCGGCATCACGATTGCCGCGTGGTGTCAAAATCACGTCGACCCGATCATTCGGCAGGATGAACCCGCCAGCGCCCGTTTCCGCCGAGATCTGCGTTGAGATGGCGCGCATGCCAGCGGGGAGGATCGCGGCCATGAAGCCGGAGCCCTTCGCATTCACCAGTTTTACTTCGCGAATCGGTTCGCCGGCGACAAACGGGGCGCGTACAATCATGCCGGAGAGATCTTGGAGCGCCTTTGGCCGGTCGGATTTGCGAATGAAATTGCCGCTGGCGGTGGTCGCCGGCCAGGCTTCCCACGCGACCTCCGCCGGAGTGAGCGTTTGCCCTCTCGAAATGTCGGACTTGGCGACCAGAATGTCGACGGTGTTGAATTTGGGAGCCTCCACCTTGACCTCGGGAGGATTTCCAGAACGGCCGGCAAGCAGGGCGGCAACGCCACCCGCTGCTATGGCGACAGTCAGGACTACCACTCGTGCAGCTTTCATACGCTCACTCTCACCGTGACAGGACGGCCGGTTTGGCCGCGAAAATCGGGTGGCCGTCGATGCGGCCGTTACCACCGGATTTCACCAGCTAAAGGTCAAGGTATGGTTAAGGAGCGGTATCTAAATCGAGTTAATGTTTTCTTGCGGCGGTAACGCCGCTGACTCAAATGCCGTAGGCCGGCATCCATCCCGTTTTCGGATAGACAGCGAGGGCCGCTGCCGCGAGTGCAATGCCATAGGGTATGCCGCCGTCAGTCTCATGCAGGCGAAGAATCCAGCCCTGGCGCGCCAGCATCGCCGGCAGTGGGATTTTGCGAAACTGGATGATCGCCAGCGTCAAGGCGCCACCGAACAGCGACGCGTAAATCAGATAGTCGAGCAAATAGTCAAAGCCAAACCACAATGCGGTTGCGGCCGCGAGCTTGGCGTCACCGCCGCCAATCCAGTCTTGCGAGAAGAAAACAAACGCAACGACCAGCACAGTTGTGGCCGCCGCAACATGCATCCCCGCGGCGTGCAGACTCATCCCGGTGACGATCATCAGCAGGAAAAATCCGCCTGCGAGCGCCAGCGAGAGCCGGTTGGAGATCGTCATGGTCAGGAGATCGCTTGATGCGGCGAATGCCATCAGGGCGGGAAACAGCAAAAGCCTGATTACATCCGTGACCATGATCACTCGTTCCTCACGCAACACACATCCGGGGGTGACAGGTTACGCCGGCTAAGCTTGCGGAACAGTTAGCGCTTGCCGTTCAACTATTTCAGCTGTGTCGAAACCGCATGGAAGCTGGCATTCAGATTGGTGCCGATACCATTAACCACGGCGATGATCGCGACCGAAATACCCGCTGCGATCAACCCGTATTCGATCGCCGTAGCGGCCGAAACGTCCCTCGCGAAACGCGTGAACAAGTTCTTCATGGGAATCCCTTGGACCGACACCTGGCTGCCTGAGCGGATCCCCGGCAGCGGCCGAACCGTTCGGCTTTTAGTAAATGATTACGGATTGCGCCGCGGTTAATTTGATTGAGGAAACAGAGGGCTTTTCCCCGGCCGATTTACTTGAGGGACAGCGAACCACAGCTCCAAAAATGCAATCGATAACAGGTCGTTAATTCGATGTCCTGTCCGAGCGTTCTCAGAACCAATGCCTAGCCTCACTGCATGTTATTATTATGCACACAAAATCTGTTTGTTTATCGCATTTTAACTGCGCGCCCCGATACCGGAGGTCGTTAGTTAGCGATCCAGGTATTTTGCCGATGCTCGCTGAGATGATGTCAGTTGTTACGGTCGCCGGCCAGACCATGCTCAAGCTGGTACCGATCTCGATCGGCTTCGGCATCGTGTTCGCCCTCCTGACACACTGGTCGGCATGCAATCCCGGTCGCCCCTGGTGGCGCAAGCGTGAGATCGTCACGGACATCTGCTACTGGTTCTTGATCCCGCTCGCCGCGCGTTTCGTACGCATCGGCCTCATGGTGATGGGCGCCGCGTATCTCTACGGGATTCACGGCGCCGACGCCTTGATGGAATTCTATGACGACGGATTTGGCCCATTGGCCCAACTGCCGTTATGGGCTCAGGCATTGACGTTTTTGGTTGTGTCGGACTTCCTGACATATTGGATTCATCGCGGTTTTCACCGCGGGAGCCTTTGGAAATACCACGCCGTGCATCATTCCTCGGAAGAGCTCGAATGGATATCGGCGGCCAGGTTTCATCCGTTCAACATATTTTTCGGTACGGTTCTCGTGGATGTTGCCCTGTTGCTCGCCGGTATTTCGCCAAACGTGATGCTGTGGGTGGGCCCGTTCACCACCGCTACGTCGGCCTTTGTACACGCCAATCTGAACTGGACACTCGGGCCGTTCAAATACGTCATCGCGGGGCCGGTGTTTCACCGCTGGCATCACACCGCGGCGGATCGCGGCGGCTCCATGAATTTTGCAGGCACGTTCCCCATTTGGGACCTTCTATTCGGAACTTTTTATATGCCTGCGAACGTCCTTCCGGACGCCTATGGCATTGATGACACCGCCTTTCCGGACAGCTTCGGCGCCCAGATGATGTATCCATTCCAACGCTGATTTTTCTTCGTCCGACCGCGTTCTTTGCACTTCATTCACCAATTTACCGTCAACTTGACTTGCCGCCATTCGCGGTGATCCTGTTGTGCGTCCTGTTCCGGAGAGCGCGATGTCTTTAGTGGGCTGCAGGCAACATTTCCGCGTGTGGCTTTCGGCCGTCCTGCTTGCAGGATTCACCGGATTGGCGCCGGCCCAAGCGGACACTGTGTCAATAAGGCTCGACCAGGCGCACATCATGCAGCTGCCGGATCGGGTCGCTACAATCGTAATTGGAAACCCGTTGATCGCCGACGCTACCCTTCAGGGCGGAGGTGTTCTTGTTGTTACCGGCAAGGGATACGGGTCCACCAATTTGGTAGCGCTGGATCGAGCCGGGCGCGTCCTTCTAAGTCATACCGTGCAGGTGCTGGGTGCCGGCGCGGGGGACATGGTCGTCGTCTACAGGGGCATTGAGCGCGAAACGTATAGCTGCGCATCGGATTGTGAGCGCCGGATTACCCTTGGCGACTCCCCGGCCTATTTCAACGCCAATCTGTCTGAAAGCGGTGCGCGCAACGGCCAGGCGCAATCTTCGGCGCCCAAGTAACGGCTTCCGCGCCCTGGCAGGGTTAGCAATTGCTTAACGCGATTGCTGCGGTTCCTTAGGATTCTGGCAAGAATTAAAAAACACGCTCTTGCTATGAATTTCGGTGTTCGACCACCGCTTAGCAATCGGGTCGCTTGTCATGCCACTAACACGCAGCAGGATTTCAGCTTGTGTCTGCCGGCTGTTGCCGTCGCGCCTGGTGCGCCGTTTTGTGCGCCAGCAGGATGGCGCGGCAGCCGTCGAATTTGGCTTGGTCGCGGTTCCGTTTCTTGGTTTGACTTTCGCGATTCTTGAAACGGCGCTGGTCTTTTTTGCCGGGCAGACGCTTGAAACCGCTGTTGCTGATTCGGCTCGGCTGATCATGACCGGCCAGGCGCAGACGGCGGGGTGGACCAAGGACGACTTCAAGACCGCAGTGTGCAGTCACATCTACGGATTGTTCGACTGCGCGAACGGCATTTACGTTGACGTCAAGTCCTATACCAGTTTCTCGGCGATCACCAGCGATCCGCCCATAACAGATGGCAATCTCGATCCCAGCAAAGTGAACTATAGCCCCGGCGACGTCGGCAATATCGAGGTTGTCACGCTCTATTATCAGTGGCCGATCTACGTCTCGCTGCTTGGTAACAACCTGTCGAACGTAAACGCCAACACTCGCCTCCTGGTGTCGACAGCGGTCTTCCGAAACGAACCTTATCATTGAGACGTTGGGTCATGAAAACAATGACATCCCGTACATCTCAGTTCTTGCGCCGTTTCGGCCGCGACTGGCGCGGTGCCTCAGCGGTCGAATTCGCTCTTATCGCACCGCTCATGCTCGGGCTCTACATCGGCTGCGTCGAGATCTCTGACGGCGTAGCCGCGGACCGCAAGGTCACTTTGACCGCGGGGGCACTTGCCAACCTTACGGCGCAGGTCACAACCATCTCAACGGTCGATATGGACAATATCTTTGCCGCGTCGACCGCGATCATGTCGCCCTACACGGGCCCCCTCTCGGCGAAAGTGTCCTGCCTGAAAATCGATGGAGCCGGCGCGGTGACGGTGCAGTGGGGTACGGCGACAACCGGGACGACTCCCCGGGCGCACGGTGACACAATCACAATCCCCTCCGACCTCGCGGTGCCGAACAGCTACCTCGTGCTCAGCGAGGTGAGCTACCAGTATGTGCCGGTCACCGGCTTCAGCCCCGGCTTCAGCCACATTGCCGCCACCGGGATTACATTGTCGGACAAGATGTTCATGAGCCCGCGCATCCAGCCGCCGGCCTACACCACCACGCTCTGCAGCTGACGCTATCGCACGGCCGTTGTGATCAGGAGCCGGCGTCGGCCGCAGCCGCGGGCGCATAGGCGCGGCCCAATTTTTTCCAGTCGTGCTGCTGTGCAAGCATCTGCCGCAGATAATTGACGTTGGCGGCCGCTTCATTCTCAGGCAGGTCGGAGCGGGCGATTTTCTCCGCTTCCTCGAAACGGCCGCGCAAGCCGACCACCAATGCAAGGTTCTGACGGACTTTGGGGCCAGCATTCGGCTGAGCCACCGCACGGCGCAACGTGATTTCGGCGTTCTTCAGATCTTTCGTCAGCAGATAAGACAGTCCGAGATTCGAAAGAATTGTCGGTTCGTCGGGTACAATTTTTAGGGCTGACGCATAGTAGCGTTGTGCATCGGTGTGACGGCCCATCTGATCGAGCACCGCGCCCTGGACGCTGAGAATGCGCCAGTCCGGATTGTCGGGCAGGTGAGCGCGGTCGAGGGTCGAAAGCGCCTGCTGGTACTGGCCAGCGTCGGCCAATGCACGGCCATAGGCACCGAGCAATGACAAATTGCGCGAGTTGCGGATCGAGGCCTGCTCGAGCACGGCCACCGCTTGCGCCCGTTGATCGGTCGCGCGTAGCGCGCGGGCGTATGCGATGGCGGCGTCGGCGTCATTGGGATTTTCGCGGTAGCGAGCTCCCAAGGCCTCCAGGGAGCGCCGCCATTCGTCCTGACTGGCCGGAGCGGCGCTGGTTGTGGTGACAGAGCCGGTCGTATCCCGGGAGCCAATGTTGGAGCAGCCGCCCGTGGAGAAGGCCAGGGCGGCGGCTAAAGCAGCAGAGGCAAGCAGTTGCGCGACGTTGGTCTTCAGCCCCATACCTCGAGCAATAAAACGTTAACCCTAACGACTGGTTAACTTGTAAATTGACCTTGATCGCGCATGATCCTCGATGCGCGACCCCGCGGAGTCATCATGCATCCCGTTTTTGCAAGCGCCGGCAAATCGCAGGCGACACCGATCTGGTTTGTGCACACCGGAAATTTCGACTCAGTCTCCAGGGACATCGGCGAACGGGGGCGCACATTTGTCGCTGCCGCAGGCTTCGAGGCCAGACCCGGCCGGCTGATGCTGCTTCCGGCCGCAGACGGGGCGCTCGCCGGCGCGCTGTTCGGCATCGAAGCCCCCGATGAGAATGAAATTGACCGCTTCCGGCCCGGGCAACTGTCCGGCCAATTGCCGCCAGGAACCTATCGATTCGCCAACGCGCCACACGATTCGCGTCTGGCTGCACTCGCCTTTGCGCTCGGCAAGTACCAGTTCGCGCGGTACCGGAAGGCGGATGCGCGCAATGTGCGCCTTATGGTTCCCGAGGGTGTTGATGGCGAAGACCTCAGCCGCATTGTCGAAGGTGTGACGCTCTGCCGGGACCTCATCAATACGCCCTCCAACGATATGGGACCGGCCGAACTGGAGGCGGCCGGCCGCGCCCTCGCCAAAGAGCACGGCTCAAAAGTGCAGGTCACAAGCGGCGATGCACTCGCCAGAAATTTCCCGCTGGTGCACGCGGTCGGCGCCGGTTCAGCGCGAGCGCCGCGGCTGATCGATATGACGTGGGGCAGGACCAGCGATCCCAAAATCACGCTCGTCGGCAAGGGTGTTTGTTTCGATACGGGTGGGCTCGACATCAAGCCCGATACCGGCATGCTCAATATGAAGAAGGATATGGGCGGAGCAGCAACCGCTCTGGCACTCGCCCATATGATCATGGCGCGTGGATTGAAAGTCAGGCTTCGCGTCATAATTCCGGCAGTCGAGAACTCGATCTCCGGCACGAGCTTCCGTCCGCGCGACATCTACGTTTCGCGCAAGGGCATTTCAGTCGAGATCGGCAACACCGATGCGGAGGGCCGGCTGATCCTTGCCGACGCGCTCGCACTTGCCGACGAAGACAAACCCGCGTTGGTCGTGGATTTCGCCACTCTCACGGGCGCCGCGCGCGTCGCGCTCGGACCTGAGGTGGCCCCGTTCTTCACCGATGACGATGCACTAGCCGGCGAGCTCGGCCGCGCCGGCGTCGCCGAGAACGATCCGCTCTGGCGGATGCCATTATGGCGGCCCTATGACGCGATGCTCGACTCGAAGGTTGCCGACCTCAACAATGTTGCGACTGGTGGCTATGCTGGAGCGATTACGGCCGCACTGTTTTTACGGCGCTTCGTCGCGACAAAAACCTGGCTACACTTCGATATTTTCGCCTGGACACCGGCGGCAAGGCCCGGACGCCCGGAAGGCGCCGAATGCCAGGTGGCACGTGCACTTTATGCGTTACTCTGCGCCCGCTACTCGTAGCGAATCTCCCGGAGAGTGGGCGCCGGTTTTAGGATAACATCATACGCCAATGAAACACTGACATGGTCGCCCTCGATCCCCGCATAAATCCGTTTCGACCCGAGATCGCGGCCAAACATTTGCAAGGCCAGGTCGAGGCCAAGCGGTTTGTCGAAGGCCGGCGCTACCAGGTGCTCGAACCGGTCACCGCTCTCCGCCGCACGCCATCGCATGACGCAAGACTGGACAGCGAAGCGCTGCTTGGCGAACGCGCAATGATCTACGAAACGACTGAGGAGGGCTGGGCCTGGGGCCAGTTGGAAAACGACGGCTGTGTCGGCTGGTTGTCGGCCAATTCGCTCGGACCAAGCGGCCCGGCGCCCACTCACAAGGTCGCCGTATTGCGAGCGTTGGCGTTCCCGGCGCCCGACATCAAGCTGCCTCCGATCGCCGGACTGCCAATGGGCGCGCGATTGACGATCGCACGGCAAGATGAGCGTTTCGCCGTGACCGTATCCGGATGGCATGTGCCGGCCGTGTGCCTCGCGCCGATCAAGGCACGGAGCTCCGATTTCGTGGCGGTGGCCGAACAGTTTCTGGGGGTCCCTTATCTGTGGGGCGGCAAGACTTCGCTTGGCCTGGATTGCTCGGGCCTGGTGCAGGTCTCGCTCCAGGCCGCCGGTATCGCCTGTCCACGCGATAGTGACCTGCAGGAACTGGCGCTCGGTAAACTGTCGTCGCTGGCAAGTCTACGCCGCGGCGATCTCCTGTTCTGGAAGGGTCACGTCGCCATCGCCCGCGATCCCGAGACCCTGATCCATGCAAATGCCCATCACATGATGGTGGCGATCGAGCCGCCCATGAAAGCGATCGCACGCATCAATGCGACGGGCAGTGAAATCACGGCCGTCAAGCGCGTGGCCTAACCCAGCAATTCGGGAATGCGCTGCCGGTTGAGCGCCAGCCATTGCAACCCGATGATCAACGGGCTGCCGCGCATGGTGTAACGATCGAGCGCATCGAGCGCCGCATCGACGGAAACGCGGTGAACGTAAACATGCTCGCCGTCGGGCGTTGTCAGAGCGCCTTCACGCACTCTCGCAGCGTCAACAGCGGCGACGAACATCGTGATCTCCTCGTCCGTCACTCCAGGCGTGCTCAGAAAGGTGAACAGTTCGGCCAACGCGCGGGGAGCAATACCAATCTCCTCGGTGCACTCGCGCCGTGCTGCCTCGGCCAGCGATTCGCCTGGCTCGACACGTCCTGCAACAAACTCGACGAGATCTCCGTGACCATTAGCCAAATGCGCTGGCAAACGAAACTGGCGGATCAATACAATTTCCTGCCGCGCGATGTCGATCGGCATCACCACGACCACTTTGCCGCCGATCATCACGTCGCGCTCCTGCACGACTGGACCGTCATCGCCCTTCAAGGTCACACTGTAACGGTGATAGTCGCGATAGGCTTTGGCGAGCACCTGTGGCCGCGACAGGACAACATCCGCAGATAAATCTGCAAGCTCTCGCCGTTTCGACATGCCTGGCTACTGCGACACTACACCTTCGGGAACCGTCTCCAGTTTGAAGGCAGCGGCAAACAGCGCGCGTGTGTATTCCGTCTTTGGCGCCTTGAACAGCTCGGCAGCCGCGCCTTCTTCGATCATCTTGCCGTTGCGCATGACCAGCAGGCGACTTGCCAATGCGGCCACCACGCGCAAGTCATGCGAGATGAACATGTAAGTCAGATCATGCCGTTTCTGCAGGTCGCGCAGCAAATCGACCATCTGCGATTGTATAAGCATGTCCAGCGCGCTGGTGGGCTCATCGAGCACGATGAAAGTCGGCTCCAGAGCCAGTGCACGAGCGACAGCGATCCGTTGGCGTTGGCCGCCCGAGAACTCATGCGGATAGCGGAACCGTGTTGCCGGATCGAGCCCGACATCGGTCAGCGCCGCTACAACGCGCTGCTCGCGCTCTGTCCGCGATAGCCCCGGATGGTGCACCCACAGGCCTTCTTCAACGATGTCAGATACCGCCATGCGTGGAGACAGCGAACCGTATGGATCCTGGAATACGATCTGCATGTCGTGGCGGAAGGGCCGCATCTGCTTGAACTTGAGGCCTTCAATGGCATGGCCCATGAATACAATCGGCCCCGTAGAGGAGATCAGCCGGAGGATCGCAAGCCCAAGCGTGGTTTTGCCAGAACCCGATTCACCGACGACGCCAAGCGTCTCGCCTTTTCGCAACTCGATACTGACGCCATCGACGGCTTTGATGTGACCGACAACCTTGCGCATCACGCCGCGCTTGACCGGAAACCACACTTTCAGGTCTTTCGTTTCGATAACGATTGGCGCATCCGGCCGTGGCAGCGCCGGATCAGGCTTTGGCTCGGCAGCCAGCAATGCTCTGGTGTAAGGATGTTCAGGCGCGGTAAAGACGCGCTCGACTTCGCCCTGCTCAACGATTTTTCCGCGCTGCATCACGCAAACTCTGTCGGCAAGTTTGCGTACGATGCCAAGGTCATGAGTGATGAACAGCATCGACATGCCAAGCTGGGTTTGGATGTCCTTCAGCAATTTCAGGATTTGCGCCTGGACGGTCACGTCGAGCGCGGTCGTGGGCTCGTCGGCTATCAGAAGGTCCGGTTTGTTGGCGAGCGCCATGGCGATCATCACGCGCTGACGCTGGCCACCCGAGAGCTGGTGCGGATAACTGCCAAGGCGGCCGGCCGGATCAGGGATTCCCACCTGCCCGAGCAGTTCGATAATTTTGGCGCGCGCATCGACAGAATTAAGTCCCTGATGCAACGACAAAATTTCGCGAATCTGCTTTTCGATCGTGTGCAGGGGATTGAGCGAGGTCATCGGCTCCTGAAAGATGATTGTGATGTCATTGCCGCGCACTTCCCGAATTTGCTGTTCCGACATCGTCAACAATTCGCGGCCCTGAAATTTGATGGAGCCTGACGGATGGTGCGCCGCCGGATAGGGCAGCAACTTCATAACCGACAGCGCGGTAATCGACTTGCCCGAGCCTGACTCTCCGACGAGGGCCATCGTCTCGCCCTTGCGAATGTCGAACGACACGCGGTCGACCGCCAAGACCTCCCGCGCGTCATGCCCGAAGGCAATCGACAGGTCGCGAATCGAAAGAAGCGGTTCTGACGTGTTCATCGGAAGGTCTTCCTTGGATCGAAGGCATCACGCACAGCCTCGCCAATGAAGATCAAGAGCGAGAGCATGAAGGCGATACTGAAAAATCCGGTGAACCCAAGCCACGGTGCCTGCACGTTTGCTTTTCCTTGCGACAGCAGTTCGCCAAGCGAGGGCGAGCCCGGCGGCAGCCCGAAACCAAGGAAGTCGAGTGCCGTCAACGTCATGACCGATGACGACAGAATGAACGGCAGGAAGGTCATGGTCGCTACCATCGCATTCGGCAGCAAATGGCGGAAGATGATGACCGTATTCGATACACCAAGAGCACGCGCTGCCTGGATGTATTCGAAGTTGCGCCCGCGCAGGAATTCCGCGCGCACCAGGCCAACGAGCGAGACCCAGGAAAACAGAAGTAAAATACCAAGCAACACGAAGAATCCCGGCACCAGAACGGAAGAGATGATCAGCAGCAGATAGAGCGACGGAATCGAGGTCCAGATTTCGATGAAGCGCTGGAACAGGAGATCGATCCAGCCCCCAAAATATCCCTGCACGGCACCGGCGGCGACGCCGATGATCGAGGAAATGATGGTGAGCGCCAGTCCGAACAAGACCGAAATTCGGAAACCATAGATCAGGCGCGCAACGACATCGCGACCCCCGTCGTCGGTACCGAGCCAGTTTGTTTCCACTTCATCGCATTTCGCAAAGCCGTGACTGGCAGCAAATTCGCAATCTTTTTGCGTCAACAACCATGTGGGCTTGGACGGGAACGGTGACGGCGGCCTGCTGACTTGCGTGTTGTACGAGAAGCGGATCGGCGGCCAGACGATGATGCCTCCCTCGTTGTGAATCAGGCCCATCAGGTAATCGTCACGAAAATCCGCGGCGGTGCCGAACAGGTTCGGGTCCTGCTCTTTGGCAAAGGCCGTGTCCGGGTAGGTGCGGACAGCCGGGAAAAAGACCTGCCCATTCACATAAATGAAAATCGGTTTGTCATTGGCGATAAACTCGGCGAACAGCGACACCACGAACATCGTCAGGAAAATCCACAACGCCCAGTAACCGCGTCGGTTGACCTTGAAGTTTTCCCATCGCCGCTTGTTGAGAGGAGAAAGCGCTATAGCTTTTCCTTCGGGCAGCACTGCCAGCCCCATAGGGGAAACGGCGGTGCTCTCGGGCGGCTTGATACCGGCGCGTACGTCCACCTCAGACCTCCCGCGTCTCGAAGTCGATCCGCGGATCGATCCAGGTGTACGTCAGGTCTGAGATCAAGTTCACAACCACCCCGATAAGTGAGAAAATATACAACGTGGCGAACACCACCGGGTAATCGCGGTTGAGGACGCTTTCGAAGCCAAGCAACCCGAGCCCATCAAGTGAAAAAATGGTCTCGATCAGCAGCGAGCCGGTGAAGAAGGCATGCACGAAAGCGGAAGGAAATCCCGCGATAACAATGAGCATGGCATTGCGGAAAACATGCCCATAGAGCACCTGAGTCTGGGTGCACCCTTTGGCGCGTGCAGTGAGCACATATTGTTTGCGGATTTCTTCAAGAAATGAGTTCTTCGTCAGCAGCGTCATGGTGGCGAAGGCCGACAGCGCCATCGAAATAATCGGCAACGCCAGATGCCAGAAATAGTCCAGAATTTTCTGCCACAACGGCATTTGCGACCAGTTCTCGGATACGAGACCGCGCAAAGGAAACCAATCGAAAAACGATCCACCGGCGAACAGGATGATCAGAAGAATCGCAAACAGAAATCCGGGGATCGCGTAGCCAATCACGATTATGGTGGAAGTCCATATGTCGAAGCGCGAACCGTCATGCATCGCCTTGCGGATGCCGAGCGGGATTGAAATCAGATAGGTCAGCAATGTCATCCAGATGCCGAGCGACATCGACACCGGCAGCTTTTCCTTGATCAATTGCAACACGCTGACGTCGCGGAAATAGCTTTTCCCGAAGTCAAACCGCGCATAATTCCACAGCATCAGCGCAAAGCGTTCGGGCGCCGGCTTGTCAAAGCCGAACTGCTTTTCCAGTTTCTTGATGAACTCGGGATCGAGACCCTGCGCCCCACGGTATTTGGAGTTCGCCGCGTCGACCTGCGAAGCACCCTGCGACAGCCCGCGGTTGCCAAAATCGCCCCCGGCGGAGCCGGAAATGCGCGAGGTCGCACCCGTATCCGAGCCGGTGAGCTTGGCGATCACCTGCTCGACCGGGCCACCGGGTGCAAACTGCACAACGGTGAAGGCCACCAGCATGATGCCGAGCATCGTGGGTACGATGAACAGAAGGCGGCGTACAATATACGCGGTCATGCGTCCCTCATTCCGCAGCCGGCCGTGAAGCCGCAGCGTTTCCTATCCCTTTTGTTCTAGTTTCGCCGCTTTATTGCGATCGTACCACCAGGTTTCCGGAATACCGCGAAAATATCGGGGCTTGTTGGCCGGATAATCAAACACGTCCCAATAGGCAATCCAATGCGACGCCTTATACCAATGCGGGATCCAGTAGCGCCCGGCACGGATGACCCGGTCAAGTGCTTTACAGCCGGCCGTCAGTTCTGCCCGCGTCCTGGCGGCAATAATGGTGTCGACAAGCGCATCCACCGCGGGATCTGCGATGCCAGCGAGATTCTGCGTGCCCTTTGTTGCTGCGGCTTGCGATGAAAAAAAAGTGCGCAGCGAATCGCCCGGGGTTGCGGAAAAGCTAAAGCGCTCAACGGTGATGTCGAAATCAAAAGCGTCCACACGCGCCCGATACTGGACCGGATCGACCACGCGCAAAGTGGCGTCAATCCCGAGCACGCCGAGGTTTTTTATATACGGCAAGTGATGCGGCTGGAATGTGGGCTCATCGATCAGGAACTCAATGGTGATCGGCTTTCCCTCCGGCGAAACTCGTTTGCCGTTCTTGAGCGTGCACCCGGCGTCATCGAGCAGCCGCGCACCGCGCCTTAGCCACTGTCGGTCCTGCCCCGAGCCATCGGTAACAGGCGGCACATAGGGCTCATCGAACACTTCGTCCGGCTGCTTGCCGCGAAACGGTTCGAGCAACGCAAGCTCGTCCGCATCCGGCTTGCCTTTCGCCATCATCGGCGAATTCTGGAACACCGAATGGGTCCGGTCGTAGGCCCCGTACATGATGTTCTTGTTGGTCCATTCGAAATCGAAAGCATCGATCAGGGCCTCGCGCAGGCGCCGATCCTTGAACTTGTCACGCCGTGTGTTGATGAACCAGCCTTGCGCGCCCGAGGGCGTGTCATCGGGCAGCACGTTTCGTTTGACGCGTCCATCCTTGAAGGCAGGAAAATCGTAACGTGTCGCCCAGGTACGCGACGTGAATTCCTCGCGGAACAGATAGTTTTTTGCCGTGAAGCCTTCGAAACCGACTTCGCGGTCGCGATAGTACTCAAAGCGAACCACGTCGAAATTTCCTTGCCCGCGCGCAACCGGGAGATCGGCGCCCCACCAATCCTTGACCCGCTGAAATTCAATGAAATGCCCGACCTCGAAGCGGCCAACCTTGTAGGCGCCGCTGCCGAGCGGAATATCGAGTGTGGATTCATCGAACGGCTTTTTCGAATAATAAACACGCGAAAAAATCGGCAGCGCGGCAACGAATAGAGGCACGTCGCGCCCGCGCTTTTCGGCAAAGCGCACGACCACGGTGCGATCGTCGGCCGCCTCCGCACCCGTAAAGTCGCGCAGCTGTTGCGTGATGATCGGATGGCCCTTTTCCTTGAGCGTCGCCAGAGACCAGACCACATCATGCGCGGTCAGCGATGTGCCATCGTGAAATTTTGCTTGCCCACGCAACGTGAAGCGATACGTCAGACCATCATCGGAAATGCGAACGCCGCTCGCGGCAAGCCCGTACATGGCATCAGGCTCGTCGCCCGAGCGCACCATGAGGCTCGCAAACGTAAGCTCCATGCCTTGCGCGGCGTCCCCTTTGAGAATGTAGCTATTGAGGGAATTGAAGGTCTGGAATGACTGGTTGAACTGGCGGCTTGGGCCAATCTGCGAGAACACACCGCCTTTCGGCGCATTCGGATTGACGTAGTTGAAGTGCGGAAAATCCGGCGGATACTTGAGATCGCCGAAGGCCGACATGCCATGCCGATCGGCATCCTGCGCAGACGCTGTAAAAATTCCGCCGCTGGCGCCGGCTGCAGCCACACTGGCGAAAAGGCTCAACGCGCGACGGCGGCTAAATCTCATCGAATCAGGACCGTTGCGGCACTTTGGCCGCTCTCGCTGCATCCCACCACCAGACCGTGGGGAACGCCGACGCCCCGTATTTTGGCATCGTCTCGGGACGGCCAAAGCGATCCCAGCGTGCGGTACGCTGCTTGCCATAGGTCCATTGCGGCACCACGTAGAAATTCCACAGCAGGACACGGTCAAGCGCCCTGGTGGCGGCAACCAGATCCTCGCGATCTCTGGTGAAGATGACTCGTTCGATCAGCGAATCGACCGCCGGATTCCTGATACCGATCAAATTGCGCGAGCCTGGCTGATCCGCGGCCTGCGAACTCCAGAAGCCACGCTGTTCGTTCCCTGGCGAAAGTGATTGCGCCCACGAGGCGACGATGATGTCGAAATCCCACTGGCGCAACCTGTTTTCGTACTGCGCTGCATCGACCACACGCACGTTCACCGTCATTCCCAGTCGGTCCAGGGAGGGCTTGTAAAACAGCACAAAGCGCTCGGCAGCGGGCTCATCAACCAGGAATTCGACGGTGAATTGTTTGCCGCTCCCGGCATCAACCAGTCTTGTGTCTTTGACCTCGTAACCGGCTTCGCGAAACAATCGCAACGCCTCGCGCAAGTTATTGCGTACGGCTTCGGGATTGCCGCCGACCGGATTGGTATAAGGTTTGGTGAACAACTCGTCCGGCACCTTGCCGCGGACAGTCTCGAGAATTTCCAGTTCTTTTCCGGACGGCACGCCGGTGGCGGCGAGTTCGGTCCCCTCGAAGAAGCTGGCAATCCGTTTGTACTGGCCGAAAAAAAGCTGACGATTCATTTCCTCGAAATCGAAGACGAAGTTGAAGGCGCGACGAACACGAGGATCCTTGAATTTGTCGCGGCGAGTATTGAAGGCGAATGCCTGCATTACGCCGATATTGCGGGTCGGAAACTCTTCCCGAACCACCCGCTTGTCGCGTACGGCCGGAAAATCATAGGAGTTCGCCCACTCTTTGGCGCTGTTCTCGAAGCGCCAATCGACCTGATCGCCCTTGAAAGCCTCAAGCGCAACCGTGGAGTCCCGAAAGAATTCGTAGCGGATCGTCTGGAAGTTGCGGGTCCCGATGATGACATTGAGATCCTTGCCCCAATAGTCATCGACCTTTTCGTAAACCAATGTGCGGCCCGGCGCGAAATCCTTGAGCCGGTAGGGCCCGGAGCCGAGAGGCGGCTCAAGCGTGGTCTGCGTGACATCGCGCTTGCGCCCGGACTTGTCGGTGCCTTCCCACCAATGCTTCGGCAGTACCGGCAGCTGACCGACGATCTGCGGCAATTCGCGATTGCCCGGCCCGTCGAAAGTAAAGGTGACCTCCCGCTCCCCTGTTGTTTCCACCTTCACAACATGCCGGTAGTAAGCGCCGTAGAACGGGCTGTTCTTCTTCAATACGTCGAATGAAAAAAGAACGTCATCGGATGTGATTGGTTTGCCGTCATGCCAGCGTGCCTTCGCGCGCAGGCGATACGTGACTGCCGAATAGTCGGCCGGATAGCTGATCGCTTCTGCCAGCAAGCCATACTCGGTCGACACCTCGTCGAGCGACGGCGTGGTGAGCGTCTCCGTGTAGAGTTCGGTACCGATGGCAATGCTCCCCTTCACGCCGGACACCACGGTATTGAAATTGTCGAACGTGCCGAGAGCGCTCTGGCGCAGGGCGCCACCCTGTGCAGCGTCCGGATTGACGTAGTCAAAATGCTTGAAGCCCTCGGGGTACTTGATGTCTCCGAACAGAGACAGCGCGTGCCTCCAGATCTGCGTCTCGCCTGACGCCCGCCCGATCGGCGACGCTGCGCCCAGTATGCCGAGGGCGGGCGCAGCGACTGTGGCTGCTGTAGCGCGCAACACAGACCGGCGACTCAATTTCATGCGACTACTCCGGCTTTGCGCCCCACAATGCAGTCATCCGTGATTATGTCGGTTTTTCGGTACCTCGCCAGCCATCGGCAGCCGCCATAGGTGGCCCAGGTGTCAAATTTCCGTGGCCAAACGCCGCGGTCTTTAAGCAAACGGCCGGGCGATGGCCCGGCCGTCGGTCGACATGTTGCTGATAAGGCTATTTCTTTGCCGGCTCGCCACCGGCCGCCGGCGGGGCGCCTTCTGCCGCCTTTGGCAGTGGCACCGGGTTGTCGGCCAAGGTGTGGAGATAATCGATCACATCGGCGCGTTGCTCGGCGCGCGACAGCCCGGCGAAAGTCATCGCCGTTCCCGGAATATAACCGCGTGGATTGGCCAGGAATTTGTTGAGCTCGTCGAAGCCCCAATTCCCGCTCTTGCCTTTCATCGCCGCCGAGTAGTTAAAGCCTGCTTCGGATGCGCGCGCCCGGTTCACGATGTTCCACAAATTCGGTCCGACCCGATTTGGACCACCTTTCTCAAAGGTATGGCAGGCCTGACATTGCTTGGCGGTCGCCTGGCCCTTTTCCACTGACGCCTTGGCGAGCAGCGTTTCGATCGGCTGATCCGGCTCCTTGGCTGCGCCGGCCTTCTCGCCCTCACCCTGTTCTTTGACAGCGATGTTGTAGCCCGGCTTGCCTGGTTTTTCAGGCGCGAAAATAGCGCCGGCACCGATATTGAGCGCAAGCATGATCAGGCAGGTGCCGAGGATGGCGCCGAGGATCTTGTTGAGTTCGAAGGAATTCATCGAAAGGCGGCTCCCGGAGCGGGGCAAAAACATACGGGGCGAGTACCACCGGGGGCCCGGCGGCGGCGATGAGATACCGGTTTGCCTCGCCCATGGCAACCCGTATAAGCGCCTGCGGCATTATCGACACTCGCCAATGCGGCCGGGATTTCCGGCAACCCCGATGCCAGACGCAATTATCCTCATCCCGGCGCGCCTCGCGTCCACGCGTTTGCCCGGCAAACCGCTGGCCGAACTGCACGGCGCGCCGATGATCGTTCATGTCCTGCGGCGCGCTGAAGCTGCCGGTATCGGCGAGGTCGTGATCGCAACCGACTCCGAGCCGGTCGCCACGGCAGTGGAAAAAGCCGGTGGTCGTGCCGTTATGACGCGGGGCGACCATATCTCCGGGTCGGACCGGATCTACGAAGCACTGGAGGCTATCGACCCTGAGCGCCGCATTGACGTCGTCGTCAACTTGCAAGGCGACCTTCCGACCATCAATCCTGCGGACATCCGCACCGCGCTCAAGCCGCTTGGCGACGCACAGGTCGACATCGCAACCCTGGCGGCCGTCATTTCCGATCCTGCCGAGCAGACGAATCCAAATGTGGTCAAGGTTTCAGGATCACAGATTGAGCCTGCACGCCTTCGGGCAAAAACCTTCAGTCGCGAAAATACGACCGGCATCGGACCGCACTATCATCACATCGGGCTCTACACGTACCGTCGCGCAGCCCTGGAACGCTTCGTCAAACTCCCGCCGTCGCCCAATGAACGGCGCGAGAATCTGGAGCAATTGCGCGCGATCGACGCCGGCATGCGCATCGATGTCATGATCGTGGAGAGTGTGCCGCTTGGCGTCGACACGCCCGAGGATTTGGAAAAAGCGCGCAGGCTGCTTGGCGGTTGACTCCAGCGCGAAGGTCTGCGTACGGAACTTACACGCAAGCAAGACGCGGTGGGACATGGCCAAGAAGAAGATCATCTTTCAGGGAGAGGCGGGAGCAAATTCGCATCTGGCCTGTCGCGAAGCCTATCCAGATTACGAGCCGATTCCCTGCCCGACTTTCGAGGATTGCTTCACTGCACTTATCGCCGGCGATGTCGACCTCGGCATGATTCCGATCGAGAATTCGGTCGCCGGACGGGTCGCGGACATCCATCATTTGATGCCGACCGCGGGCCTGCACATCATCGCCGAATGGTTTCTCCCGATTCGCAATCAACTCCTGGCGCCCAAAGGCGCTAGCCTGAAGACCGTCAAGACTGTGCAGAGCCATGTGATGGCACTTGGTCAATGCCGCAATGTTATCCGCGAGCTGAGACTCAAGCCGGTGGTTGCCGCCGATACCGCCGGTTCGGCACGTGAGGTCGCGGAAGCCAGAGATCCGACCCGGGCGGCGATTGCTTCACGGCTGGCGGCGGAAATTTATGGCCTCGACATTCTGAAAGAAAATGTCGAGGACGAGTCACATTCCACCACGCGCTTCGTCGTACTGTCGCGTGAGAAAAAATGGGCACAGCCCGGCAAAGGCAAAGTCATTACGACCTTCGTGTTCAGAGTCCGCAACGTGCCGGCCGCGCTTTACAAAGCGCTCGGGGGCTTCGCTACCAACGGTGTGAACATGACCAAGCTCGAGAGCTATATGGTCGGCGGCAATTTCTTCGCCACGCAATTTTATGCTGACGTCGAGGGTCATCCGGACGATCGGTCGCTTGTGTTTGCCCTCGAGGAACTCGCCTTCTTCTCCAAGGAACTGACGGTGCTGGGCGTCTACCCTGCGCATCCTTTCCGTCAGACCTTTAAGGAAGAGAAAGACTAAACGCCGGCCGGTGTCAGACGGCGACGCGGCCGAGAAAACCTTCGATGCCGCGTTGCAGGCTTGTGGCGGCGGCCTCAACTGTTTCGGATGCCTCGAGC
>DASSIJ010000144.1:0-8281 GCA_035692045.1 Pseudolabrys sp. | reverse complement strand
CGCGATGCCGCACGCGCACAACCTCTGTCAAATGGAGGTCGAATCTAATCCGGTTCCAACCAAGACGAATCCGCTTGGCACCAAGGGCGCCGGCGAAGCGGGGAATGTCGGCGCGCTGCCGGCGGTCGCCAATGCGCTGGTCGATGCCCTCTCCGAATTCGGCATCAAACATATCGAAATGCCGGCAACGCCCGAGCGAATCTGGCGGGCAATGCAGCGCCAATAACGCCTAGGCCCTTAAATATTCCGTTCGGATGCAAGGCCCATCGAGCGAATAGCGGCCGGCCCCAACGGCACATAGCATCAGGAGACCGCCGATCATGCTGACGTTCTTCATGAAGTGAATCATCATGTCGGTTTGCTGCGGGCCAGCCGATAGATTCCAGAAGTCGTGGAAAAAATAGGCGGCGACGGCACTGAAAGCGGCCAGCGCGAGCGCGAACAGCCGCGTTTGCCAGCCCAGAATAATCACGAGACCGCCGATCGTCTCCAGCGCGGCCGTCAGTATCGCCAAAACATCAGGATAGGGCAGATTTTTCGAAGCGATCACGGACGCCGTCTTGCCGAGGTCCATGAATTTCTCGATACCTGAGCTCACGAAAATGATTGCAATGAGGATACGGCCCAGTGTCAGCAACGCATCGTTGACCCCGGCCGCAGCGCGCACGTCCGTTCGCGTTGCGTGGCCTGCGGCACTTGTCGCGCTCATGGAATCGCTCCCTGTGTGACCCCGCCGGGAAACGCGCGGCGCGAGGACCGGTTCCTCTTGAATCGGAAGCCTGTACACGGCCGTCGGCGGTATTACCCTAGGGGAATGTGATTCGTTTCGCGCGGAGCCCTTTGGTTCGCGCGTGCTGGTGCGTTCGTGCCGCGGCGCCATCCGCCCCTCAGGGAGACCTTCATGCGCAATGTCGGACGCAAGCTTGCTTTCGTGCTCGCCGCCTCCAATCACGGCACGATGATCATTAATCGGTTCGACTACCGTATGACCGGACCGGATTCGGGAGTCGGCGTCGGCTACCAATTGCTTGAAGCGGGCTCCTCGAACCCGGTGGACGTCGAGCTGGCGTTGCAACTGCTTGAAGCGCGGCGGCGCGTTCATGGGGATGGCGTTGTGGCGATCGATGGCGGCGCCAATATCGGAGCCCACGCCATCGAATGGGCGACCGCGATGACGGGCTGGGGCTCGGTCATCGCGATCGAGGCTCAGGAACGCATCTACTATGCATTGGCCGGAAATATCGCGATCAACAATGCGTTCAACGCCATTGCCATGCACGCGGCGATCTCATCTGAGCCGGGTATCATGCAGATTCCAACGCCCGACTATTTCGTTCCGTCGAGCTTCGGCGGTCTGGAGCTCAAGCCGCGCGTCGATACCGAGTTCATTGGCCAGCCGATCGACTATTCGCCCGCCAAGACCGTCGCGGTCCAGAAAGTATCAATCGATGCGCTCTCTTTGCCGCGTGTCGACCTCCTTAAACTCGACATCGGGGGCATGGAATCGGAGGCCCTCGCGGGCGCGCTGCAGACAATCAAACGATGTCGCCCGATCTTCCTGGTTGAATCGATCAAGACCGGCGCCGAGCGCCTGCGGATTTTCCTCGACGAGCACGGCTACAAGGTCGTCAACGCCGGAATCAACATCCTTGCCATCCACAGGAGCGATCCGGTCGTAAGCGAGTTACAGGTCCCCGACCTGCCGGCACAATCGGCAGCCTAGATCTCGGCCAGCGCCGCTCCCGCCTCGATCCGCACCGGCAAATAGCCGTCCGCGGCAAGCGCCGCCATGATTTCGTCAGCATGGGCGGCGTTGCGCGTTTCAATCGTCACATCAAGCTTGGCCCCCTTCGCCGGCACGTCGAGGAACAGCCGGCGATGGTCGACTTCCAGGATGTTGGCGCCAAGCGCCCCGATGCGCGTCGCTATGGTGCCGAGCACACCCGGGCGATCGGGGATTGTCAGGCGGAAGGAAACGATCTGGTTTCCGCGCTCAAGCTCGCGCACCATGATTGAGGCGAGAACCCGCGGATCGATATTGCCGCCGGACAGGATAAGCCCGACCCTTTTGCCCTTGAACCGTTCCGGCTTCGCCAGCATGGCGGCAAGCCCGGCCGCACCCGCGCCTTCCGCCATGGTTTTCTGAAGCGTCAGATACGCGTTGACGGCGCGCTCAAGCTGCGCCTCATCGACCAGGATGATTTCCGCGACCAGCTCGCGAATGACCGGAAGGGTCAGCTTACCGGCATACTTGGCTGCAATTCCCTCGGCCAGAGTCGGTCCGCCGAGCGGCCGGTTGTCCCGGTGAAGCGCATTCCAGGCCGAGGCATACAGCGCACTTTCAACGCCGACAATTTCGATCGCTGGATTTTTTGCGCGAGCGGCAATGGCATTGCCGGCGATGAGGCCACCTCCGCCGATCGAAATGACAAGCGTATCCAGAACCGGCACGTCCTCCAGCATTTCGAGCGCAATGGTTCCCTGTCCGGCAACAATGCGAGGATCATCGTAAGGGTGAACCAGTACAAGGTTGTGCTGTGCCTGAATTTCCTCGCAGCGCGCCTGCGCCTCGCCCATCGATTCTCCATGCAGCACGACCTGGGCGCCATGCGAACGTGTCGCGGCCACTTTCACGAAGGGCGTGGTTTCCGGCATGACAATCGTCGCCGGAACGCCAAGCCGGGCTGCATGGTAGGCTACGGCCTGGGCATGATTGCCGGCCGACATGGTAATGACGCCGCGCTTGCGTTCGTCTTCGCTCAACGAGGCGAGTTTCACCAATGCGCCCCGGTCTTTGAAGGAATTGGTGACCTGCAGGTTTTCGTATTTGACGTAAACTTCGGCCCCGGTAAGCGCGGAGAGCTTGGGCGCCGGCAGCATCGGCGTCCGCAGCACCACCCCCGCAATGACACGGCGGGCGGCTTCGATATTGGAAAGAGTGACGTTCAACGCTTTGACCCCGGGATCCAGACAGCACCATGCCGCATGGGCGGCCATGGTTCCAGCCAAGGGCCCCCTTGCGGCTCCTTAGTAGCCCCTTGCACACGACCGATTCTTTCGCCATCTCCGTGACGAGGGATGGGCATGTCGATCGACATCAAACCCCACGCTTATGATCCGGCGACCCAGCCGGAACTTTTCGAGGGCGTGCTGGCGCGCCGGGTTGTCGCCTTTATTGTCGATTTCGTCATTATTTCCATCCCGGTGGTCCTGGCGGCCATGTTCATATTCGCGTTCGGAATCGTCACCCTGGGACTCGGCTTTGCGCTCTACTGGCTCCTGCCCAGCGCGACCGTAGTCTGGGCAATTGTTTATTTTGGATTCACGCTCGGCGGCCCGGCATCAGCCACCCTCGGCATGCGCGTCATGGACCTGGAAATGCGCACGTGGTACGGCGCACCGGCCTACTTTGTGCTCGGCGCCGTGCACGCCGTCGCATTCTGGTTCACGGTTTCGTTCTTCACACCCTTTGTGTTGCTGGTCGCTTTCTTCAACGAACGGGGCCGGCTCCTGCACGACATCATGCTCGGAACCGTGATCATCAATAACGCCGCGCGTGCGTCGGTGTTGCGGGCCTCCATGCAAAGCGCGCGAGCGGGATAGCGGGATAAAGGGCTTTGACGAAGCGCATTCACCGCGCGATGCTAGCGCCAGGTATGACCGACGGATGGCTTGATCTGTGACCCAGCATTCGCGCGACACACCACAGTTCTATCTGACCGCTCCTTCGCCCTGCCCCTATCTCGAAGGACAGGAAGAGCGCAAGGTATTTACCCACCTGGTCGGCGAGCGTGCGGGCGAACTCAACGATCTGCTGACGCATGGCGGTTTCCGCCGAAGCCAGTCAATAGCCTATCGCCCGGCCTGCGAAGGTTGCCGCGCCTGCGTCTCGGTGCGCGTGGTGGCAGCCGATTTTGCTCCATCGCGCAACATGCGCAGGATCGCCGAGCGCAATGCCGACATGATCGGCGATATGCGCTCGCCCGCCCCGACATCCGAACAATATTCGGTATTCCGTGCCTATCTCGACGCACGCCACCGCGACGGCGGCATGGCCGACATGACAGTGCTCGATTACGCTATGATGATCGAAGACAGCCACGTCGACACGCGCCTGATCGAATACCGGCGGCGCGGTCCCGACAGTGGCATTAACGGACGCGGGACCGGGCAAATGCTGGCTGTCGCGCTCACCGACGTCCTCAGCGACGGGCTGTCGATGGTTTATTCGTTTTTCGATCCGGACCAGGGCGACCGATCGCTCGGCACCTTTATGATTCTCGACCACATCGACCGGGCCGCCCGCATGGGTCTGCCATATGTCTATCTTGGCTATTGGGTGTCCGGTTCGCGCAAGATGGACTACAAAGGCCGCTTCCTGCCGCAGGAGCGCTTGATGCCGTCTGGCTGGACCCGCGTCGAAAAGTAGCCGGCGTCAGCCTCTTCCAATCGCGAAATCGAAAAGCAATTTGATATTCAATGCGATGATGACCACTGCCGTGATTGCGGCCAGCAGTGTCACCCAGCGCGGCGCGACCAGCTCGCCCATCTTGCTCCGATCGGCAGTGAACATCACCAGCGGCACGACTGCGAATGGCAACTGCAGGCTCAAGATGACCTGCGACAAAATAAGCAACTGCCCCGATCCCTTCTCGCCAAACCAGATTGTCACGATCGCTGCCGGCACGATGGCGATAGCGCGTGTGATCAACCGGCGCGCCCAGCCCGGCAGCCGGATATCGAGAAACCCCTCCATCACGATCTGACCCGAGAGCGTTGCGGTCACCGTGGAATTGAGACCGCAACACAGCAACGCTATGCCAAACAGCGTCGGTGCGATCGCCGAGCCGAGCAGTGGCGCCAGGAACGAATGGGCCTGATCGAGTTCCGCGACATCATGTTTGCCAACTTTGTAAAACGTGGCAGCGGCGAGGATGAGGATCGAGGCATTGATCAACAGCGCAAACATGAGTGCAATCGTGGAGTCGAGCGTCGCGAGCTTGATGGCCTCGCGCCGGTCCTCGACTCCTTCCCCGAAGCGGCGCGTTTGCACCACGCCTGAGTGCAGGTACAGATTGTGCGGCATCACGGTTGCGCCGAGGATGCCGAGCGCGAGATAGAGCATGTCAGGGTTGGTGATGATGTCCGTGGTGGGTGCGAAGCCACGGATGACGGCGCCCCAGTCCGGATCTGCCATGGCAATCTGTATCGTGAAACAGACGGCGATCACGCCGAGCAAGGTGACCACAAAGGCTTCCACATAACGGAAACCGAGATTTTGCATCCAGAGCACCAGGAAGACGTCGAGCGCGGTCAGCACGACGCCGATCTCGAGTGGAATGTGAAAGAGCAGATTGAGCCCGATGGCTGTGCCGATCACCTCAGCCAGGTCAGTCGCGCAAATCGCGATCTCCGCCATCACCCAAAGTGGCCATGACACGGCGCGCGGAAATGCGTCGCGACAGGCCTGCGCGAGGTCACGTCCCGACGCGATCCCAAGACGCGCACACAATGCCTGCAGCAGGATGGCCATCAGGTTCGAAAGCAGCGCAACGGTGAGCAGCGCGTATCCGAACTTGGACCCACCGGCGAGCGACGTCGCCCAATTGCCGGGATCCATGTAACCGACCGCGACCAGGTAGCCGGGGCCGAGAAACGCAAGCAGCTTGTTGCCAAGCGAACCGGTCGGCCGGGTCGCTATCGAGCCGAATACTTCTGCCAATGGAGGACGGCCGCGCGCGCGCCGCCAGCCGCTTGCTTTCGTTTTTGCGCGTGAGCTTACGGTGGCGTCCATGCAAGAATCGCAAAGGAAACAGCCTACAGTATATCTAGTTGCGAATAATTTGCAATTGCAATTTCTGTGGAACTTTTGAAATTCTTTCGAGTTGTCTGGCGCTTGCAAGTCGCCGCAGGTGGGCGTTGTCACCAGCAGATCGCGGTTGGAGTTGCTGTCAGGCGGGGCACGCGAGCCCCTGTCGATAGGCGGCCCTGCTGCACGGGTGGCCGCGCATAGAGCGTTGCCGCCGCCATGAACGTTAATCGCTATTGGCTTTGGCTCTTGGCTCTCGCCGTGATCACGGCGACCCCCGCTTTCGCCGCCGAAGGCGGAAAGGGTCCATCCGAAGCAATCTTCATTGGCGAGATTGTCGTTCTCATGCTTGTCGGCCGGATGCTGGGCGAAGCCATGGTGCGGCTGCGCCAGCCGGCGGTCATGGGCCAATTGATCGCCGGCCTGCTGCTTGGGCCCTCGTTCTTCGGATTGCTGTTTCCAGACGCCCAGCACGCGCTCTTTCCAAAAATTCCCGAACAGAAGGCGATGATCGATGGGATCTCGCAATTCGGCATCCTGCTGCTGCTTCTGCTCACCGGAATGGAGACGGACCTCAAGCTGGTGCGTCAGACCGGCCGCGCGTCCCTATTTGCTTCGTTGATGGGCATCATCATTCCGTTCATCTGCGGGGTGGGACTGGGCGAGACGCTGCCTGACAGCCTCCTGCCCGATCCGGGGAAACGCCTGATCACATCGCTCTTTCTCGGGACAGCCCTTTCGATCGCTTCTGTAAAGATCGTCGCGATGGTCGTCCGGGAAATGAATTTTATGCGCCGCGTCGTCGGCCAAGTCATCCTGGCATCCGCAATCATCGATGACAGTGTCGGCTGGATTATCGTCTCGATTATCTTCAGCCTCGCCTTGCACGGTTCGATTGAACCCATCCCGCTGGCACAAAGTGTTCTCGGCACAATTTTGTTCATGGTGGCAAGCCTGACGATCGGCCGGCGGATGGTGTTTTTCGCAATCCGCTGGGTGAACGACAATTTCGTCAGCGAATACGCGGTGATTACCGCCATCCTCATCATCATGGGCGTCATGGCGCTGATCACACATCTGATCGGTGTGCATACCGTACTCGGCGCCTTCGTTGCCGGCGTTCTGATCGGGGAGTCACCAATCCTGACCCGCCACATCGACGAACAGTTGCGCGGGCTCATCACCGCATTTTTCGCGCCGGTTTTTTTCGGCATTGCAGGCCTGACGGCTGACCTGACCATTCTGGCGGATCCAAAAATCGCGTTGTTTACCGCCGGCCTCGTACTGGTTGCCAGCATCGGAAAATTCACCGGTGCCTTCATCGGCGCCGAGCTCGGTGGCCTGACACGGCGGGAAGGTTTTGCGCTCGCCTGTGGCATGAATGCGCGCGGCTCGACCGAGGTCATCATCGCGACAGTCGGATTGTCGATGGGCGCGCTTAGCCAGGACCTCTTCACCATGATTGTCGCCATGGCCGTCCTGACGACAACGGCCATGCCGCCGACGCTGCGCTGGGCGCTCGGCCGCATCCCGATGCGAAAGGAAGAGAAACAGCGGCTTGAGCGCGAGGAGCTCGAAGAAAGAGGCTTTGTGCCAAATCTTGAACGTCTGCTGATCGCGGTTGACGACAGCCCGAACGGAAAGTTCGCCTCGCGCGTCGCCGGCATGCTGGCAGGCACTCACGGCATGCCGGCGACGGTCTTGCATATTCCCGATCCGAGCAAGATCGAGAGCACCATGCCCGACAACGAGGACAAAGTGGGTGCCGCCCCCAAAGGTCAGGACAAAAAGTCTGACGAGAAGAAGGACGATCCCAGGCCCGAAAACGGCAAGAAAAATGGCAAGGCCAAAAAGAAAGCCGAGCAAGAAGCGGAGAAAGCGGTCGGCGAAGCTGTCCAGCAGGCCGCCGCTCAAACCACGAGCAAGCAGAAAAAAGAAGAGAAGGTTGACGCCCCGGTGGAGGTGACGACGATCGTCCACGAGCAGCCAAGCCCCGCCTTGATCGCGGAAGAGGCGAAGAAAGGCTACGACGTTTTTATTGTTGGGCTGGGACAAACGTCCAGGCAGAACAAGGAATTCGACAAGGGCGTGACCAACCTCGCCAAGGGATTCGACGGGCCATTAATCATTTCAGCTGTCCGGGACGATTTGTCGAAAAAGCCAGAGGGCAAGTTCGACATTCTAATCCCGGTCAACGGCACAGAACCCTCCCGGCGCGCTGCCGAAGTTGCCATCACGCTTGCGAGGGCGACAAAGGCGCAAGTGACGGTCCTTTACGTCGCGGTGCGCGCCGATGCACGACGCGGCGCGCGCCGCGGAATTCAGACGCGCCGGCACGAAGAGGCAATACTGAAAGACATTGTTGCGATTGCCGATGGCTACAACATGAGCATTCGGACGGCAGTCGTGGCCGAGCGCGCCGCCGACGAAGCCATTCTGGGCGAGCTCGAGCGCCGCAAGCACAATCTCGTG
>DASSIJ010000143.1:0-18643 GCA_035692045.1 Pseudolabrys sp. | reverse complement strand
AACGTCGCGTTCCGGCTCGTGCGGCTCGCGCACCACGATGCGGGCGCCCCGCGCGCGCATATCCCGCACGATCGCCGCAAGATGCGAAGGGCTCGGCGGCACGCCGGGTTTCGTCTCGATAAAGCCGACAACATCCAGCCGAAACCGGCGCGCAAAATAGGGCCAGCTGTTGTGGTAGGCGACAATTGGCATGGATTTGAGAGCGCTCAACTTCGCTTCCCATTCTGCCAGTTTTGTATTCAAACGAGCGAGGAATGCCTGCCGATTGGCTTCGTATATTGAGGCACTGGCCGGGTCCACCCGCGCCAAGGCTTCAACAATGTTGGCGGTTATGGTTTCGGCGTTCTTCGGATCCAGCCAATAATGCGGGTTTCCGCTGCCATGAGCGTGGCCGTCACCGGGACCGACGCTCATCCCGCGAAGCTCCAGCACGGCAATCGCAAGCGAAGCATCCACGTAAGCCGGGCCGCCGCGGCTGATCTCCGGTCTGCCAGCCTGCATCAGCAGACGATCGACCCAAAGATCGTAGTCGAGCCCGACGCGTACGAGCAGCTGCGCTTGCTTGAGTCGCAGCACGTCTTGCGGCTTGGGCTGATAGTCCTCAGCATCCATGTTCGGCGGGACGAGACTTGCCGCCGCAACCCGATCGCCGCCCACGGCCTCGGTCAGGCTGCGCAGATCAGTTGTGGTCGTCACCACCTGGACGCGATCCTGCGCAATTCCCGGCGATGCCAGGACACAAAGCGCGATTATGAAAGCCAGACGCAACGCCGTGGACCTGGGTATGGACTTGGGTCAAGAAAGGGCCGCAAAGCCGCGGCCCTTTCCTCGTCTTCATTAGCGCTTGCCGGCGCTGGTCACCCAGATGCTCTTCGGCATGACGCAATGGACATTTTTCTCCGTATCGGAGATGGCGCCAACCCGGCAATCCATCGCGACACTGGCGAGGCCATAGGCATCGAGACGCGTCAGCTTCTTCTCTGACGAGAGGAAGTTAATCATGCCCATCGATGCGTCATTCATTGCCTTGTTCAGGTCGGCATCCTTGACATGCGAGACGTAATATTTCGGCGTCTCCTTGGTCGGGCGCTCCATGTCTTCCTTGTCGCGCGCGTTCTTTGGATTGAGGCAGTGGATGCCCTTCTTGATGTTAACGACCTGAGAGACACGGCAATCGGAAACGCCCGTCATCAGTTTCTCCGCTTCTGCGGCAGAAACGCCGCGCTGTTCGGAGAGAAACTTGACGGTTTGCGCCTTGGCCTGCGTCCAGGCCTTGTTCAGGTCCTGGTCAAATCCCATCGTGATCCAGGATTTGGCCGTCTCGATGCGCGGAAAGTCGAGCGGCTTGCCCTTCACCACCTCGACCGTGATGTTGAACTCCTTGTAGGCGGTCTCGATGGCGGTGAGGTTGACCTCGCCATTTCCCTGGCCCGCATGGGAATCGCCGGTCCACAACAACGCGCCCGGCACATGCACGGGGACGTAGAGCGTTGAGCCGGCGACGAAGTCACGGATATCCATGTTACCGGCGTATTCGCCGGGCGGTACGCTCGAGTAGCGGCCAGGCTCCTTGCGCGCGACCGCAAGCGTGCCAGGGAATGGCCGCACCGGCAAAACGACGCCGGGCAGGAACTCGGTCGTCATGTTGTCGAGATCGAGATACAGGTACTTGACCTGGCCGTCCTGAAAGACGGTTGGAAACTGGCCGAACATGCCGGGAACATTGAAGTTCGTCGCGTACGCCCGTGGAATGATTTTGTTGAGCCGGACCTTGAGCACGTCGCCCGGCTGCGCTTCCTCGATATAGATGGGCCCCGTCAGAGTGTGCGGCCCACGTCCCGGGAAATCGGTACGCAATTTTTTGATTTGCTCGATCGTGGCGCCCGGGACCACCTGGTTGTGACTGTGCATCATCGTTTCCAGTGCGATGGTGTCACCGGACTTGACGCGCAGCACCGGCGGCTGGGAATTGTCGAACCAGCCCCATTGAGTCGTTTCAAGCGTAGCCGGCAGCACGTGTATCTTCTTGCCGCCCGGTGCGGCTAAGACACGCAGTTTCGGGTCGGCCGGGCCGGGGGCGGGATAGCCCGGCGTCGTGATGGTCGCCGTGAGCGGTATGCCCAAAGGCGATACGGCGGGCGGAGCCGGCGCTGGCGCCGGAGTTTGCGCGAATGTTGCAGTGCCGATGATTAATGTGCCGCAGACGCCGGCGGCAATACTGGTAGTGCGTATTGGTCGAGACATAATGACTCCCCTTAATGATTCCCCTTACTCTGGCTTGAAGCCTATCACTTCTTCCACATGCTCTTGGCGACAAGACAATGCACGCCTTTCTCGGCCGCATCCATCTCGCCAACGCGGCAATCCATGGTCATGCTCGCGAGCGCATAGGCATCCAGCCGCGACAATGACTTTTCCTTCTGCAGAAGCTCGATCATCGCCCATGAGGCGTTATCCATGGCCTTGTTCATGTCCGCGTCGGCGGACGAAGTCACCAGGTACTGCGGCGTCTCGGCGGTCGGGCGCGATTCGGCGAGTGACTTGCCGGCGTCCTTCGATGTCATGCAGTGGACGCCCTTTTTGATATCCACGACCTGCGTCACGCGGCAATCGGACGTTTTCGACACCAGCGCCATGGCCTGATCGGGCGATATCTTGCGTTGCTCAGCCAGAAACTTCGCGGTTTCCGATTTGGCGTTGGCGAGCGCCTTGGTGAGATCTTCGTCGAACCCCATGGTGATCCACTCGGTCGGCGTTTCAATTCGCGGCCATTCGAGCTTCGTCGCTTTATCAACCGTGATTGTCACGGTGATTTCCTGGAATGCGGTTTCGAGTCCCGTCAGGTTGATCTCGCCGTTTCCTTGTGCCGCGTGGGAATCGCCTTGCCAGACCAGCGCGCCGCGCACGAAAACAGGAACATGCAACGTCGTTCCTTCGACCAGATCGCGGTTGTCCAGATTTCCGGCGAATGGCCCGGGCGGCACCGCGTTGTAACGTCCCGGCTCCTTGCGCGCGACGCCGAGCGTACCCGGAAAGGGCCGCAGCGGAATTTCGATGCCCGGTGCAAACTCCGCGGTCTTCCGCTCGTTGTCGAGATAGAAGTACTTCACCTGCCCGTCCGGGAAATTTTTGGGGAATTGCCCGAACAATCCTGGAACGTTGAAGTTTGCACCCCACGGCCGCGGCACGATCTTCTGGATCTTGATCTGTAGCGTGTCGCCGGGCTCAGCCCCATTGACGAAAATTGGCCCGGTCAGCGTCATCGGACCACGGCCCGGCCAGTCGGTACGCAATTTTTTTAACTCTTCGATGGTGCGACCCGGCCAAAGCTGGCCGTGCGAGTGTGACATCGATTCGATGGCGACAGTGTCGCCGGAATCGACAAACAGGCGCGGCAATTCAGCGTTATCGAACCACCCCCACTGCGTCGTCTCCATCGTCGCCGGCAGGACGTGCATGCGGCCCGGATATTTCGATCCCGGCACAGCCATCAGTTTCTGCGCCGCGGCTTGCGCCGACGGCGGCTGCTGCGCCACGGCTGCGACGCTCGTGACGGCCCAGATGGCCGCGGACACGATCACCCATCCAAAGAATTGCATTGCGTAGCCCCCATTGACGACAAAAACGATAGCAACTTCCCCGTCTCGCGAATAGTCGGAGACAGGCTAAGCACCGCGCGGTCTGGTTGCGGGAAACGATATCAGCTAGCCGCGAACACCTTCGCCACCGGCGGGCGGCCGCACCGTTTGTGCGACCTTCTTCACCAGTTCGTCCGATCTCGCCAGAAATCGCTTCAGCAGCGGCGAGGTGCTCGAGCGGCTGTAGCCCATGACCAAATCGATCGTTGGCGGTTGCCCCTGCAATGGGCGTATGACGACCGAGGATGCCAGTAGGTTCTGCGCGTAAAGCGGGAGCAGCGTCACGCCACCGGTGGACGCCACCAACGACATCGCGGAAGACAAATTCTCGGCGTCGTATTCGGGCTTCAACGTGATGCCGGACTTCGCTGCATACCGGTCGATGACAGCCTTCAAAACGGGCGCCACCCGGGTCGGCGTGATGTAGGTTTCGGCGGCAAGGTCTTGCGGCTTGATTTCCTTATGCGCAGCGAGACGATGGTTCTTGGGAAGCACGGCAACCAGCGGTTCCTTGATCAGAAACTTGAACGTGAGCCCGGGCGCCTGCGCCTCGCGCCGGAGGAACGCAACGTCGACCTTGCCGCGCATCAGCGCCCCAGCGAGATCGGGCGACGATTGACTCGATAGCGTGATCTCAATTCCGGGCTGCTCCTCGCGCAGGATACGCAACACCTCCGGTAACCACATCACCTCGGCACCTGTGAGGAATCCGATGACGAACGCGGCCTTCTCCGGTTGAGCGGCACGGCGTGCGGCATCACCCGCCGCCTCGACCTGTAGCAAGGCGAGCCGCGCATGATCGAGAAACGTTCGGCCGGCCGGGGTGAGCTCGATGCCGCGCGCGCCGCGCTCCAGCAATTTGACCCCGACCTCCAATTCCAGATCGCGGATTTGTCGGCTCAAAGACGGTTGCGCCGTGTGCAGCCGCCGTTCGGCGGCGTTTGTGAGGCTGCCCTCCTCGGCGACGGCAACGAAATAACGAAGGTGGCGGAGCTCCATTGGAAGTCCATACCTATAAAGTATGTCTGAAGCATAGGAAGTCTTGGTCCATAGGGCAAGACGGCTCCATGTTCATGCTCAGAAGCGATGCCTCGCGGTGTCGCTGCATGGATGATGGAGAAGCAGCATGAATACCCCGGTCGTTCTCATAACAGGCGCTCTGACGGGCATCGGCCGCGCCGCCGCCGTCGCCTTCGCCAGGAAGGGCGCCAAGGTCGTCGTTGCCGGCCGTCGCGATGAAGTCGGCAAGGAACTCGTCAAGGAGCTGCGTTCTTTTGGTTCCGAGGCCGAATTCATCCACGCCGACGTTCGCAAGGAGGATGACGTCCGCTCGATGGTCGACAAGACCGTTGCGCGATTTGGCCGTCTGGACGTCGCGGTGAACAATGCCGCAACCGAAGGACAGGTTGGTCCGATCACGGATCAGACCGCGGAGACCTTTGCCGCAACGTTCGAGACCAACGTTCTCGGCGTGGTTTTGAGCATGAAGCACGAAGTGCGCGTCATGCAGCCGCAGGGCAGCGGGAGCATCATCAACATCTCCTCGACCTACGGGCACCGAGGTGCGGCCTATGCCTCGATCTACGTCGGCGCCAAGCACGCGGTGGAAGGCATCACCAAGTCGGTTGCGCTCGAACTCGCCAAGACGGGGATTCGGGTGAATGCCGTCGCGCCCGGGCCCACGGACACCGGCATGCTGACCCGCTTCACCGGCACGGCAGAGAACAAGGCCGCCTTGCAGAAGCAGGTTCCGCTCGATCGACTCGGCCTCTCCGAGGAAGTCGCCGACGGCATCGTCTTCATCAGTTCGGATGGAGCCAAGTGGATCACCGGCGAAATTCTCAACGTCGACGGCGGCATGACCGCGAACTGAACGCAGCGGGGGCACCGGAGGAACTCTTCCGGCGCCAACGCATCGCCTGCACCACCGTATGGAGAACGCCATCATGACCAACCTCGCCAATAAGACCGCTCTCGTGACCGGCGCGTCCCGCGGCATGGGTCGCGCCACTGCCCTGGCACTCGCCGCCGCCGGCGCGCGTGTCATCATCCACTACGGTCGCAACGCCGACGAGGCGAAGACCGTGGTCGACCAAATCCGCGCGACTGGCGGCCGCGCCGATGCAGTCGCGGCCGATCTCGCCGCGCCCGACGGCGCCCACATTCTTGCCGCTCAGGTCCGCAACCTGATCGGCAGCCGTCTCGACATCTTCGTGTCCAACGCCGGCATCTCGAAGGCCGCGCCGCTCGAGAACATCACGGTCAAGGACTTCGACGATCTGTTCGCCGTCAACGTCCGTGCGCCGTACTTCCTGTTGCAGCAACTCCTGCCGATCCTCGGTGAAGGTGGCAGCGTGGTGTTCGTGTCGTCGCTCGGGGCGCGCGCGGCCGTCGGCACGCTGTCGGCCTACGCATCGACCAAGGGCGCCATCAACACGCTGGTGAAGTATTTCGCCGCGGCGCTCGGCCCGCGCGGCATCCGTGTCAATGCGGTCGCGCCCGGTGTGATCGACACCGACATGTCGAACTTCACCAAAACCGAAGAAGGCCGCGCGGTGGTGATGGGGATGCAGACCCTGAAACGGATCGGCCAACCCGCCGACGTGGCATCGGTCGTTGCGTTTCTCGCCTCGGACGAGGCGCGCTGGATCACCGGCGACATCGTCGCGGTCGATGGCGGCTCCAAGCTCTGAAGCGCCGCCGATCGTTCCGGCCCGAACGGAGGAAAACATGACGACTTGCATCGCATGCCCACGCCAACAAGCTCACGCGTCTTTGTCGAACACGGCGACTACGGTCATGGCGGCGATCACCGTCATGACCTTCGCGGCCTGCGGAGCCGCGCCGACGCCGCTCTATCAGCAGTACCAGGAGAGCTTCGGCCTCACGCCATTCATGCTGACGATTATTTTTGCGGCTTATGTGGTGACCCTCCTTGTCGCGCTGCTGACGGTCGGCTCGCTGTCGGACTACATCGGCCGCCGCCCCGCGATCATGGCGGCGCTGGCACTCAACATCGTCGCGATGGTCATGTTCGTCACGGCGGATTCCGCCGGGGCCCTCATCGCCGCCCGCGCGGTGCAAGGGTTTGCGACCGGGCTCGCAACGGCGACGCTGGGCGCGACGATCCTCGATACCGACCGAAGCCGGGGACCGGTGTTGAACAGCGTGACCGCTTTCGCCGGACTGACGGCGGGAAGCCTGGGCGCGGCGGCGCTTGTGACTTACGCGCCCGATCCACGGCAGTTCGTCTTCCTGGTCCTGCTCGCGCTGTCGGCGCTCGAAATGATGATCCTCTGGCACATGCCGGAGACGGTGGCGGCCAAGCCCGGCGCCTTCGCGTCCTTGCGGCCGCATGTCCATGTTCCGGCCGAGGCGCGGCGCGCACTCTTCCAGGTGACGCCTGTCACGATCGCCTCATGGGCGCTGGGCGGCTTCTACTTCTCGCTGATGCCGTCACTGGTGCGCGTGGCGACCGGCGTGACCTTGCCGATCGTCGGCGGGCTCGTCGTCGCCGCATTGACCTTCAGCGGCGCAGTCGCCGTGGTGTCGCTCCGCAATGTGGCAGCCGTTCGGATTCTCGCCGGCGGCATTCCTGCCTTGGTGTCTGGCGTTGCAATCACGCTTGCTGGCGTTGGTACACAGTTCGTCGGCCTGATGCTCGCAGGCACGATCGTGGCCGGCCTCGGCTTTGGCGCTGCATTTGTCGGTGCCATGCGGACCGTGATGCCACTGGCCCAAGCACATGAGCGCGCCGGGCTATTGTCGGCATTCTACGTCGAGGGCTACCTGTCCTTCAGCTTGCCGGCGATTCTGGCGGGGCTGCTCGCGCCCCTGACCGGATTGCCTTTGGCGGCATACGTGTATGGTGCAGCCATCATCGTACTGGCCATCGCGTCGCGGGTCGCCATGGCGCGTTCGAGGTAGCGCAAGCGCGGCATGATTGATGAAGCCGACGATGCGCCGCTACTGAAGCTTGTAGCAATTCAAGGTAACGTTTGGTGTGCGGGTCACGTCATAGCTTGCACGGCATTGCACGAGATACGGCTCGTCCGGATGCCGGAACAAGATGAACGCCGACCGGCCGTCTGTCGTGCTGGTGTAGCCGGCGATCTGCCAGCCACCTTTCAGCAGGGTCGCAATGGTGATCGTCTCTTCCGGCGCGGCAATGACCTGTGCCGGAAAGGAGAAGGTCAAAGTGAGAACGCCCCAGAGGGCGAGGAATTTCAGCCCAATAGCAGACATTGCGGTATTTATTCGATCACCTCGTCTGCGGCCACAAGCAGCGATGGCGGAATCGTGAGGCCGAGCGCCTTTGCGGTCTTGAGGTTGACGGTCAGCTCGACCTTCGTTGACTGCTGGACCGGTAAGTCGGCAGGCTTCTCGCCGTTAAGAACGCGACCTGTATAGACTCCGGCCAGTTGGAATGCGTCAGTGAGACTTGCGCCATAGCTGACTAATCCGCCAGCGCCCGTGAACTCGCGGTATTGGTAGATCACCGGAAGCGAATGCCGGAGCGCCAGTGTGGCGAGTTGCGCGCTCCGGCTATTGAAGAATTGGTCGGAGCCTATCACAAGTCCGCCGACTTGCAGTCCGTGCAAAGCCGCAAAAGCCGCCTCGATCTCCCGGTCATTGCTCGCACGAAGAACGTGAAGCGTTATCCCGAGCGTGCGAGCCGCCGCCTGCGCGTCTCTCGACAGAGGCTCCGAAATAACAGGGTTGGTCGGATTGATAAGTAGCGCAACGATCCCGGCCGCAGGAACTATCTGGTGCAACAACTCCAGTCGTTTCGGCCCTACCTCCGCGTTCAAGGTGGCCACACCCGTTACATTGCCGCCTGGCCGGTTCAAAGTAGGAACCAATCCTGCAGCGATCGGGTCGGCTCCTATCGCGAAGATAATCGGAATCGTTGTGGTCGTCGCTTTCGCGGCCAGCGCGGCCGCAGTGCTGCCGGGCGTGGCAATCACCGTCACTTTCTGACGAACTAAATCGGTTGCCAACTCTGACAATCGATCATTGTGTCCATCCGCCCAGCGATATTCGATGGCGACGTTCTTGCCCTCGACTTGGCCTGTATGAGCCAGACCTTTGCGGAATGCAGCAACGAAAGGCGCGGACCCGTCAGGCGTACCAACATCGAGATATCCAATCACCGGCATCGGCGGCTGTTGCGCGCGCGCTGCGAACGGCCAAGCGGCCACACTGCCAATTAACGTGATGAACGCACGCCGCTGCATGTGCACCCCGAAAGGACCACGTCTTCTGCGACATTAGACAGGTTACAGCCGCAACTCGAGTAAGAAATGGCACACAACCGGCCTCAAAATCCGATCGAGCCGCACGTCCGCTTTGGGTCAAAAGCGGAAGTCAAAACCCTTCACTTCGATGTCTGCTTTACCCCCGAAAACGGACATTGGACGCATGATCCCTCTGCTCAAAAGCATTTTCCATGGCTATTGAGGATTGAATCCCGCGCAAGTGAATGGCCGCCCATTGAATCCGATAACGCTGCTTATCGGAACCGACCGCGCGCTTGGTGAGTAGATCACTGCCGGCATTGGACCTATTTCGACACCTTCTCCAAGTACGCGATGAGATCGGCGCGATCGCTTGGGTTCGCCATCCCGGCATAGGGCATGCGGTTAGCCGGCACCATGGCCTGCGGATCGTTAATGAACTTATCGAGCGTCTCCGGCGTCCAGGAAATTCCGCTGCGTTTCATGGCCGGCGAATAGCGGAAATCCGCCAGCGCGGCCGCCTTGCGCTCAAAAATTCCATGCAGGCTAGGCCCCACATTATTACTGCCGGCTTCTAACTTGTGGCAGGCGGCGCAATCCTGGAAGCGCGCTTCGCCACGCGCAGTATCGCCGCCGGCGTGAGCTGTGCCGACCAGCATCATCGTCAGAGCCGATGCCGCGACCGCGCGTGTGAGGCCGATCATGCTGCCACCAAGGGACCAGGATTCTTCACGTAACGGTTCTTGATCGCGTCCGCGGTCCAATAGGCCAACGCGCCCACCGGCCCGGTCGGATTGTACGACGCGTTGTGCGGAAACACGTTAGCGCCGACGACGAACAGATTGTGGCAGTCCCAGCTCTGCAAATATTTGTTCAGCGCGCTGTCGTGTGGATTCGTGCCCATGATGGTGCCGCCGGTATTGTGGGTGCTTTGGTAGGGCACCACGGTCCACGGATCGGTACGCGCGCTAGCCGGATTGAGTTTGGTGGGATTCATCGACTTGGCTATGTCATTGATCACCTGCGCCGCGTGGGTGCCCATTTTGTGTTCGTTCGCCTTGTAATCGAATGTCATGCGCATCAATGGCTGGCCAAACGCGTTGCGATAGGTTGGGTCGAGGTCGTAGCAATTGTAGCGGTTGGCCATCACACTACCGCTGGCACTGATCACCATCGCGGTCTGGTACCACTTCGCGGTCGCCCTTTTCCATTCGCTGCCCCATTGCGGCGTGCCGCTCGGTACCGGACGGTAACCGATCGGCAACACGGTATTGAAGCCGCCCGCCACATTATAAGCACCGACGAACTTGTGCGGCGCGCGGTCGAACGCCCAATTAATGTTGAAGTCGTCAATGGTGGCGTTGGAGCCGCCGGCGTTCATAAACGGATTGAAGTACTTGCCTTCGAAGAAGAGCGTGGCGCCAGCACCGGTCTGGTAACAATAATTTTTGCCGATAACGCCTTTTTGCTCGACAGGATCGTAAGGCGCTCCGATCCCCGACAACAGCATTAGGTGTACGTTGTTGATCGCATAGGCGCACAGCAATACCATGCTGGCCGGCTGCTCAAATTCCTCGCCGTTAAGCACATTGGTGTAACTCACGCCGGTGACGCGCTTGCCGTTGGAGTCCTTGGTTACCTTGGTCACCCAGGAATGGGTGCGCAGCTCGAAATTCGGGTTGCGCATGGCGATCGGGATTACTGTCATATGCGGGCTGCCTTTGGCATTGGCTTCGCAGCCGAAGCGCTGGCAATAGCCGCAATACTGGCAGGCACCGAACTTGGCGCCGTCGGGATTTGTATAAGCCTGCGACGCATTTGCGGATGGCCGCGGAAACGGGTGATAGCCGGCATTGCGCGCGGCATCGCTGAACATCTCGCTCGCTAGAATGGGCGTTAGCGGCGGGAGCGGATATTCCCGCGCGCGCGGCGCCTCGAACGGATTGCCGCCCGGCTGAATCTGGCCGTTGATGTTGCCGGCTTTGCCGGAGATCGCCGCGGTATACTCGAACTTGTCGTAATAGGGCTCGAGCTCAGCGTAAGTGATGCCCCAATCCTGGATGGTCATGTCCTCTGGGATAAAGCTCTTGCCGTAGCGCGCCTCGTAATTGGAACGGACCTTGAATTCCATGTCGGTCCAGCGCCAGGTATGACCACTCCAATGAACGCCGGACCCGCCGACCACCTCGCCGGGCAGGAACGAGCCGAGCCGACGCATCGGCAGTGCTTCCTGGGTCGGACTGTTGCGCACCGTGATGGTGTCGCGCGCGGTGTTCTGCATCAGCTCGTGGCGTACGACATAGCGCAACTCGTCGCGGATGTTGGGCAGCGAATAATCGTTCTCGCTCGTGCGAGGTGCGCCACGCTCGAGCGCGACCACCTTCAAACCGAATTCCGCCAGCTCCTTGGCGAGAATGCCGCCAGTCCAGCCCAGCCCGGCGATGACGACATCGACTTCTTTGAGTTTGGTGGTCATGTCCGCCCCTCAACTCATATCCGCAATGCCGATGGGCTTGTTGGGGAACGGCTTGCCGCGATATTTCTCCACATGGTCGCGATGCACCGCGATAATGCCGGGGAAGCCGATGATGGCCCAGCCCGCTTTGTTACGGTTGCCGCCATAAATCGGATCTGAATACATACCTTCGATCACGGTCTGATAGACCGTGGCCCAGAACAGGCGCACCGGCAGTCCGTTGTCGAATTTGATTTTTGCGGTCGAGAGGCCGATCAGCACCTCTTCGCGCTGCGTGTCCTCGATCCGGTCGAACGACCTGCCATAGGTCTTCCGACAATGCGCGTTGGTCGCTGCGATGCCGGCGCGATAGAGCTGCGCGGGCGTGAGCGGCAACTGGTAGCCCTGGCTCGGTGCACCTTGTTTCCACGGCCCCTGCATGTATAGACGTTCGCCCTTGCCCCAGGCGCCAGCGAGTGCGCGATCGATGTAGATGTTGACGCCGAGATCGGTACCCTTCGGGCTGATCTCGTCGGCGGGGATCATATGATCCACCAACGTCTCAATGAATGCGGCCTCATCAAGATTGAGGAATTCATATCCCGCCACCTCGGGAGCGGCGGTGGCCGGCGCGGTCTCTGGCTGTTGTGTCTGAGCAGTCGCGGTCGGAGCCAACGCGGCCGTGCCGCCGGCCGCTGCGGCGCCGCCTATGACAGCGCCTTTCAGAAAATCGCGACGATCGAATTCTTGTTTCGTCATGGGCTCCCCCTCCCTGCCCGTGAGGATGCCCATACGCGGGCCCCCGAGGGCACGCTCTTGATGTCAAGCATGCTGCTTTTGGCCTGGTCCGGCAAGATGATGTTTGTCCACTTGGTGGTCGCTCAATAGGCCCAGATTGCCCCCGATAATTCCGTTTATCGGAGGCAATCTTCCACCATCCCCCGCGCGCGTAGAGCCGGTGCGGAACAGCGCGGAACTGGGACCACGGATGACCTGATTGATGTCTGCTTTACCGATAGCGGACATTGGACACATGATCCTCGGCTCAAAAGCATTTTCCATGGCGCTGCTGAGGATTGAGTCCCGCGCAAGTGGAATAGCTGTCTTGATTCGCCTGCATTGAAACGGAAAGCGGAAACCCCAAATCCAGGAAACGACCACTCTCTGAACATGGAGGACAATGATGCAACCACGAGCCAACTACCAAAAAGTCGCTCCCGATGTGCTTCAAGGGATGCTCACGCTGCAGACGGTGGTTCAAAAGTCGGGCCTAGCTCCGGGGCTTGTCGACCTCGTCAACCAACGTGTGTCACAAATTAACGGGTGCGCTTTCTGCCTCGACATGCATTCGAAGGATTTGCGCGCGCGCGGCGAGACGGAGCAACGCATTTATATGCTCTCGGCCTGGCGTGAGGTCCCGGATTTGTATAGCGCTCGCGAGCGCGCGGCGCTTGCCTGGGCTGAAGCAGTAACCCGTCTCACAAACCAGGAAGTTTCTGATGACGTTTATAACCAGGCTCGCGAAGAATTTGGTGAAAAGGAGCTCGCGCAGCTTACTTTGAGCATCGTTGCTATCAACGGGTGGAACCGGCTCAATGTCGCGTTCCGAACGCCCGCCGGCAACTACAAGTCCGCGATCAAGCAATCTGCGGCCTAGGGTCTTCTATGTCCGCTTTGGGTCATGAGCGGACATTTCGCAGTGCAATCGCCATGTCCGCTTTACCTCCGAAAGCGGACATTGGCCGACGCATAAATCTTCATTCCTTCCGATGAGGATTGCGACGATCGCCGCGCCGATTAGATTTACGAACGTAGGAAATTAAGGCTTCGGGGTGGTTATGTTTGACCTTGAGCGCAGCAATTAACGCGTCCTCGGCCTCGATAGTCAGAACTTCTGACCGTTTCCCATGCCTTAAGCCGACTACATACTCAGTCATGATGCGGCCTTCCCTTTACCGGGATTTCCCGAAATGGCTCCGGGACCGAAATAATGACTCACCCAAAATCCCGAACTGCGTCTGGCAGTATCTTCATATAAGAACCGACGAAAACATACCGCCTTAGTGGAAACCTGATAGGCTTCCCCAGAGGGAGGATGACATTTGACATATATCGTCAATGAAAGCTGCATCAAGTGTAAGCTGATGGATTGTGTGGAGGTGTGCCCCGTTGATTGTTTCTACGAGGGTGAAAATATGCTCGTCATTCATCCCGATGAATGCATCGATTGCGGGGTGTGTGAGCCGGAATGTCCGGTGGAGGCGATCAAGCCCGACACCGAGGCCGGGGCCGAGAAGTGGCTCAAGCTCAACGCTGACTATGCAAAAACTTGGCCCAATATAACGGTCAAGCGAGACCCTCCCGCAGATTCAAAAGAATGGGAAGGCAAGCCGGATAAGTTTAAATATTTCTCGTCAAATCCGGGCACAGGTGACTAGCGCGCCACTGCGGTGAAGATTTCATGTTCGTCACTTCGCACACAACTTGTCGAGTGTCTCGAACGCCGAACCGACCTCAAGAGCCTCTTTTGCATTTGGGTCGACGTCCTCAAGCCTTGTCATTAGCGCGACATACTCCGGGCCCAGTTTTGTTGCCATTTCGTCCATTTTTTTATTCAGCTCGTCAATTTTATTCATATCCTTTTTCTGTTCGGCGTCCTCGATTTGGCTACTAAGCTTGGCGATATCGCAATAGGTTTGAGTCTTAGCCTTGTCGCCGCTGATAGTTTTGACGACCTTTTGCATGGCCGCCGCTGTGGTCACTGGCGCAGCCGGCGCAGCTTTCGCAGGTTTCGAAGGTTTTGGCGGGTTAGGCGCTTGAGCCTGCGCACACACCGGCACGGCGGCGATTGCCAAAACAGCAACAATCAACTTGAAGTTCATGAACGCGCCCCTTTTCCTGTATGCGGCTCGCGATGATGATCGCCTGATCCAGAAACGGTCACAATCTCGCCTGGCATTTCACAAAAGATGAAGCACCATCGAGACAAACACCACCGCGATGATCGCCACAACCACAAGCTTCCCGTTTCCCATGGCGCTTTCCAAAAATCCGGGGCGACGGTTTTGATTGTTCTGCATGGTCATGAACGGTCTCTACCTCGACGCGTCTAGCGCAACGCGACGACCACCGTCTCGGCATAGGAACAGGTCCAGCACTCGAAGGTCCGCTGGTCGTCGTCAATTTGCTCGGTCGGCTCGATTAGCGTGAGAAGCATCGGCGCGCCGCACTTCGGGCATGGTCGCTGGGCGACCGGCGGCGGAGTCAGTTTGAAGCTGTGGGGCCGGGGCATCACGCGGTACTCTGTTTACACTCCCCGTCTCCTGCAGCAGTTTAGGTCGCATCGGAGCTCGCCGTCCAATCACTAACTCGTATCTTTCACGCGCGCGGTTAGCGATGTCCGCTTGGGGCCAATAGCGGACATCGCGCGCGCTAGGCCCTCTATTGAGCTGGCGAGACGAGGGAGCCGCGCGGTGTCGAGCTACCGAACATTAGTGGACCAAGGTCCCCTATACGGATCGAGTCGATGGAGTCATGCCTTGCTCTCACCGCTAAGGCCAAACGCGCCGGCGAGCGAAGGGGCTCGAAGTAAGCGAGTTGGAGCAAAGGAGTTCGACACTCATGACGGACAAATCGAATTTCACAAACGACGAATGGAAAGTTCTGCTGGAAAGCGTAATGGCGGCCGGTATTGCCGTTACAGCCGCCGAACCGAGTGGGCTATGGGGTCTTTTGAAGGAGAGCTTTGCCGGCGGCGTGGAGCTGGCGAAGGCCAAGACCAATCCAGGGACCAATGCGCTCATCAAAGCAATTGTCGACGATTTCAATTCGACCGAAGGAAGCGCAGCGCGCGACGCATTGAAGAACAAGTTCAAGGATAGCAAGCCTAACCAGATCAAAGATAAATGCATCGAAACGTTGCGGCAGGCCGCGGCAATAGTTGACACCAAGGCGCCCGGCGATTCTGCGGCCTATAAGGGCTGGCTGCAACAAATCAGCCAGCAAGTCGCCGAAGCGGCGAAGGAAGGCGGATTTCTTGCCGGCGGCGTGCCCGTAAGCGAAGCCGAGAAAGCGACGTTGACCGAGATCTCAAGTGCGCTCAAAGCAGCCTGAGCTGCATCATCAATCACTGCTGGCGGCGTCTCAACGGGGCGAGTGGTAGGATCATAGGTCTAGAGGGATGTTCCCCTGGCATCCCTTCTTTTTTTCGATCGCTGCCTTTCTGGGCGTCAAAGTTCCTCAACAACTTTATTCGGCCGATGACTCGACTCTTCTGCAGCGTCCACCCAACATTTGGACGCTACCGAAGGAATGCGGCTGGTGGCCAGTCGCGGTCCCTAGGGCGGCACACCCGCCCCGACTTTGCGCCGAAGGTTCAGATGCTCGGGGAGCCAACGGGTACCGCTATTGACGGGCATGAACGCCAATGGTGGGGCCGATGCTGGTCATAAACGGCGGCTCGAAAACCGTTTGATGGTGCGCAGGCGCGAGCGATCACGCCCCGCGTGGCCCGGGAGTTCGAAGAACTTTCGAGTCAGTGTTAAGGTCAAGATCAATATTGCCGCGCGCCTCCGGGCATCGCGGCAATATCAAGGTCCTGATCTGACAGGGAGGCGAGGATCGTTCACGCGATCCTCGCTTCTTTTTTGTTATAGGCCAGATTCGCAAGGATGAAGCAACTCTACAGTTTCTCGCTCGCATATTTGCGGCTTTGCCCTATATCCGAGAAATGATGATGATATTGCGAAGCTCTCGCGGCACGACGGCTATCGCTTGCAGATCCATACGAAATGAAACCAGATGCACTATTCCGAAGTGTCCCGGCAAACATCCATGAACTTCTTTTGGCTCTCGCTGGCTTGCCGACAGACATGAAGGTTAAAGCGGACCCCGAAACGGGCGTTTTCGAAAAGACCGTTGATGAGCTTCGCGTGCGGACAACATGGCCGCCGGGTTTGGTGTTAACGACGCCACGCAAGCTCCACCCGAAATCAGTGGTCAAGATTAGTAAGGCAATCTAAAAAACCGGAAAATCCCAAGCGCACGAGGCGCGGCGCGGATGAACCAAAAGCGCGTTGGCCGGAGCAATGTCCGCTTTGGGTCATGAGCGGACATTCGCGAGCCAACACTAGCCATGTTTGGTCGCACCTTGTCGCTACCTCGCGGTCGCGAGCGGCTCCATTCCGCTGTTCCTGATCGCCTCGGACGCACGCGCGGAGGCAAGAAATTCGATCAGTCGTTTAGAACCTTCAGCGTCTCCTGAGCCGACCACGACGCCGGCTGAAAACGTCTGGACGAACTGGATCTCCGGCGCGATCTTGCCCGCTAAGTCGATGTCTCGCGCGTGCACAATTTCACTGACCGGCATGACCGCAAGATCCGCACCTCCTGCGGCGACCATGCCGGTTGCGTCGGTGCCGCGCGGCGTCATCTTGACGTTGATCTTTTCCGCGATGCCGAGTCGCGGAAAAAGATCAGTCGCAAGCCAGATACCGCTGGTGCTTCCGGGGACCGCGACGGTTTTGGCCTTGAGCAGGACTTGTTTGAAAGCCTCGACGGTGCTCACGTCGGGCTTCGGAGTCCCCACCCGCACTGCAACGCCGAGCGGTACTCGCGCAAGATCCACGTCCGTTCCGGCGGCAATCTTCTTCGCGGCAATCAACTCATTGAGGCCCTCCCTGGAGAGGACCACCACGTTGGCGGGCACGCCGCGGGCGAGCTGCGCGGCAATCGTTTGCGGCCCTGTTCCCTGCGACGCACCCGATCCCGTCGTGACCTTGATGCCGCTTGTCCGCTCGAATTCCGGCAACAGCTGCTCGTACGCGCCGCTGAATCCGCCGGATATCAGAACGTTCAGCTGCGCCGACGCAGTGATTGGCCAAAACAGCAGCGCGGCAAAGATGCCGAATGAGAAAGTTTTCATGACTGGTACCTCGCCAGCTCGCTCCCGTACTTCCGACAAAGCTATAGCACTTTACGCCTGAAGGAGATCGCTGCACCGCCGATTTTGATCTTGCTTATGTTGAACCGGCGTTCGAATAGCTGTCGCGCACTCACGGCGCGTTGCTTCCATCGACGGAGAAGTCCCGGCCGACAACGCCATCGTGACCGCGACCTCTTTTGGCGGCTCGAGCGATAGTGACGCCACGCTGACGGACATTGGCACGACTGTTGCCGCCGATCTCCATCGCCCAATACCGGCGGCCACTGGCGGACATCGCAGATGCGACGGCCTGGCACCCGCCGAGCATCATGTTCGCGCGGTGCGGCGCCGACTGCATCCACATTCGCCTCGCACAGGCCTCGGTCTCGCATCCCATAGCGACATTCTCGGCAACGGCACCCGCAGGCCCACGACGCTGCATGAATCCAGCATGATCGAGACTGTTGCGGCGCGCCATATCATTGGCGTGCTGCTGGGCGAGTGCGTGGAGCGAGGAGCAATCAGCATGGCACGATTCCGCCCAAACGACCGCGGCGCAAAAGGCAGCGAAGAGTCGCAGTGAAGTCATCGTGCGTCCCCGGTCTCTAGAAATCTCTTCGGGACCGAAGCTATCGCGGATGGCAGGCAAAAGAAAAGCGTGCCCGCAGTAACGATTCTAATGGCCGCGCTCCATCGGACGCCAGTCGATGCGGCCGCTTGCCGGTACTTTGGAAGGCTGGTCCGCTTCGGGCCAAAATCGGACTCATGTACCGCGGCCAAGGTCACCCGATTACTTCATCTATTTGGCTTTGGCCGAGCCATTTGTCTTGTGTGTTGGCGCCATCGAGGCAGGATCGGCGATTCATCACTGATGACGTCCTGACATTCCATTTGACGGCGGATTTGCCAGTGCTAGCCTTCCCGGGAACTTTGCCTCGCAGCAAGTTTCAACGGCTACTATTGAGGACGGGAACCATGAACGTCGCCTCGTCAGCCGTCTTAGCAACCGAGCCTGTCACCTCCGAAGGTGTCGTCGCGGCCAGCGTCTATGTCGAAGGCCGGCGGGTCACCAATATAGCCATTGATGAAGCGTCGAGTTGGCGCAACCGGCCGGGCCATGTGGTGTGGATTGGGTTGCACGAACCGGACATGGCGCTGTTGACCAGTGTGCAGCGGCAATTCCAGCTGCACGATCTCGCCATTGAAGACGCGAACCACGCCCACCAGCGACCGAAGATCGAACAATATGGCGACGGGCTGTTCATCGTGGCGCGCACCGCTCAACTGGTTGGCGACAGCATCGCATTCGGCGAAACCCATCTGTTCGTCGGCGAAGGATATCTTGTTTCGGTCCGTCATGGCGCATCGACGTCCTATGCGCCGGTGCGCG
>DASSIJ010000142.1:0-10358 GCA_035692045.1 Pseudolabrys sp. | reverse complement strand
TGATCGAAACGTCCTCGATCACCCGAACTGCGCCGTAGGCAGCATTCACGTTTTCGATGGTAATGCTACTGGCCAAGATAAGCCCTCACCACTTCGGGATCGCGCACGACTTCTTCGGGTTTTCCGTCGGCTATCTTCTTGCCCGAGACCAGCACCGCCAGGCGCTGCGAGAAACTCATTACCGCGCTCATGATGTGTTCGATCAGAATGATCGTGATACCGCGTTCATTCAGCCGCACCAGTAGAGTCAGGATGTCCTCGATTTCCGAGTGGGACAGACCGGCCATGGATTCGTCAGCGATTAGCAGTTTCGGCTCGGCCGCCATGGCGCGTGCCAGCTCCAGCTTGCGCATCTCGACCTGGGTGAGATCGCGCGGCATCCGCTTGGCTTTTTTCGCCAGCCCCACCATCTCCAGCAGTTCGTGGCAGCGTGCATCCAGATCGCCGGCGGAACGCAGCGGACCCAAGCGCGCATGCACCGTGTAGAGCAGGGGGATGCGCAAGTTGTCGGCAAGCGTCATGCTGTGGAATGGGCGTGGCAATTGAAAGCTGCGCGCGACGCCACGATGAGTGCGCTCGTGGGCAGCGAGGCCATCCAGGACGCGGCCGTCGAAGAGCACGCTACCGCTTTCGTTTTGCAAGGTGCCGCAGATGCAATTGACCAGTGTGCTTTTGCCGGAACCGTTCGGGCCGATCAGTCCAAGCCGCTCGCCCGGTTTGACCTCGAGCGTGATGCCATCGAGCGCGACGAAGCCGCCGAAGCGCTTGCTGATGTCATCGACGTGCAGCAGTGCGGTCATTGCTGCCTCCGACGGAAGCGTTCCTGCACCAGCCCGATCAGTCCGTTTGGCGCGATGATGACAAATCCCACCAGCATCAAGCCGACGATCAGCAGGTTCACAGCCGAGGAAATGGTTACGGTGGCGTATTGCTGCGCTGAGCCAAGCAGGATGGCACCAACGAGCGGTCCAACCCAGCTGGTGGTGCCGCCGATCATCGGCATGGCGATCGAGTTAACCGCATATTCTAGGCCAAAAGCCGAGGCAGGTTGGAGATAGCCGATGTAGTAAGGGAACGGCGCACCGGCCATACCCATGAAGGCGCCCGACAACGTCGTCGCAATCAGCTTGAGGCGCAGTGTCGGCACGCCGCACGCTTCCGCCGCCAGCTCGTCGTCGCGAATGGTGGCGAATCCGAAGCCGAGTTGCGAGCGTTCGATTACTCGCGCGGTCGTCAGTGCGATCACCGCTAACAGCAGCATCAGCGCGAACAGGTATTCGATGTAGTTGATCTGAATGCCGGCGAATTCGAAGTTTTCCGGACGAATGACGTAGGCCCCGCGCGAGCCACCAACGAAGTCCCAGTTGACGATCAAGGTCTGCAGCACCACTGCCAATGCCAGGGTCGCGATCGCAAAGAAAGAGCCGCGCAGCCGCAAGGTCAGATAGCCCATGCCGAATCCGACAATTCCGGAGACTAGAGCGCCGAACACGATGAGGACCGGTATTGGCAACGGGAAGATATGATGGAGGAAACCCGCGATCCCTTCTGAAAACCATGCGTCGATCTCGCCGTCGAATTTGATCAGCGCCACCGAGCTGTAAGCACCAAGCGCGAAGAACGCGGCCGAGCCGAAATTCACGTAGCCGCAGTAGCCACCGAGGATGTTCCAGGCTGTGGCCAGCACGATGAATTGCAGGATCGTGTAGCTGGCGAAGAATAGATAATCGACATGGAACCAGTGCGCGAAGGCCATAACCAGCACGCCTATTGCGACCGCGGCGAGGGAGAATTTCGCAGTACTCATCGCCTTCACCGTCCCAGAAGCCCCGCCGGCCGAAAAGCCAGCGTGAGCAGAAGGAAGCCGAACGCTACAGCCGGTGCCCATGACGGGCCATAGAAGGTGGCCGTTAGGCTTTCGACGACACCGAGCAGCACCGCGGCAATCAGCGTTCCAGGCATGCTGCCCAAGCCGCCGAGCACGCAAATGGCGAAAATCCGTCCGATATATTCGCGCCCGACCGACGGCTCGACCGGCTGGATGATGATAAGGAGCGCGCCGGCGATCGCTGCCGTGGCAATCGAGATGCCGAAAGCGATGCGCTTGATGCGGATCGGATCGACCGCCATCAGTTGCAGCGCAAGCTGGTCCTGCGACACTGCCATGATGGCGCGACCAGTGAAGGTGCGAGTGATGAACAGTTGGATGCTGCCGAACAGCACCAACGCCGCGATGCACGGCACCAGCATCCGCAGCGGCAAGTCGATCAGTCCAATATGGATGCTCGGCCCGATATAGGCGGCTTCGACGTAGCGGTAGTCGACGCCGAACACCAAAATTAGCGACACCTCGGTGACAAATAGCAAGCCGAAGAAGAACGCAAGGCCGCGCAGCGATTCTTGGCCACGTTTTTCGAACGACAAATAGTAGACCTGATAAACAGAGGCGCCGAGCGCAAAGAACACCGGCAGCATGATCACGCTGACCAGGATTGGATCAACGCCAAAATTGATGTTGACGAAATAGGCGATGTAAGAGCCGAGGATGACGAAACCAGGATGCGCAATATTGACGATGTCGAGCATGCCGAACGAGATCGATACACCGGCAGTCACAGCGGCGTAAAAGCCGCCGAGCAATAGCCCCGCGACAATGGCGTTGATCAATAGATCGAAGGAAATGTCCATACGCGCCTAAACCGGCATCGCCATCGCGTCGCATGCGCTGTTCAACGAGGCTAGATGGCCTGCGCGATGCGGCGGTCGCGATCTGGGTGTCAACTTGCCGGTGCTACCCCCTCTGAAGTCTCAATGTTTTTCTTGTCTCACAGCAGCCGTTCTGCCGCCATGCACAGTTTGCGGCAGTGTGCAGGAAGGCTGCGAGCTTGGCTAGTCCACGATTGATCAGCAAAAGCTCTGCCTACGCGACAAAATGAAACGCCCGCCATGGGATGCCCATCGGCGGGCGTCAAAATAATTCAACTCCGTCAAGCGGCGGCGGATTGCGGCCGTACGCCGGCCGGCAGCGGCATCGGCTTGTTTGCGCTATCCTTGAACTCGACGGTCATGAAAACCATCTCGCGGTCGCCGAGATTTTCCAGATCATGAACCTTGAACTCGTCTTTGCCGTAGGTCTCGTGCCGCGTCTCGCCTGGCTGATAAGTATATTCGACGGTTGTGCCGTCATGCACATGCTGCCGTCCGCGGCCGCCCGACACCGAGGTCCAGAAATAGTCGAGCACGTGGCGGTGAAATCCGATGCGCTCGCCGGGAGCGAGACGGATGATCCAAACGCGCGTACGTTCATTCTCCGACAGTAATGTGGAGCCGACGCAAGGGTTCGGATTCTTGCTCTCACGATCGAACTCGGCGGAGATGTCCGCCGGCCACGCCGTCTTTTCCTTTTTCTCAGCGGACTTGTCGAGCATGGTCAAGGCCATGGGAATTCCTCCAAAGCTATTGACTGTCATATATAGGATAAATGGGTAAACGAAAAGATCGAGGCTGACCAATTGACCGGGGCCCACGTGGGACGCGCAATAATCGTTGGCGGTTCGATGAGCGGCTTGCTGGGCGGCCTTTTGCTGCGGCGGGCCGGTTGGACAGTTGATATTTATGAGCGTGTGGGCAGTGAACTTTCCGGGCGCGGTGCGGGGATCGTGGCCCAATACGAACTGATTGAAAGGTTGCGCAAGCTGGGTCTCGCTACCGGCGAACTTGGTGTCCACATCACGACCCGCAAAATTCTCGACGCGAAAGGGCAGCTGACGCATGAAATCGAATGCCCGCAGGTATTGACGGCCTGGGAGCGCGTCTATCGGCTCCTGCGCGACGCTTTTCCGCAGGATCGCTATCACCGCGGGCGCGGCCTCGCAAAACTCACGCAAGACACGGAGAGGGTCCTGGCGCATTTTTCCGATGGCGAAATCATTGAAGCGGATCTGCTGGTCGGTGCCGACGGCATCCGCTCGACCGTGCGTCAGCAAATCCTGCCGGAGGTGACGCCGCGTTACGCCGGTTACTGTGCGTGGCGCGCGTTGATTGCCGAGCAGGCGTTTCCGCCTGACGTGCACCGCGAGCTGTTCGAGTACATGACTTTCGGCCTGCCGCCGGGCGAGCAATTTCTTGGCTATCCTGTGGCCGGTCCCGATAACGACCTTCGGCCCGGTCATCGCCGCTACAACGTGGTCTGGTATCGGCCAGCCGATGAAGCGACCAAGTTGCAATGGTTGCTGACTGACGAACGTGGAGTAACCCATGCGATTTCGATTCCACCGCCATTGATTCGCAGTGAGGCAATTGCCGAGATGCGCGCCGATGCGGAGCGGCTGGTCGCCCCGCAATTCCGCCAGATCGTGCGGCTGCTCGAGGAGCCGATTCTCCAGCCGATCTACGATCTGGAATCGCCGCGAATGTCATTCGGCCGGGTGGCGATCGTGGGCGACGCGGCTTTCGTCGCACGCCCGCATGTGGCAGCCGGCGTTTCAAAGGCGGCGGACGATGCCGCCGCGCTTGCGGAAGCGCTGCAGAATGAGCCGGATGTGGAAACGGCGCTCAAGCGATTTCAGGCGGCGCGGCTTTCCGAGAATTTCCGCATCATCGAACGCGCGCGCCATCTCGGCGCCTATTTGCAGGCCACCCGCACGCAGGAGGAACAAGCGCGCGCCGGACAGCACAGCAATGATGCCGCAGTCATCGCCGAGACGGCCGTGCTGGATTTTCTCTACGCCTGAGACGCCGTCACGCTATCCCGAGCATTTTTTTCGCATTGCCGCCGGCGAGTGCGGCGCGGGTTCTCTCGTCGAAGCTGTCGACCGAGGCAATGTGACCGATTGGGTCGTTTTCCAGCATGTCGAACGGATAGTCGGTGCCCATGATGACGTGGTCGAGGCCAAAAGTGTCGACCAGCGCCTTCAATTGTCCCGGCGTGAATACGACGGTGTCGACATAGACCTTCTTCAGGTAGCTGGTCGGCGGCTTCGGCAGATTGGCGTGGCAATCGGAGCGGGCGCCCCAGGCGTGATCGATACGGCCAGAATAGGCGCCGAGATATCCGCCGCCGTGCATGGCGAAGATCTTCAGATTGGGATGGCGCTCGAGCACACCGTCGAAGATCAGATAGTGCAGGGCGAGCGTCGTTTCGAACGGGTTGCCGATGATGTTGTTGAAGTAGAAACGCGACAGGCGCCGGCCCTCGGTGAACCCATTCGGGTGGATAATCACCAGCGCTCCCAGTTCCTCGGCCTTTCTCCAGAACGGCGCGAAGTCCGGATCCGATAGCTCCCTCCCGGCAACATTGGTGAGGATTTCGACACCTTTGAATTTCAGTTTTGTCATGCACCGCTCGAGTTCCTTGGCGGACTCGTTTCCGTCCTGCATCGGCACGGTGCCGGTCGGGATGAAGCGGTCGGGATGTTTCGAAACGAATTCGGCAACGCCATCATTGATCATTTGTGCGGCCGGCACCGCATATTCGAGTGCGACGGTGTGATAGCACTGCGGCGGCGGTGGCATCACGAGCTGGGCATCGACGCCCATCTTGTCCATGACCGCAAAGCGTTCGTCATAGCCGGTCATGCAGCCACGGATATCGGCTTCCTGCTTGGCGTTGATCGCCTTGGTCTCGGCCGATGAGAAATGCGCGAGCGGGATGGTACTGACATCGAGATGTGGCTTGACGAATTCGGCGGCGCGCGGCACCGCGATGTGCGTGTGAGCATCGATCGTCATGCTCTTTGGGCGGACGTCGCGCCCCGGCTTGCCATGCTTGCGCGCAGCGGTGTCGGCGTATTTGTTCCAGATATCAGCCATTTCCAGCCTTTCGTTTGTCATCCGCAAAAACGGATGATCCAGTAACCCGTGCGTTTGCGATTTTCAACGCAGAGAAGTCAGAACACCCCAAGGTGCTGGCGCAGGTCGACGCCGTCTTTTTCCAGTTTCGCCGGGGTCGAGACGACCGCAACCCGACCGGTGTTGAGGATAACGATGTCGTCGGCGACATCGAACACCAGCTTTGGGTTTTGTTCGACCAGCACGATCGAAAGCCCGCTTTCCTTCAGCTTGCGAATGGTAGCCATGACTTCCGCGACGATCTGGGGCGCCAGTCCCTCCGACGGCTCGTCCATGAGCAGAACACGCGGATTGCCCATCAGCGCGCGTCCTATTGCGAGCATTTGCTGCTCGCCACCCGACAGGTGCGCAGCAATCTGATTGCGGCGTTCGGCAAGACGCGGAAACATCCCGAATACCGTGTCGGTGGTCCACGGCGCGTGCTTGCTGCCGGCATCGGGCTTGCGGGCGGCAACCACCAGATTTTCACGCACGGTCAGGCTCTTGAAGATGCGGCGGCCCTGCGGCACCAGCGCGACACCGCGTGCGGCGATGGCTTCCGGCGGGAAGCCCGTAACGACTTCGCCGAAGACAGCCACCGCGCCCCGGCGAGGCGGCAAAAGGCCCATTGTGACATTCATGCAGGTCGATTTGCCGGCGCCGTTTCGGCCGAGCAGGCCGAGCATGCGCGCTTCGCCGAGCTCGAACGACACGTCGCCCAGGACGTGGCTGTCGCCATAAAAGGCGTCAATCCCCTTCAAGCTGAGTGCGTTAGTGGCCAAGATAGACCTCACGCGTACGCGGATCGGCAACCACTTCGGCACGATTGCCCTCGACGATGACTTCGCCGAAATGCAGGAGTGTGATGCGCTCGGCGAATTCCAATGCTACGTCCATGTTGTGCTCGATCATCACAATGGTGACGTCGCGCGGAATTGCCAGCAACAATTGTTGCACGTCACGCCGCTCGTCGATCGACAGCCCGGCAAATGGCTCGTCAAGCAGCAGCACTTTCGGATTCTGCGTGAGCGCCATGGCGATCTCGACGCGCCGTCGCTCGCCATAGGAGGTCTGCGACAGCGGCCGATTCGCGATATGGCCAAGACCCACCCGCTCCAGCGCCGCCTGTGCGTGTTCGACAAAGTGACCTTGCCGCCTGAGATCGATCAGCGGATTCCAGCGTGCCGGTGATAGTCCGAGCAGTGCCAGCGTCACGTTGTGAAGGATCGTATCGCGCGCGAACAGAGTGATGATTTGGTAGGTGCGCGCCATGCCGAGGTGGGCACGGCGGCGGCTCGGTACTCCGGTGATGTCCTGGCCAAACAACTGGATTGACCCGGCGTCGGGGGTGAGCTCGCCGGTGATCAGATTGAAAAGGGTGGTCTTGCCGGCGCCATTCGGACCGATGATCAGACGCCGCTCGCCTGGCTCGACATTGAGACTAACGTCGGTCGTTACATGCAGGCCGCCGAACGATTTGCAAAGGCCGGTCACGGTGAGCGCGCTCATGGCTTTGCTCCCGCGCCGCCCTTGATCACGCCATGGCCCGGCCCGAGCTTGCGCCAGGCCAGCCGCCACAATCGCGCGGTTCCTGGCACCAGACCTTCGGGCATCAGAATCACGATAGCGACAAAGATAGCGCCGAGTAGAAAATTCCACCGCTCGATGAAGCCACTCACCACGGTCTTGACCACAACGACCAGCCCGGCGCCGACGATCGGTCCGAGAAGCGTGCCTGCGCCGCCGGAGATCACCATCAGCAGCACCTCGGCCGAGGAGGTCAGGGCAAGCGTCTGCGGGCTGATGAATTGCGTATAATAGACGAACAGAATGGCGGACACGGCGGTGAGCAGCCCGGAAAACAGGCAGGCGCAGAAGCGGATCGCCCAGACATGATAGCCGAGTGCATTCATACGGCGCGGCTGGTCACGCGTACCCATCAACGCGGCGCCGAGCGGCGAGCGCACGAATATCATCGCTGCTGTGAGAGACAGCAGAAAGATGACAAGCGTGGCGTAATAGAACGTATTCGCGTCGGAGAGTGAGAAGCCGAACGGTTCCGGACGGGTTTTCACACTCAATCCGTTATCGCCACCGGTCAGGCTGATCCAGCGATAAGCGAGCCCCCAGAGGATTTCGCCCAGCGCCAGCGTGATCATGATGAAGCCGATGCCGGTCGAGCGCAGCGACAGCGCGGCATAGATTGCCATTGAGGCCACGCCAATCACCAGCGCGGCGAGGATCGCCAACGGATGGCCGAAGCCAAGCTGCAACATGTAGCCGACCGCGTAGGCTGTCACACCGAAAAGGCCCGCGTGGCCAAGCGAAACCAGGCCGGCATACCCCACCAGCACATTCAGCCCGAGCGCGAAGACGGCGTAAAACAGGATCTGGCTGGCGACATTGATGTAGTAGATGCCGGGCATCCAGTACGGCAGAGTCGCGAGCGCTGCGAAGGCGACGGCAATAGCGAATCGGCGCGCGCTCATGGCACATGCCTGCCGAACAGGCCCTGCGGCCGCAAAAGCAGAACGAGCAGCATCGGAAAGAAGAGGACGAAATACGCGAGCTCCGGCAGGAGCGCCTGGCCGAAATTGTAGATGAAGCCCACGATGATGCTGCCGACGAACGATCCGAGCAGACTGCCGGTGCCACCAAGAATGACGACCACCAGCGCCAGCGGCAACATGTCCTGATCGAGTCCCGGGTAGACTGACAATATCGGTCCACCAATGATCCCCGCAAAAGCGGCCAGCCCGGCGCCAAGGGCGAATACGATCGTGAACAACTGCGACACGCGGATGCCGACGACCCGCGCCATATCCGGATCGTCGACGCCGGCGCGGATCATGGCTCCCAACCGGGTGCGATCGAGGAGGAGCCACAGACCGATGGCAACGACAAAGGCGATGACAATGATCGCCAGCCTGTAATTCGGGAAAACGAGAACGCCGAAACGCGCAAATCCGGCGAGTTCCGGAGGCGTCGTCACCGAGAGCGGATCGCCGCCCCACACCATGAGACAAAAGTCGGCGGCCATAAAGGACAGACCAAGCGTCACCAGCACCTGGGCCAATTGATCGCCAGGCAATCGGCGTAAAAGCATGCGTTCAGCAAGCGCGCCCAGAAGCGCAACACTGAGCGTCGCCAATACTGCGGCGAGCCAGAAATTCATCTTCACGCCGAGTATGCCAATGACAAAGGTCGCGCCGATATAGGCGCCCAGCATGAACAGTGAGCCGTGCGTCAGGTTGGGAATCCGCATCAGCCCGAAGATCAGCGAAAAGCCCGCTGACAACAGGAACAGCAGCCCACCGAAGGTGATGCTGTTGACGGTCAGCACCAGCCAAAAGTTCATGTCCGCAGGTTTCCCGCGCTTGACTTAATCATGGTCTGCGGGCGCCTCACACGGCGCCCGCAGAACGGTTTGCATCAAGATTTGACCGGCGGGAAATCTCGCGAATAGACGGGCTGCTCGAGGAACTTCTTCTCATCATAGGTCCAGAACTGACTGACATTGTTGTAGGTCTTGACCGTCTTGTTGACGAGCTTGCCGTTCGCCTTCTCGAGATGGCGGATATAGAAGTCGCCGACCACGTTGCCGAAATGATCGAACTTGATCGGCCCGCGCGGCGTGTCGGTGAGCGACACCGATTTCATGGCCGCCATCAGCGCGGCCTTGTCGTCCGATTTTCCGCCAGTCTTCTGGAGGCCGGCCTCGATGACCATGCCGTTCACGTAGAGTCCAGCGCAGTAGAAGCCCGGGTCGACCCCGTAGTCCTTGTTCATGGCCGCAACGAAACGCTTGTTGCTGTCGGTGTTGAGGTCGAGCGTATACGGGCAACAGCTGTAGAGGCCAATGGCCTCATCACCGAACGAGCGCAGAAGGGCATCATCACCGCCGGTCTCGCCGGTCACCACCGGATATTTCAGTCCCGCCGCAGCATATTGCTTCATGAAGCGCAGCGGATTTGATCCGGCAAAGCCCTGGCAGACGCCGTCGACCCCCTCGATCTGTGCGAGGTAGGGCGTGTAGTCGGGGGTCACGATCGGTGGCCAAAGCTTCTTCAGGATCTTGCCGCCATTCCCCTCGAAGGTCTGCTGGAAGCCGCCCATTTGCTCGTAACCGAAGGCGAAGTCCTCGGAGACCGTCATTATGCGCTTGAGTTTCAGTTCCTTTGCGGCGAAGTCAGCCATCGGATGCATCGCCTGTGCGGATGTCGCGGAGGCGCGCAGGAAATAGGGATTTGGACGGCGCTGCGTCATGTCTTCGGCGGCGGCAAGGCTCAGGCACGGCGTCTTCTGCTGCGCGATATAATCGGTGATCGCGAGCAACTCGAAGGCGGCAAGCGGCCCGACAATGGCGTCGACCTTGTCGCGTTCGATCAGTTCTTGCGCCTTGGTCTTGGTGCCGGCCGGGTTGCCCCCCGTATCGGCGGAAATGAACTCAACCTTGCGGCCGGCAAAGGTGTAGTTCTTTTCCTTGAGGAACGTGACGATGCCCTGTTCCATCTGGATTCCGCCCTGCG
>DASSIJ010000141.1:0-2607 GCA_035692045.1 Pseudolabrys sp. | reverse complement strand
TCGGTGCAGGCGAAACCGAACATCATGCCCTGGTCGCCCGCGCCTTCTTCCTCGCCGCCCTTTTTCTTCTTGGCGTTTACGCCCATGGCGATGTCAGGCGACTGGCCGTGCAGCAACACCTCGATGTCGGCGCCATAATAGGAGAAGCCATCCTGGTCGTAGCCGATGTCCCGGACGACGTCGCGCGCGATCCTGCTGATCAGCTCGCGATCAACGACCGCCTTGTCGCCGTGCTTGCGGAACAAGGGCGCCTGACCGCGGCCTTCGCCGGCGATGACGATCTTGTTGGTGGTGGCAAGCGTTTCGCAGCCGAGCCGTGTGTTCACAAGGCTGTCGTCGGCGATGCCGAGCTTGATGTCATTTTCAAGAAAAGCATCGAGGACCGCGTCAGAGATCTGATCGCAAACTTTGTCCGGATGACCTTCGGAGACCGACTCGCTGGTGAATAGAAAATTGGTGTGAGCCACCGTTACAACTCCTCGCGCGGCGCGGCAGCACTGCCGCGTCATGTTTTGTTCGGGTGGTTCTTGCAGTGACGGCGAGCGAGGTCAAGATGCGGGCGCGGTGGGCAGTCTCCTCGCCAGATGGGATTTGACCCCCTTTATCAATCCACGCCGGCAATCTGCTCGACTAAATCGACGATACGCCGGCGTAGCTTGCTGCTCTTGATGCGCATAAACGCCTTGGTCAGCGACAGACCGTCGGATGTCGCGAGAAAGTCAGCGACATAAGCGGGCGAGGGCGCCTCGCTCATGCCGCCCGAATAGCCCGGTGAATGCGGCGCCCCTTCGAAGAAAAACGAGACCGGCACCTGAAGTATCTGGGCGATCTGCTGAAGTCGGCTGGCGCCGACGCGGTTGGTTCCCTTTTCGTATTTCTGGACTTGCTGAAATGTGAGGCCTAGGGCATCGCCGAGCTTCTCCTGACTCATGCTCAGCATCATCCGGCGCATGCGCACGCGCGAACCGACGTGCTTGTCGATCGGATTCGGTGCCTTCTTGGCCATCGAATTCTCCTATGCCCCCATTGACGCGTAGTTGTCACAAGTGAATACAGCAAAGCAATCCGCGGATTCCCTGTAATCGGGAATGACACCGTAAATAATTCATAGATTTCAGCAGTTTTCGTATGATGACAATGTGGAGCTATAGGCACATTGTCGCGCGTGCAGGTTGCTCTGCGCGTGCAACAACTTACACCATACGTTGTACTTCTCCGCAATCTATGCGCGAAGCCGGCGCCGCCCCACAATGATCAGGCTCAGGCCCAAGACAAGGATCAAGCCGTAATTGCCGTAGCTCAGATAAATCGTCGGTTCGATTGCGGCCGGCAGACGAGCGTCAAGCACGCCTTCGACGCCCAACGGCAGACTGTTCATGATCCTTCCGACCGGATCGATGACCGCCGAGATGCCCGTATTGGCCGCGCGCACCAGCGGCAAGCCTTCGGCAATCGCAAGGACGCGCGCTTGATGAAAATGCTGATAGGGACCTGAGCTGATGCCGAACCAGCCGTCGTTCGTGACATTGACCAGCCAGCCCGGTCTCTCGCCGCCCGGGACGGCGGCGCCGGGAAAGATCGCCTCGTAGCATATCAACGGCAACATTTTCGGCGCGCCGGCAACGTCCATCGCTCGCCGGCGATCACCCGACAAAAATCCGCCTACGACCTTGGTGAGCTGCATCAGACCAAGCCGTTCGAGCAGGCGCTGGAAAGGCAGGTACTCGCCGAAAGGCACCAGATGCACCTTGTCGTAAATGCCGCGGATCGAACCGTCGGGATCAATGACATAGACCGAGTTATAGGCGCGGAAGTTGCTCGGGCTGGCTTCCGACGCGGCTCGCACCGCGCCGGTAATCAATTCAGTGGACGGCTTGAGCAGTGCGGCGATCTGCGCGAGGGCATCCGGCTCACGCGCGAGAAAAAATGGAAAAGCCGCTTCCGGCCAAATCAAATGCGTGACGTCGCGCACGCCGTTCGATCCCGGGCCGGTGGCGCGGTCGGACAAGCGCAGGTAACGATCCATGACCTGCGCCTTGGCGGAATAATTGAACTTGTCGTCCTGCGGCAGATTGGGTTGCATGATGCGCAGCTTGACGCCGGCAACGTAGGCGGTCGGGTGCGACCATAGTCTCATCGCACCGTAGCCGGCGAACGCTGCCAGCACCGCTATGCCAAGGAAAAGCGGACGATACGGATAACGCGTATCCGCCTTATCATCTGCGATCGCTGCCGGAGTCGCGCAAATGGCGATACAGAAGAAGGTCAGTGTCCAGATGCCGACCAGCGAGACGCTTTGCGCCAGCACCAGAGGTTGGGTGAGTGCGTAGCCGAAAGTGTTCCAGGGAAATCCGCTGAGCAGATGGCCGCGCAACCACTCGGCTGCGGTCAAGGTTGCGGCAAGAGCCAGGATGCGTTCGGGTCCGCGCACCCAGATCAGCCGTGCGGCCGCCAGACCCAACGCGGTGTAAAGCGCGAGATAGGCCGGGAGCCCCGCCACCGCCACCGGTAGCAGCCATCCGAACGTCTTCGCGTCAACCAGGAAGGCGTAGCCGATCCAGTAAAGACCGGTGAGAAAATAACCAAAGCCAAAACACCAGCCCGCCA
>DASSIJ010000140.1:0-15017 GCA_035692045.1 Pseudolabrys sp. | reverse complement strand
CCCTACCGGCTTTTGCCGTTGCTTTTGCCATTGAGCTTGGGCGCGCGTGCGCCGTCATAAGCCCATTGGACGTAACTTCCGGCCCAGGTGAAGCCGCCCCCGAAGGCGGCGAGCACGAGGCGGTCGCCGCGTTTCAATTTCGGCTCGTAATCCCACAGGCAAAGCGGAATGGTGGCATTAGTCGTATTGCCGAATTTGTGGATGGTCACCATCACCTTGTCCATGGGAAGACCCATGCGCTCGGCTGTCGACTCGATGATGCGCTTGTTGGCCTGATGCGGCACCAGCCAGTCGATCATGTCAGCGCGCAAATTGTTGCGTGACATGATCTCACCCGCAACCTCCGCCATCTTGGCTATGGCAAATTTATAGACGGCCGCACCCTCCTGGTGAACGTAGTGCAATCGCTTGGCGACCGTCTCCGTCGTCGGCGGCATGCGGCTCCCACCAGCTTTTTGATGCAAGTGGATCATTCCGGAGCCGTCTGAACGGATCAAGGAATCCATGATGCCGTAGCCGACATCGTTCGGCTCCACAAGAACCGCGCCGGCGGCATCGCCAAACAACACGCACGTCGCGCGGTCTCTGTAGTCGATGATGGAAGACATCTTGTCGGCGCCAACCACCACCACTTTGCGTGCCGTCCCGTTGGCGATGAATTGCGCCGCGATGGTAAGTGAGTACAGAAAACCCGAACACGCCGCTTGCACATCGAAGCTGCCGACATTGCGCACGCCGACCATCTCGCAGATCAGGTTTGCGGTAGACGGGAATTGCATATCAGGCGTGGTCGTGGCGCAGATCAGAAGGTCGACCTCGTCCGGTTTCGTGCCCGTCTTCTGCAGCAGCCCCCGCACCGCTTCCGCGGCCATATGCGAGGTCCCGAGGCCTTCACCCCTGAGAATGTGGCGCTCTTTGATGCCCGTGCGCTCCGTAATCCAGGCATCACTCGTGTCCACCATGCGCGCGAGTTCCGCATTGGTGAGCAGATCCGGCGGCAGATAGCCATGGACAGCAGTGATCGAAGCGCGCGGGGATGGGGTCAAGGCTGGAATCCGGTGTTCTCCAATGACATACGCCTATCCGGCTCGCCCGGGCAAGTTACCTCTTACGGGGTCGCCAGCACCGCCGTCTCGCGCGATGGCTGACTTTGGCGGGACGCGCAATCGATCACCAGGTTGGCCGCGCGGTCGCTCGGGCTGGCTTGGCCGACCTCCATAATCGCGTCCAGGCGTGCGAACGCTTCAATCTGCTGCCGCCGTTCTTCCGTGTCGGCCAGAAGCGGCAGCAAGGCGCTGGCGAGCCGGTCCGGCGTGCAATCTCGCTGGAGAAACTCCGGAACAACGTTTTCGCCGAGCGCCAGATTGGCGAGGATAACCGACGGTACGTTCACGAGCAGACGTGCTGCCAGTTCGTCGATCAAGCGCACCTTGTATGCGGCCACCATCGGTACGCCTGACAGCGCCAGTTCCAGCGTCGACGTTCCCGATTTTGTCAGCGCCGCACGCGCTGTGCGGAACGCTTCGTTCTTTTCATCGATACCAACGATCACACGTACGGAAACATCCCACGGTGCAATTGCCGACCGCACGGTATCGACAAGCCTGGGCACAGCCGGCACCACGACCTCTATCGGGCCGAACAGCTCTGCAACACGCGCAAGTGCAGCCCCAAATACAGGCGCCATGCGTCGAATTTCGCTGGTTCGACTTCCCGGCAGCACCAGAACCAGCGGTGGATCGGCCAGGCGCAAACGCTTCTCGAGGTCTTTCGGACGCAAGTCGCCGAGACGCTCTGTCAGGGGGTGGCCGACATAACGACAGGGCGGTCCGCCAAGCTCGACCATGATCTTTGGCTCAAACGGCAGAAGCGCCAGCACGTGATCAATGTAGGCGTGCATCGCGCGAGCACGCCCGGGACGCCACGCCCACACCGACGGGCATACGTAGTCGATGATGGGAATTTCCGGCGCCCGCGCGCGCACGCGGCGCGCCACGCGATGAGTAAACTCGGGACTGTCGATAATCACCAACGCGTCAGGCTTCGCCGATATGATTGCGTCGGCCGTTTCACGAATACGCCTGAAAATCCTTGGCAGGCGCGCCGGAATTCCAGCGAACCCGATCATCCCGATTTCTTCGAGCGGAAAGAGGCTCGGCACGCCTGCCGCCACCATGTGGGTGCCGCCAACGCAAGAAAAATGCGCCTGTCCTTGTGTGCGTTGCCTGATCGCCGCAATCAATGCGGCGCCCAATCGATCGCCGGATTCCTCCGCAGCCACCAGAAAAATATGCACCCTCATTGCTCCGATCCGGGCGGAACGCCAAGGACGAAAACATTGGCGCGATCGGCGGCCATGACCAGTTGTTCAAACTCGGCCGCGATGGTGCTGCCGGCAACGACTGCGATACCCGCAAGGCCCGCTCGGCCGGCTCCCTCGATAGTCTGCGGACCGATCGACGGCAAATCGAAGCGGCGATCCTGCGCCGGTTTCGGCGCCTTAACTAACACACCAGTACCGCGTGGCGCACGCACCCGACCGTTCGCACGCATCTCTGCTACGCGCCCGAGCATGGCGTCGGTACCTTCTGCGGCCTCCACCGCCAACACGTGGCGGCCGGCTACCACAACGGCCTGCCCGATATCGAACCTGCCAGCGGCGTGCAGATAGTCGAGGCCCAGGCCGACATCAGTGCGGTCGCGCTCTGACGGTTGCACCCGTCCGAGCGTACCTTCGGGCACCAAAATTTCCGGTGCAACCTCATGGGCACCGACCAGATGGAGACCCTCATCCTCGAGCAGTTTACCCATACCCGACAGCAAATGATTGTCGCCACCGCGATAGGCCGCAATGACGCGGGGCAGCACACGGAGACCCTTGAGGTCGGGGTGTACCTGCCAGAGCGAGGGCCGCACCAATGCCCCGATAAATACGACCTCGCGGCAGCCTGCAGCGCGCGCAAGGCGCAGGAATTTGCCGATCTGGCCGATATGGATCCAGTGATGCGGGAAACGCTCAACGGCCGTTCCTTCTGCTGCGCCGCGCAGCGGAAACAGCACCACAGGGCGGCCGCCCGCCGTCACTTTATCCGCGACCGCCAGCGGCAGACTGCCCCCGCCGCACAGCATCGCGAGCGGGCCTTCCTCTCCGGCGGCCGGCGCGGCGTTCATGCGTCCTCGCCTGCCCCGCTTCGCTTGATGGCCATGGTGAGCGGTCGTTTGGCGCTGCGAATAAATTCGATGATCCTGCCGACGAGCGGCTCGCCACTGCATTCGGCGGCAACTTTTTCGACACGGGCGCGAAATTCGCCCTCGCCGAAAAACAAGGCCTGATAAGCGGCGCGCACGCGATGAATATCCGCCTTGGAAGCGCCGCGCCGCCGCATGCCGACAACATTGAGCCCAACCAGATCAGCGAGCGGTCCATGCGCCATACCATAAGGAATGACGTCGGCGCGAACCCCACTGAGGCCGACGATCATTGCGCCCTCCCCGATACGGACAAACTGGCGCACCGCGACGCCGCCACCGAACACAACATGGTCTCCGATGTGCACGTGACCTCCGAGAAGAACGTTGTTCGCGAACACCACCTGATTGCCGACCTTGCAATCATGCGCGACATGCGCACCAACCATGAAGAAACAGCGATCGCCAACTTCGGTGATGCCCCCACCGTCCTCGGTGCCCACGCTCATTGTGACGTTTTCGCGGATATCACAATCGGCACCCACCACCAACTTGGTCGGCCCGCCGCGGTAACTCAACGATTGGGGCGGCGAACCAAGCGAAGCAAACGGATGAATGACGGTCCGCGGCCCAATTGTCGTGTGGCCCGTGAGATTGACATGGGCGATCAATCGGCAGCCGTCACCGACGCTCACATTCGCGCCGACCGTGCAATACGGGCCGATTGAAACGTCTTTTCCAATCGTGGCCCCGGCTTCGATCCGAGCCGACGCGTCGATCATAGGGGAAGTCATGCGTCGGAAAGCATGGCGCCAACCTGCGCTTCCGCGACAATCTGGCCCGCCACTTTCGCCTCGCCGCGATACCACCACATCGATTTGCGCCGCGTGATGCGGTCCATGTGATATTCGATCGTGTCCCCCGGGCGAACGGGCTTGCGGAATTTCGCCTTGTCGATTGTGAGAAAGAACACCGATGTCGGCTGCGCACCGGTCGCTGCAATGCAAAGCACTCCAGCGGTCTGTGCCATTCCTTCGATCATCAGCACGCCCGGAAATACCGGATTGCCGGGGAAATGACCCTGGAACTGCGGTTCATTGATGGTCACGTTCTTGATGCCGACACCGTGCTCGTCACCCTGAATGTCGATCACGCGATCAACCATCAGAAATGGATATCGGTGCGGTAGCAGTTTAAGCACCATTGCGATATCGGCTGCTTCGAGCCTGGTCACAATCTTGTTCATCACAACAGTCTCATTCGTCCGCCGCTTCGGTACTGCCTTCCTTGCGCGCGAGTTTTGAAAGGGTCGCCATTTCGCGGAACCACTGCTTTATCGGTTTTGCCGGTGTCCCGCCCCAGCGCGCGCCGGCAGGTACATCGCCGTTGACATTGCTGATCGCCGCGATCTGCGCTCCTTCACCGATCGTCACGTTGTTGTTCAGACCAACGCGCGCACCCAGCACAACAAAATCTTCCAAAGTTGAACTGCCGGAAATGCCCGTTTGTGCCACCAAAATGCAATGCCGGCCAATGCTGACATTGTGACCTACCTGGACCAGGTTGTCGATCTTGGTCCCTTCGCCGATCACCGTGTCGCGGATGGCGCCTCGATCGATCGTGGTACCGGCCCCTATCTCGACGTCGTCCTGAATAATCACGCGCCCGACTTGCGGGACCTTGACGTGACCGCCTCCCCCCATGACGAATCCGAAGCCGTCCTGACCGATCTTGCACCCGGGATGAACGATGACCCGATCACCGAGCAGAGTGTGGCTGACGGTCGTTCCCGCGCCGATCGAACACTCGCGTCCTATTCGCACATCTGCGCCGACGACCGCATTTGCGCCGATCACCGTGCCACCGCCAATTTCGGCGCGCGGACCGACAACTGCCCCAGGTTCGACGGTGACGCCATCCTCCAGTCGCGCGCTTCTGTCGACGTGTGCGCCCGCAATGTCACCGGGCTCCGACAGTGACGACGGCCGCAGCGCCTGTGGGAACATCGCACGCGCAGCCGTCACGAAGGCGCGATAAGGCTCGCGCACCGTCAATACGGCAACCCGCTTCGGCAGTTCCTTGGCGAGCACCGCCATCGTCAGGCACGCGCCCGCGTGAGTTACGGCCGCCGCCGAACTGAAATTCCTGCTGTCGAAAAAAGCAAGATCGGAAGGCGCCGCGCGATCGAGTGGAGCAATATTGACGATACGCCGGGAATGCGGTGCCGGCAGCACCGGAGTCGCGCCAGTCAGGTCGGCGATCTCCGCAAGCGTGAGACCCCGAGACTGTCGTAAGAAAAGCGGCTCGCTCATCCTGCTGGAATCTGGTCCGTGGTGCCCGCGGCGACCAAGATCAGAACCTGGTGCCGCCGCTGAAACGGAAGACCTGCGTGCGGTCACACACTTCGCCGCTTCCGCCCGTCGCCGTCGCACAGTATTTGGTGATCGGATACGCCAGGTCGAAACGGAGCGGCCCAAGAGGGGAATCCCAGAGCAAGCCGACGCCAACAGACGAACGGATCATTGAGGGGCTGTCGAGGCCGACTTGCAGGGTTTCACCGGTCACGTTCCAGAATGTTGGCCCCTTGTAACTCCACAGCGAGCCAGCGTCGGCAAAAACGGCGAGCTTGATACCGACGTCCTTCGGCAGGAAATACAGTGGGGTTTGTGCTTCGACGCTCGCTCCCCAATAGAGGCTGCCGCCGAGCGCGTCATTCGTCGTCCCCGGAGTCAAGTCACGCGGTCCGATACCGGCTGGCGAAAAGCCGCGCACGAGGTTCGGACCCATCTGGAAATTATCCAGCATGCGCAGTTGCTGGCCACCCCAGGGCGAAATATTGCCGGCCTGCAATTTGAAGACGCTCACGATGTCGGAGAAGATTTCGTAATATTTGCGTGTCTCAACCGAGGTGCGGATGAAATTCACATCGCCGCCGACCCCGGCAAAATCCTGCCGGAGTTCGGCAAAGAGACCGCTGGTCGGAAGCTTGTTGTTGTCGAGCGTATTGTACGACATCGTGTAGCCAACCAGCGATACGTTGACGGGACCGGCGGCCAATTCCTTCCGGATGGCCAGCGAGGCTTCACCATCGGCATAACAACCGCCGAATGGACCATTCGCCAGTATACTCGTATCCGATCCATTCGCCTCGTTCGCCGGAGTCACGCCCAGACCGCCGTTGATCAGAGCGTTGCTCGAAAACTGGCAGTTATTGTACTGGGTCGGCAGCGTTATCTTCTGCTGATAGAAGGAATAACGCGGCTGGAACGCGATTTCCTCGGTCAAGGCAAATCCGAGACGCAGATTTGTGCCGACCGTCTGGGAATCGTACGACACATAACTGCTTCTGAAGTTTTGCCGGGCAAACAGGTCGATGCCTCCGGCCATGCGATAGCCGAACAGGAAAGGCTCGACGAACGTCAGGTCGAATCCGCGAACGTACTGGCCATAGGACACGGATGCCTTGGCGTAGTTTCCGCGGCCCATGAGGTTGCGGTCGGCAACGCTGACCTCGCCGATCAATCCATCGGCGGTCGAGTAGCCACCGGAAACTGAGAATTCACCCGTCGGCTGTTCTTCAACGTCGACGTTGATGACAACACGATCGGGCGCGGAGCCCGGCTCATTCGTGATTTTTACGGTCTTGAAATAGTTGAGGTTCTTAAGGCGGCGCTCGGCGCGGTCAATCAGTGCGCGATTGTAGGCATCACCCTCACCGAGATCGAATTCGCGGCGGATCACATAGTCGCGCGTGCGCGTATTGCCCCGGATGTTGATGCGCTCGATATAAGCACGCGCACCCTCCTCGACGACAAACGCCAGATTGATCGTTTTGGTCTCGAAATTACGGTCGCCGCGTGGCCGCACATTGGCAAAGGCATAGCCTTGCCGGGCAGCCTGGATTGTCATTGCCTCAACGGTTTTTTCAACGAGGTCGGCATTGTACACGCTGCCTTCGCCCAGCTTGAGCTGGCTGCGCAGCCCCGCTGGATCGATCGCGTGCACATTCGAAATGACCTCGACGGTGCCAACTCGATACTGCGCGCCCTCGTCGATTGTGTACGTAACAACAAAGCCCTTCTTCGCGGGGTCGTATTCACCGATTGCGGAAACGATGCGCACATCGGCATAGCCGTGTTTCAGATAGAAACGACGCAATAGATCGCGGTCCGCCTCTACGCGGTCGGGATCATAGATGTCGGTTGTTTGCAGGAAACTGAGGATGTTGCTTTCAGACGTTTTGACCACGTCTTTCAGACGGCCCGACGAGTAGGCGTTGTTGCCGACAAACCGGATATCCTTGATGCCGGTCTTTTCACCCTCTCTGATCTCAAAGACGAGATCGACGCGATTGTTTGGCAGTTCGATAATCTTGGGATTGACAGAGACGTCGAACCGGCCGGTGCGATGATAGATTTCGATAATGCGTTGTACGTCGGCCTGGACTGTCGGCCTTGATAGTGTGCCGCGCGGTTTCGACTGCACTTCGGCGTTGAGCTGCTCGTCCTTGGCTTTCTTGTTGCCCTCGAAGGCAACCCGGTTGATCACTGGATTCTCAGCCACCGTCACCACGATGCGACCGCCGGCATGGTTGATGCGGACGTCCGAAAAGAGGCCCGTGGCAACAAGCGCTTTGAGCGCCTCGTCTTCCTGTTCAGGGCCTATCCGGCCGCCGGGGCCGGGCTTGAAATAGGAACGGATGGTGTCTGCCTCGACCCGGCGGCTGCCCTCGACGACGATAGAACTGGCCGTCTGTGCCACCGCGGCGCCCGAGAATGCCACGGTCACGGAGCCGGCGCCGACAAGGATACCGCCAAGGATCAAGCAGCTGAGAGCCAATCCCCGAACTGCCCTCACACAAATTCCCATTCGCTACGCGCCCTCTTGATCCATGCGGCCGCCCCCACTGCGGATTCGACATACGGTCCGGGCTGGCATAGGCGAGCTTTTTACAGCCTTTCCGATGCACTGCAAACGAAACTCCCGCCCAAACTTTCCCTTTTCCCTCAGAAAGTTGCCCGTCAGCAACGGTCAGGAAGTGGCGAGACGGATGATGTCATTAAAGGTTGCGAAAATCATCAACATGAGGACGATCGCGAGCCCAATTCGGAAGCCGAGTTCCTGGGCGCGCTCCGACAGAGGCCGCCCGCGAATCGTCTCAATGATATAGAACAAAAGGTGACCACCATCGAGCAGCGGAATTGGAAACAGGTTCAAAAGCCCGATGGACACCGAAAGAACGGCCGTCAGGTGGAAAAGCGCCGCAAACCCGGCCGTTGCAACCTGTCCTGATACCTGCGCTATCCGGATGGGCCCGCCGAGCTGATCGGCGGCTTCCCGGCCCGCAAAAACACCCGTGATGTAGGACATGGTCCGGTCGACCACGAACCAGGTTTCCTGCGCACCCATGACGATCGCGCGCAATGGTCCGGCTCTTTCCGTTTTGATGTCGCCTGGCGCCATAGACCGGCTGATTCCGAGCACCCCAAGCCGGTGAGAATTGCCGAAGTTGTCCTTGAGCTCCTTGAGCTGTGGCACAGCCTTGAGCGTAATCTGCGCGTTTGCGCGCTCGACTTCGATCGTGAGCGGCTCGCCAGCGCTGACACTGACGATGCGCTGCATATCGGAGAAGCTTTCGATCTTCTCGCCATTGATTGTCAGGACCAGGTCGCCCGGCTGGAAGCCTGCTACCTGGGCAGCGCTTCCCGCCTGCACGGTGTCGACCCGCGCGCTCGTCGTCTGCTTGCCGACGGTCATGAAAATGGCTGCAAAAATAGCGATTGCCAGCACGAAATTCGCAATCGGGCCCGCCGCCACGACCGCAGCCCGCGAAGCGACCGGCTGGAATACGAAGCTGTCTTTCTTTTCGGACTCGGTCAGAGCGGCGGCTGCCGCACGGTCAGGAACGCTTGCAGCATTCTCGTCCCCGAAAAATTTCACATAGCCACCGAGCGGGACTGCGGAAATCTTCCAGCGCGTGCCGTAACGGTCATTGAATCCGGCGATCTCCGGGCCGAAACCAATTGAAAACGTCAGCACCTTGATGCCGCACCAACGCGCCATCAGAAAGTGACCAAGCTCGTGAAAGAAAACGACGATCGTCAGCACAAACAAAAACGGCACGATATAGCCGACGAGGCTCCCGCCGAACGAGCTCAAGCCTCCGATGATTTCCATACCCATTAGTACCCTCGTCCTGTCTTGTCGGGCCTTCGTGCCACCCGCACTTTACCTAGGATGCCTTTACGGCAATTTCGGGCAAGAGGTCCCGAGCGAGACTTCTTGCCATATGGTCAACGGCCAGAGCCGCTTCGATTCCGTCGGCTTCCGCCAACAGACCACGTTTCGCAGCCGCTTCGAGTGTTGCCTCGACCAGCGCCGCGATGGCCGGAAAAGTGATTTTCCCGGCAATAAACTCGCTGACGGCAACTTCATCGGCCGCATTAAGCACGGTGGGCGCAGCCCCACCCGTTTCCATTGCGCGCCGTGCCAAGTTCAGTGCCGGAAAGCGCTCCAGGTCGGGCTCCTCAAACGTCAGCTTCTGTAGGGCTGCCAGGTCGAGCCGTGCCGCCGGGCCATCGATGCGACGCGGCCAGGCCAGGCAATGCGCGATCGGGATTCGCATGTCGGGGGACCCGAGTTGCGCCACCACCGAGCCGTCGCGAAATTCCACCAATCCATGCACCACCGATTGTGGATGCACGAGCACATCAATCTCATTCGACCTGAGTGAGAACAGGTGGTGAGCTTCGATAAGCTCGAGACCCTTGTTCATGAGGGTTGCAGAGTCGATCGTTACCTTTGGGCCCATCGACCAGTTCGGATGACGCAACGCCTGCTCCGGCGTTGCCGCCTTGATCGCATCCATTGACCAGGTCCGGAACGGTCCGCCTGACGCGGTCAGGATCGCCCGCCTGACATCCGAACGATGGCCGGAACCAAGCGCCTGGAAAACAGCATTGTGCTCGGAGTCGACCGGAAGAACGGTCGCACCTGCACTCGCAGCGCGGCGCATGAAAAGGCTGCCGGCGCACACCAGACATTCCTTGTTGGCGAGCGCGACCGTCGCGCCACGTTCGATAGCGGCAAGCGTCGGCTTGAGTCCGGCCGACCCGCTGATCGCCGCCATCACCCAGTCAGCCGGACGCTGTGCCGCCTCAACCAGAGCATCTTCACCGGCTGCCGCTTCGACACGGGAGCCGGAAAGAGCGTCTTTGAGATCACGATACGCGGTGGGATCCGCAACCACGGCATGGCGGGCGCCGATCTCACGAGCGATTTTTGCCAATGCTGTCGCGTTGCGCCGCGCGCTGATTGACTCAACGCGGTAACGCTCCGGCGCGCGCCTGATCAGATCAATCGTACTTGCGCCGATCGAGCCCGTTGCTCCGAGAATTATTATCGAGCGCACCTCGGCAGGTGCCTTTGATCGTGAATGGAGAACATCGACAACCGTCATGAATTCACCATAGCAACAGTCCGCGCGCAGGCCCATCGAAGCCGCCGCGGATCAGCCCGATGAGGCAGCCGACGACAGCAGCCGCCCAGAATCCATCAAGCCTGTCCATCACGCCGCCGTGCCCCGGAATAAGGTGACTGGAATCTTTGGCGCCGAACTGCCGCTTCACCCACGATTCGAACAGATCCCCAAACTGCGCCAGCACCGACAAGATCAATGCGACAGCGAGGATTGCAATTTTGTTGAACGTTCCAAACAAGCTCGCGATCAACAGCGCCGCGATCATCGCGCCCACTGTGCCGGCAATCGCGCCTGACCAGGTCTTCTTCGGACTCACTGCGGGCAGCAATTTCGGCCCGCCGAAGGCGCGGCCCGCAAAATACCCGATAATGTCGGTCGTCCACACAATCGCGAACAGTAGCACGACCACAGCAAAGCCATAAGTTGCGTCCGCGCGCAAAAGCATCGGTGCCAACAGCAGCGTCCCGGCATAGCCTACACCGATGGTCACCCACAGCCGGCGGTCGGGCGGAGCAAAAATCGCCGCAGCAAATGCGCCGAGCCCCACGATCAGCAATGCCGCAACCGGACGCCCGAACCATGCGAGAAACCCGGCAATGGCGAGCGCACCTCCGCACGATGAAAACATCACCCGGTACGTCGGGCCTACGATCAATGTGATCCACTCCCACAAAACCGCCAGCGCGGCGGCGCCCCAGAACAGCGCGAATGGCCAATCCCCGAGATAGGCCGTGAGCAGGGCCAGCGGCGCCAGCACGACGGCGGAAAGGACCCGCAAAGCGAGATTGCTCGCCGACAATGGTTTCGTCGCGCCGTCTGAACTCGAAACTGGGTCTGCACCGACCACGATTCAGGATCCGGTCTGGGCGACGAGGCCGCCGAACCGCCGCTCGCGTTGCTGATATTCCTGGATCGCGGATTCAAGCGCGGCCCGATCGAAATCGGGCCAATACGTCGGCACGAAAACGAGTTCACTATAGGCGGCCTGCCAGAGCAGAAAATTCGACAACCGCTTCTCGCCGCTTGTGCGGATGATCAAATCGGGTTCGGGGATGTCAGGCGCGTCCAGAAATCGCGTGAACGTATCCGTATCGATGTCGGCAACGCTCAAGTCACCCTGCTTCACCGCCGAGGCGATGGCACGCGTTGCGCGAACGATCTCCTGTCGCGCACCGTAGTTGAAAGCGACGACCAGTGTTAGGCCGTCGTTGTTCTTCGTCAGCTCTTCCGCCTCGACCAATAGCCGCCCGATATCAGGCTCGAGGCCCAGACGCTCGCCGATCACCCGGACCCGCACGTTGCTTTTATGCAGCTCGGCGAGATCGTTGCGCACGAAGCGGCGAAGCAGTCCCATCAGTTCCCCGATTTCGCTCGGCGGCCGCGACCAGTTTTCTGCGCTAAAGGAAAAAATAGTGACAATCTTGATGCCGATCTCGCCCGCTGCGCGAATGGTTTTGCGCAACGCTTCGACTCCTCGCCGGTGCCCTTCCGCGCGCGGAAGCCCGCGCGCGGCCGCCCAGCGCCCATTGCCGTCCATGATAATCGCGACATGGCGCGGCACATCGAATGCCGTTGGAGCGCTTAGTGGAATCTCGGCCTCGGGCATGCAACGCGACCTCAAACCGTGAGGATCTCCTTTTCTTTTGCAGACAGCATGTGATCAATCTCCCCGATACCGGCGTCGGTCGCCTTCTGGATATCGCCGGAGAACCGATCGTGATCATCCTTGCTGATCTTGTGTTCCTTCTCGAGCTTCTTGATAACGTCCATGGCGTCGCGCCGGACATGCCGCACGGCAACGCGCGCTGTTTCCGCATATTTGTGAGCGACCTTGACCAACTCCTTGCGGCGCTCCTCATTGAGTTCGGGGATGCGCAGACGGATGGTTTGTCCCTCCGTCGCCGGCGAAAGACCAAGGTTCGAATTCACGATCGCCTTTTCCACCGGATGGACCAGCGAACGATCCCACACATTGACTGAAATCATACGCGACTCCGGCACGCTTACCGTCGCGACCTGATTGAGCGGCATCTGTGCGCCATAGGCGTCGACCATCACCGGGTCGAGCAAATGCGCGGAAGCGCGACCGGTGCGCAGCCCTGACAATTCCGTTTTCAGTACGCTGCTCGCGCCCTGCATACGGCGCTTGATCTCGTTAATGTCATGCGTCGTTGCATTTGCCATGGCAATTCCTCGGTCGCTGCGCGTTTTTCGGGCGGCGCAAATCGCACGCCCGCCTAGCCGACGACAGTTGCGCGTCCCTTGCCGCGTAAAACGGCTTCGATGGCGCCCCTCTCACCGATAGAGAACACGATGATAGGCATCCGGTTTTCCCGGGCAAGCGCGAAGGCGGCGCCATCCATCACCCTCAGGTCTTTTTCGATCGCTTCCTGATGGCTGATACTGTCGTAACGCTTCGCCTTCGGGTCTTTTTTCGGGTCAGCGCTATAGACACCGTCGACATTGGTGGCCTTGAGCACAGCCTGCGCCTCAAGCTCCGCCGCGCGCAATACCGCCGTGGTGTCGGTCGTAAAGAACGGATTGCCGGTGCCGGCCGCGAGCAAAACGACGCGGCCCTTCCCCAGGTTCTTCATGGCCCGCTTGCGATTATAGGTCTCGCACACGGCCGTCATGGCAAGAGCGGACAATGTGCGGGCTTCACATCCAGCGCGCTCAACCGCCGCTTCAAGCACGAGGCAATTCATCACCGTCGCCAGCATGCCCATGGTGTCGCCGACCGGCCGCGGCACGCCGCGCGCCGACACCTCTACGCCGCGGAAAATATTGCCGCCGCCCACGACGACGCCGAGCTCAACGCCGAGCTTGGCGGCCGACGCGAGATCTGCGGCGAGACGTTCGACTGTCGCCTGATCGATGCCGAAACCGTTCGAAGCCGACAGCGCCTCGCCGGACAATTTGACGATGACGCGACGATAGACCGGGTCACTCATGCGTTGCGATCCGTATCACGTTGCGGGATCGCCGAGAGCTGAGGCGGCCGACGTTTGATCAACTTTGACCGGCGGCGGCCGCGACCTCGGCGGCGAAATCGGTTTCCTGCTTTTCGATGCCCTCACCGAGTGCATATCGGACGAAGCCGGTTACTTTGATTGGCCCGCCCACTTTGCCTTCGGCTTCCTTCAGCGCCTGCGCGACACTTTTCTTGTCGTCGAAAATGAACGGCTGCTCCAGCAAGCAAACTTCCTTGTAGAAGGTCTTCAAGCCCGATTCGACAATCTTGTCGATCACGTTAGCCGGTTTGCCCTGCTGCTTGAACTTGTCTGCGAGCACATTTTTCTCACGTTCCACAACCGCTGGATCGAGCGCGGCCGCATCGAGGGCAAGCGGATTGGCGGAAGCGACATGCATCGCCACCTGCCGTCCGACAGCAGCCAACTCATCGGCCTTGCCGGGCGATTCGAGCCCGACGATCACGCCGATCTTGCCGAGGCCGTCGATGACCGCATTGTGTACATAAGAACCAATCGCGCCCTTGCCGACCGAAAGCACAGCCGCCCGGCGCAAGGTCATATTCTCACCGATCTTGGCAATCGTGTCGTTGATTGAATCGCCGATAGTGATCGATCCTGCTTTCGCCGCTTTGATCTTTTCGACGTCGGTGCCCACCGACAGCGCGACGTCGGCGATCATCTTCACGAGGCCCTGGAATAGATCGTTGCGAGCGACGAAATCGGTTTCGGAGTTGACCTCGACGACGACTCCCTTGGTGCCTTGCACCTGGACACCGATCAAACCTTCGGCTGCAACCCGGCCGGCTTTCTTTGCGGCCTTCGACAGGCCTTTCTTGCGCAACCAATCCTGCGCCGCCGTCAAATCGCCCTTGGTCTCGGTAAGGGCGGCCTTGCAGTCCATCATGCCGGCGCCAGTCGACTCGCGCAGCTCCTTGACCATCTGGGCGCTGATATCTGCCATAACCTTTGTCCTTATTCGGTCACGGCCGGGCTTGTCCCGGCCATCCATGTCTTTGAACCTGCACGCCGGATAAGTCGGGGATGCCCGGCCCGCGGGCCTTTAAAGACGGTGCTTCGCACCTTTTGGCCGGGCATGACGAAGCTCACGTCTCACTCCGCCGTCAATTCCTTGGCTTTGGTGATCCAGCTGTCGACGCGGCCGGGCAAGCCCACCTCTTCGCCGACATTATGCGCCGCCTTTTCGTTGAGCTCGGCGATCTGCGTGAAATGGAAAATGCCGAGGTCGTTGAGTTGCTTTTCGATCGCCGGCGACACACCGGGTAGTTTCTTGAGATCGTCTGCGACGCCACGTGGGCCGGGCAATTGCTCGAAACCGAGATCGCCGGCCGCAGGAGCCGTCGGTATCTGTTCCACAA
>DASSIJ010000139.1:0-4120 GCA_035692045.1 Pseudolabrys sp. | reverse complement strand
CGGGCATGACCGCTGTTGGCACGAAGCGGACATATCCGTGAAGCCGCGCTAAAGCGCATGCTCTCGACGCCGCATCAGCCGGCACGCGGATTGATGAACCGCATTCCGGCCGCGAGCGCCTGTAGACTGACATTCTTGGGTCATCCTTGGGGCGGCCATCCGATCATAATAGGCGATTGTCATTTGTACATGCGGAAAGGGCGCTAAGAATGTCTCAAGCGACCTTCTTCAGATGCCAACCTGCGCCAGACGCGCGTCCGCCAGGGCTGCTGTTCGCGCGGCAGGCCGGCAGGGTGATCGGCGACTCAAGCTCCAGGCGGAAACGGCAAGCGAGCCCGCTCCATGTCCGGTTCCACCCTGTACGACACCGTCCTGCTGCTGAGCATCGTGGCGGCCATCGTCGCCGGCGTGTGGCTGTTGTGGCGCATCTAGAAAGGCACAGGCGCGTCCCGGATCCATGGTGCGCTGCTGATGCTGTTCGGTGCGTCATATGGCGGATCCATGGGGCCGCCACGGTTGCAGTGACGACGGCGTCCAGGTCATGCCGACGTTACCTCATCAGTCCAGACCTTGAAGCGGCCGAGCGTATTGGGCCCGAACGTCGTGGTTATGGCGACGTCGATCGCATCGCGGCCCCTTGCCACCAACACTCGCCCGATCCGCGGCACGTTGTTCCGTGGGTCGAAGGTATACCAGCGTCCTCCGAGATACGCCTCGAACCAAGCTGCGAAGTCCATCGGACCGTAGGGCGGCGGTGCGCCCATGTCGCCGAGATAGCCGGTGCAGTACCGCGCCGGAATATTCATGCATCGGCAGAAGGCAATAGCAAGATGTGCGTAATCGCGGCAGACCCCGCGCCGCTCGTTGAACGTTTCCCAGGCTGTTCTTGTGGCGCGGGCATGCTCATAGCCGAATGAAATGTGGTTGTGCACGAAATCGCAGATCGCCTGGACCCGACCCCAGCCCGGCGGCGTTTGACCGAACAAGCTCCAAGCTGTCTGGGAAAACTTTTCTGTATCGCAGTATCGGCTCCCCAAGAGAAAAACCAGGGCTTCTTCAGGCAAATCTTGTATCGAATGCTGCTGCGCAGAAGTTGCAACGACGTCGGGCTCACCCGAGTCCTTGACGACCGCGGTGCTCGATATCCTGATCTGCCCTTTGGGGGCTACGATACGGCTGCACCAGTTGCCGAAGCTATCACGATAGGCGGCTATGGGGACAGGCGGGTCCGTCTTTAACTGATCCGGAACGAGAATATCGGCTGCACGCGTATAGTGAATATTCAGCACCAACATCATCGGCGTCGGCTGAGGACAGTCGTAGATCAACTCGTAGCCTACCCTGATCTCCACCATAGGCCTCCTTTGGACCTCGGGGGCCTCAGTCGCCACCAACCGTGGAGCACCCCTGCATGCAATTGTCGTCGCGCCGGCACCTTCCCGACCAAGAGCTAAGCAGGGAAAGACCGTTTGGTTCCGCGCCGTTCCATATCTGCCCGGGACGCGTCAGACCCGGCGCGTCTGGCGGTGACGTTGACCTCAACGGTCATTCCCAAATTGTCCGAGGGGAAACCGGTCCAAGTGCCGTGCAGCGGTATCGCCTGCCGTGGATCGCGCACCACCGCGACACGCACGAGGCCGCGGTTGCCGACGATCCCGCTTGCCGGATCAAAATCGACCCAGCCGGGGCCGGGCAGATAGACCTGGACCCAGGCGTGCGTGTTTCCACCGCCGGCATTGCGGTCGTCGTTGTGGTCCGGGACATGCAAATATCCGGAGACAAAGCGTGCGGCCATCCCAAGCGAGCGCACGGCCTCGATCATGAGCATAGCTAGGTCGCGACAGCTCCCGCTTCCAAGCTTGAGAGTAAGGAGCGGGTGCTGAATCCCCTTCTCATGCCGGGCCACATAGGTGAAGGTCTGCTTGATGGTTCGGGTCAGATTCACAAGAAGCGCACGCGTGTTGGTCGAACCACCCTTGCGCAAGAGACTGTGGACCCACTGGTCGAGTTGGTGATACGGATCCAAGGACTGCCGTTCGATGAATTGGACGAGATCCGGCCGGTCCCCCGCATCGTAGGTGAATGGATAGGCGCGGGCAAAATCCTCGATATCAATGTCAACAATGTTGGCCGGGGAATGATCGAGACGAATGGTGCTGTCGAAGCGAAGCGCCTCGGCCCGGCCAGCAAAGCGCGCGATGGCTAGATGATTGCCGAAGGCATCTTGGATCCACCGCAAATTCGTCGGTTTGGGAGTGATCTCGAGCTTCGATTCGAGCAACCTCTGGTCATGGCTTTCGCGCGGACGCAACATCATCCAGTGTTCGCCGAAGGAGACCGGCTGCTTGTACTGATAGGTGGTGATATGCCTGACGGTGAGAATCGTCATTGCAACCCTATGATTCGTTTATGGATAGCATGCATTTTTCGGGCCAAGAACAGGGCCAGCGTCAATGACGACCCTTTATCAACGAAGCTGGCCGCAGATGAATGAGATGCCGGATAGTCTGTTGGCGACTGACGAGCCGCCGCCTTTCACAGTAGACAACGAAAACGGCACATCGCCGCTCCTCATCGTCGCCGATCACGCGGGGAAGCATTTTCCACGGCGGCTTGGACAGCTCGGCCTTTCCAATGCCGAATGCGAGCATCACGCTGCCTGGGACATCGGCGTCGGCGTGGTTTGCTGCCTGATCGGAAAAGCGCTCAATGCCGTCGTCGTTCGGCAGAACTATTCCCGATTGGTTATCGACTGCAACCGAACGCCGGGGTCGGGGACGTCAATCCTTGACCTGAGCGAGTTGACGCGTGTGCCGGGAAACATCGGCCTAAGCGAACGTCACAAGCTCGCGCGCGTTCGGGAGATATTCCAGCCCTATCATGATCGCATCGCGACCGAGCTCGATCGGCGACGAGAAGCCGCCCGACCGACAGCCCTGATTTCCGTGCACAGCTTCACACCCGTTTTCAAGACCGTGGCGCGGCTCTGGCATGTCGGCGTGCTCTATAACCGCGACCCGCGTTTCGCCCAGGTCTTGATGGAGCTCCTGCATCGTGAGGAAGGTCTCGTCGTCGGCGACAATGAACCGTATGCCGTCACCGACGCGTCGGATTATACGATCCCCGTCCATGGCGAGCAGCGGGACTTGGACCATGTGGCACTCGAAATTCGCCAAGACCTCATCACGGCCGAAGCGGGTCAGCGGAAATTGGCGGCGTTGTTTGTGCGATTGCTTCCGCAAGCTTATGAGCGGCTCAATAGCCTGCAGATCCCCAAGTCAAACTGAGGGTTCTATAAGAACGCTGGACGCCGATCACGAGCACAATTGTTGCATCCCGTTCGCCTCGAACGAGGATAAGTGGGTCTAAATTCAGGCACCCACTCTCGCTAACCGACCTCCTCGTCCCTATATCCGCTCATCACCGACTTACAATCAGGACCAGCGCCGGTGACTGAGAGACCGGTAGAGCTCCCTCCATGGCGGGAAAGGGCTCGTCTCATGTTCACAGCAAAGCAATATCGTGCGAAAGCGGCCGAATACACCGAACTGCTGAAAGCGACTAGTTTGCCTGCCGAAATCCGCGAATTTCGGAGGCTCGAACGAAGCTGCCTCACGCTGGCCGAAAACGAAGAATGGATGGCAGACAATCGCGAAAAAATGAACAGGCCGGGTGCAGACGAAAATTGGTATGGCGACGCCATCCTCGCCCAGCAAGGGAAGCATACGCTCGGATGTCCTGGGGCCGACGTGGCAACGCAGTCCGCTGCCATGCTAACAAAGATTCAGCAGCTCTTCGATGACGCCGGTTCCATGGGCGGCCTGTTGCAAACAGCGACGCTACGGGGACAGATCGCCCGCTTCCTACACAAGCATAAGGTCGACGACCTTCAGTGAATCGCTCCCGGCGCTTCTCACACGAAATGCGTTTGAGGCAATTTCACAACCGGTGTCGCGATGAAGCCGTAGTCTACTTCTGCAGAAATCTTCGAAACTCGCCCATGAGCTTTGACCTCGTGGAGTTTGATCTTGCCGCTCGCGAGTTCCGCCCTTGTGGACGCGTGTTACACGCTGTTGCTTGCACCGAAGTCAGCCGCCCTCAAATAAGATAACCGCCACTG
>DASSIJ010000138.1:0-2508 GCA_035692045.1 Pseudolabrys sp. | reverse complement strand
GCCGCTTACGGCGAGTTTTCCGTCTCTCCGCCGACGCCGAACACTGTTTTTGTTTGTCACGGCTTTGGGTGCAAGTACCGCGCCGAATGGGATCTGACGCCGAGCGATCGTGCAAAGCTGGCACAATTTTTAGCGGCCGGCCGCTCATCACCCGAGGCAGAGCGCAAGGCCGTTGCGGCCGCCGGTGCCTGGTTCGACAAGCGCGTGGGTCCCGTGGCTGGCACGCAAAATCACGTCGCGCGCGCCGGGGCCAAATACATGTATGACGTACATCAATTCGACTGCATCGACAGCAGCCGCAATACCACCAGCCTCTTGCTCTTGCTCGATCAGCTCAACTTGTTGCGGCATCACGACGTCGACGTGCCGGTGGCGCGGGGTTTCTTTCTCGATGGGCGGCCGCCGCATGCAACGGCTGTTCTTGTCGAAAAGACCAGTGGCAGCAAATGGTCAATCGATTCCTGGACGGTTGGCTACGGCGAGGCCCTGGAGGTCATGCCCCTGGAGCGCTGGAAGAGCCTCGATTAGGGATGCGTGAGGGGTGAAAAGCGAAACGCCCGCGACAATCGCGGGCGTTGTCAGGTCAGATCAGTGAGCTTTCCGACTTAGCGATGCGCGGCGTTCCAGGCAACGCGCGGTATATCCGAGCGGCTGATGCCGATGTCGGCAAGCTCGCGGTCGCCCAGGCGCGACAGTTCGTTCAGGCTTTGGTTGTAGCGCTTCCACTCCTGGATGAAGCGAACGAGTGCGGCAAACATGATGTCCTTCTTTCCCATAAAATCCGGCAGGTGCCGGGCGTCGTTTGAACGGAAAATAGGGATGTTCCTGCAATTGAAAAGCAATAATGTTGCGCCGCAGCTAAGCGAAAAACGCATAGCTAAAGTAACTGAAAATTAGGGCCAGAGGAGATTTTCAGCCCTTTTTGCCCCGGTTATTTGAGACGTTTTTTGCTGCCGTGCACAAAGGGAAGCTCATTGGGCCAAAGCAGTGTAGATTGGACCCTGACAGCCGGGAGGAAACCCCATGAATTCGCATATCTGCCGAGGACTCATTGTCTTCGTGCTGGCCCTTTCCGGTTTTGCCTCGTCAGCGCGTGCCGCCGAGGTGAAACTCCTGACCGCAGGCGCTTTCAAACAGGTGGTTTTGGCCCTGGTGCCCGAGTTCGAAAAGCAAACGGGCAACAAGGTCGTGGTGGACAACGACACGGCCGGCGTCCTGAAGAAGCGGATCGAGAACGGGGAGGCGTTCGATGTTGCGGTGATCACGCCAGCCGTCATCGACGAACTCGCCGGCGCCGGCAAAATCGCGGCGGGCAGCCGAGTCAATCTCGCTTCTGTCAGCATTGGTGTTGTGGTCAAGGAAGGCGCGCCCAAGCCCGATGTGAGCACCGTGGACGCCTTCAAACGAGCGCTGCTGGAGGCCAAATCCGTCGCCTATATCGATCCGGCGAGCGGCGGCTCAAGCGGCATCTACATCGACAAGTTGCTGGAACGGCTTGGCATCGCTGACCAGGTACGGCCGAAAGCGAAGCTCAAAAACGGCGGCCATGTCGCCGACCTCATTGTGAGCGGAGAAGCCGAACTCGGCCTGCATCAGATCAGCGAAATCGTCCCGGTCAAAGGTGCCGCGCTGGTCGGGCCACTCCCGAAAGAAATCCAGAGCACCACGACCTATGCCGCCGGCTTGAGCGCGTCACCGCAAAACAAGGACGCGGCCCAGGCGCTCATCAAGATGTTGTCCGGATCGGCCGCGGCCGCGGTGCTGAAATCCAAGGGCATGGAGCCGGCGAGCTAAGGACGACGCAATTTTGGGATTGGCAGCAGAGGCGCGCCCGCTCGATCGCCGCGTCGTCATCACCGCGTTGGGTATTGCGCAAATCCTCGCCTGGGGGACCTCGTTCTATTTTCCGGCGGTCTTCTCGGAGCCGATCGTTGCCGAAACAGGCTGGTCGCTCGGGTTCGTCGTTGGCGGCACATCGATCGGCTTGCTGACCGCCGGGCTGATATCGCCGCAGGTCGGCCGCATGATCGACGCGCACGGCGGACGTCCGGTGCTTCTGGCCAGCTCGTTATTCTATGCCGCGGGCCTCGCGCTTGTGGGTTTTTCCTACGCGCTGCCGGTCTATTTGCTGGCCTGGGTGCTGATTGGTCTCGGAATGGGCACCGGCCTTTACGATGCAGTCTTCGCCGCGCTCGGCCGCATGTATGGCAGCGAGGCGCGCGGGCCAATCACCAATCTCACATTGTTCGGTGGTTTCGCCAGTACGATTTGCTGGCCGCTGAGCGCATTCATGATCGAACACGTGGGTTGGCGCGGCGCGTGTTTCATCTATGCCGCGCTTCATCTGCTCGTGATGCTTCCGCTGCAGGTGAGCGTGGTGCGCGCGCCGCGTAAACCCGAGGTCAAGCACAGTGGACCTGACCTCTCCGGCGAAACATCGCGCATCCACAACGAAACGGTGATTTTTGCCTTGCTCGCCGTTGTGCTGTCGATCGCCGCCGGGATCGG
>DASSIJ010000137.1:0-18582 GCA_035692045.1 Pseudolabrys sp. | reverse complement strand
ATGCGCACCCGGTCGGCCGCCATGCGCAGGCTGCCCTCCAGCACGTATCGCACGCCCAGTTCGCGCGCCACCGCGCGGACGTCGATCGCCTCCCCCCTGAATGCAAAACTGGCATTGCGGGCGACAACAGAGAACCACCGCTGGCGCGACAATCCCGTGATGATGTCTTCGGTGAGACCATCGGCAAGACAGTCTTGCCCGGGATCGCCACTCATGTTCTGAAACGGCAAGACGGCGATCGAAGGCCTGTCCGATACAACGAGAGCTGGCGCCGCTAACGCGTCGCCTGTGTGAGCCGGATTCCCGGCAGACGAGTCGTTTGGCGCCACGGTTTCGTCGACGTTTACGACAAAGCGGAAACCCCGCTTGTAGTACGTCCGAATAAACTCCTGGTCGGCTCCATTGTCTCCGATCGCCTGGCGCGCCGCGCTCACGCGTGAGCTGAGCGTTGCTTCTGAGACGATCCTGCCCTTCCATACGGTATCGACCAGTTCGCTCTTGCTGACAGTTCGATTGCGGTTCCGAACAAGGTGAACGAGCAGATCGAAAACCTGCGGCTCGATTGAAACGAGGTTTCCTCGACACCGCAACTCATGCCGCGCGACATCGATTTCGAATTCAGAAAAACGAAAATTCAAGGTGCCCCCACCATGATTGCGAGAAGGAAGGCCGCGACCGGCCCGGTTATTTCCAACGTAAATCTCAAAAGGAATGTGATCGCCCTCACACAGTCGTGGAATCGTCACTGTCGATGAGAGAGGCCGCCTTCAGCGGCGACCGGCTGACAGAACGAGAATGGAGGTAAGAATAATCCTGCTGGTGGTCTTCACGGTTCTACTCCGTTGTTTTTGAGCAAGGTGCGTTCTTGCGGATGTGCCTTGTGGCGCGGCGCGCCGCCGTACTCAACACACACCGACGTCACAACTTCCCCGCTACACCTCACGAAAATGTCAGTGAATAGGATCAAAGCGAAAATTGTCGTTGAAAATCAGCGCGTCGGCACAGCGATTTTGCAGTCGTGCCCATCCGCACTTCGGTGATGTTCTCATCAAAGTTGGTCATGGGTCCCTGCAGGTCCCTGGCGCATGACCAGAAAGAATAAGGTCAGCGCCGACCTGCTGTCTTTCATCTCGAATTGACGCGGTATTTTTTACGCTCAGTTTATATCCGTGCCCTGCGGCTCGACTTACAAGCGTCCGGCACGCCAGCAGGAGCAAAGCCAATGTGGATTATGGTCGTCTATGTTTTGATTGTCGTTGTCTGCGAATTGATCGTTGTCGGAATCGGTTTGGCTTTGGATCGAATTGCCCCGATAGCCAGTTTGCCGGTGTCCCTGACATTATTCTTCGCAGTTCTGTGGTTCGGCTGGCTGCTTGCAGTGCGCTGGACCGAATCAAAGCACGGCAAAAAATCGAAACTTGTGACCGAAAACTAGACGCAACTGAATCGACGATGGTTCGATTTTGAGCGCCTTGCAGCGACTGCGCTCTGCCATCAACCGACGAGATGAGATCATCATATATTTTCGTTAGTCGGCAATTGCCGCACGGTCTAGCAATGGTTACTCGATTGCCGACCTTGACGCTGTCAAATGCCGAAGAAAGATTCTCTCGAAGATCGGAAGAAGCTCGAATCAAAGCAGAATGAGCTGATCAAGGCGCACTATGCCGGGGCTGTCGTTTTGCTTGTTGCAGCGGCCGGATTCCTGGCGTTGGTTTTTATCCTGAATCGCACTTTTGATTTCAGCCGTTTCGCCTACTGACGAATGCTTACCGGCCGGCGGCGTAGCCTTGCATGCCGCGCGGATTGGCAGCCGCGCGCCGGCGTGGTCCCACACGGGACGCAGCGGTCAGCCGGCCTTCCGACCAGCCGGGCCCGACCTCAACGTCATGCCCCCGCGCGCGCAATTCGCTGATGGTCGCGTCGGGCAGCCGTTTTTCGACAACAAGGACGCCCGGCCGCGCGGTGCGCGGCCAGAACGAAATCGGGAAATGCTCCGAATGCCAGGCCGGCGCGTCGATCGATTCCTGCAGATTCATGCCGGCATGGACGTGGCGCAGAAAGAATTGCGTCGTCCATTGATCCTGCTGATCGCCACCGGGTGACCCCCACGCGAGGTAGGGCTCGCCATCCCGCAATGCCAGGGTCGGCGACAACGTGGTGCGCGGCCGCTTGCCCGGCGCAAGTGCGGCGGGATGGTTTTCGTCGAGCCAGAACATCTGCGCGCGGGTGCCGAGCCCGACGCCAAGCTCGGGGATCACCGGCGCGGACTGCAGCCAGCCGCCGGATGGCGTCGACGACACCATGTTGCCGGCAACGTCGACAATGTCGAAATGCACGGTATCACCAATAACCTCACCGAGACGACCGACTGTCGGTTCTCCGGCCCCCAGGCTTCCGACCGCGGCGCGCGCACCTTCTGCGCGGCGCATCTCGACCACTGCCCCGTAACCCTTGACCGAGCCTGGCCGCAATTCGAGTGACGCCTGTTTGCCAATCAGCTTGCGGCGCTCAGCGTTATAGCGATCGGACAGAAGCGTCTCGATCGGCACTTCGACGAAATCAGGATCGCCGTAAAAGCTTTCCCGGTCGGCAAAGGCAAGTTTGGCACACTCAACCTGCAGGTGGACGAAATCCGGGCCGACCGGATCAAGGCTATCAAGATCGTAGCCCTTCAGGAGTGCGAGCTGTTGCAGCACCACCGGCCCCTGGCTCCAGACACCGGCCTTGCACACCGTGTAGCGGCCGTAGTCGTAGGTCAGTGGCGGCTCGACGTGTGCCTGCCAGCCAGCCATGTCGGCGCCGGCCAGCACGCCAGCATGGCGGTCGCCGGTGACATCCATCACCCTTTGCGAGCGGCAGAACCTGTCGATCGCCTCGGCAACAAAGCCTTGTGACCATACTTTCCGCGCGCGCTCGATCTGCGCGACGCGATCGCCGCCCGCACTCTCTGCTTCGCGGAGAACGCGCGTGTAAGTCTCGGCCAGCGTGCGGTTCGTGAACAGCACGCCGGGCTCCGGCACCTTGCCGTCAGGGAGATAGACCGCTGCCGAGGTTGGCCAATGTTCGCGGAATAACTGCGCGACCATTGCGATGGTGGCGCACGCTCGCTCGACCAGCGGATGGCCATTGCGCGCGTAGGAAATCGCGGGTCCCAGCACCTCGGCCAGATGCATGGTGCCGTAGTCGCGCAACAGCAGCATCCATGTATCGAACATGCCCGGAACGCAGGCGGCCAGCAGGCCGGTCCCGGGAATCATGTCGAGGCCGAGGCTTCGGAAGTGTGCAATCGTCGCGGCCTGCGGCGCTGGTCCCTGGCCGCAAATCACTTCCGGCCGATTGCGTTTGACATCATAGAGAATGACCGGCACGTCGCCGCCCGGCCCGTTGAGATGCGGCTCGACGACTTGCAGCGTGAATGCCGTCGCCACTGCAGCGTCGAAAGCATTGCCGCCCTTTTCCAACGTTGCCATGCCGACCGCGGTCGCGATCCAATGCGTGGACGCCACAACGCCGAAGGTTCCTTCGATCTCGGGGCGGGTCGTGAAGGGATTGGGGTTGATCTTGGAGACTCCAATTTTCATGCGCTGGCAATGTAGTTGAGATTGACCGTGCTCGCCATCTTGTTTCGCCCTTCCGTTCGCGGCAACCTTGGGTCGCAAATTCGGTTGAGGGGATAAAATGTCAGAAATTGCAATGGCGGCCGGGGCGCCGCATCGATCCAGCACGTTCAAGGTTCTTGCGGCCGCCTCGATCGGCAACGCACTCGAATGGTACGACATCCTTGCTTACGGCTATTTCGCCGTCACGATTTCCAAGCTGTTCTTCCCCACGGCCGATCCGACAACCGCGCTGCTTCTGACGTTTGGTACATTCGGCGTGTCTTATCTGGTGCGTCCGCTCGGCGCCCTTGTCCTGGGCGCCTATGCTGACCGCGCGGGACGGCGCGCCGCCATGCTGCTGTCTATCGTCATCATGACAATCGGAACGGGCTTGATGGCAATTGTGCCGACCTACGGGACAATTGGGATTCTAGCGCCAATTGCTGTGCTCATTGCGCGACTGTTGCAGGGCTTTGCGGTAGCCGGTGAATTCGGCAGCGCCACCGCCTTCCTGGTCGAGCACTCCAAGGAGCGCAAGGGCTTTTTCGCGAGTTTCCAGTGGTTCGGCCAGGGACTGGCCGCCGTGCTCGCATCTCTTTTCGGCGTCATCTTGTACGGCTGGCTGACAACGGATCAACTCGAAAGCTGGGGTTGGCGCGTGCCGTTTTTCTTCGGGCTGCTGATCGGTCCGATCGGACTCTATATTCGCAAGCACGTCGGCGAAACGCCGGAATTCCGTGAGCACGGCCCGGCCACTGCGCCGATACGCCAGATGTTCACCGGGCATTGGGACCGGCTGCTGATGTGCATTGGCATCGTGGTCCTCTCCACCAGCTCAAACTACATCATCCTTTACATGCCGACTTACGCCATCAAGCAGTTGCATCTGCCGCAATCGCTTGGCTTCACGGCAACATTGATCGGCGGCCTGCTGCTGACCTTTGGTGCGCCGTATTTCGGCCATCTGTCGGACCGCGTCGGCCGCGTGCGGCTGATGGTCATCGTTTGTCTGCTGTTTGCAGTGTCAGCCTATCCGGCCTTTGTGCTGCTGGTTGCCAATCCGTCACTGGCGGGGATCGTCGGCATCGTGTGCTGGCTGAGCCTGCTCAAGGCCGCCTATAGCGGGACGCTTCCGGCTTTGATGGCAGAACTATTTCCGATCGCAACACGAAGCACCGGCATCGCGGTGGCCTACAATACCAGCGTGCCGATCTTCGGCGGCTTTGCGCCTTTCATTGCAGCCTGGCTGGTTGCGACCACCGGTTCGCCACTGGCGCCAAGCTACTATCTGATTGCGACGGCCCTTTTGAGCCTGGCGGTCCTGGTCGTCATTCACATGCGAGTCAAAACCACTTAGGCCGCCTCAGTCAGCTCAGATGCGGGCCCGGTCCACCGGCCGCTTCCAGCACGGCCGCACGCCACTCGCGCTTGACCGGCAGAATCGGAGGCATTGGCGCAACGTCGGGTTCCGCGGTGGGTGCCGCGATCGATTCAATGTTCTCGGTCTGTGATCCCCTGCGCATGAAGAGATTATAGATCAGCCACTGGGTACGATGGCGCTTACCACGAAGCGGGAAGCGATTGGCGATCGAAGACCTCGCATAAAAATTTTCATAAGCCCTGCCGACGCCGATACGAAGGTCATCCCCCGACATCTGTGCCGGGCGGTACACGACATGACCCTGGTCGTATTTCGTCCAGTCAAAGGAAACGATGCGGTTTGCCTTTTTCAATTCATACCAGGTCAAGGTGCCGGGATAGGGCGTCAGGGTTGAATAGGCGACGGCGTCGTATCTGGTGTCGATGTTGAATTTCACGGTGTCGTCAAACACCGCGTGATCGTCACCATCGAAGCCATACATGAATAGCCCGAACACCATGATGCCATAAGAGTGAACTTTCTCGACCAGAGCAGCGAATGTTTCTGGCCGATTGACGTGCTTGTGCACGCTCTTGAGCGTGGCGCGCGATATCGATTCGAAGCCAATGCTTAAAAGCGTGCAGCCGCTTTCCGCGGCGAGCTCGAGCATACGGTCGTCTTGAGCAAGCTTCGACGTAACACCGGCCTGCCATTGAAAGTTGCGTCCCTTCAATGCACGCATGACTTCCTTCGGACGTTCCGGCGTTCCAAAAAAATCGGCGTCGTTGATCGAGATGGTGCGGGCACCGCAGTTTTCCATCTCATTGATGACCTCGTCGACCGGCCGATAACGAAACTTCAGCCCATTCATCAACGGCTCGGCGCAGAACGTGCAGCCTTGATGGCAGCCGCGCGACGTTTGGACAAAGGTCTTGTTCACGTAGCGATGCTTCTTCAAAAGGTCGTAGCGCGGCATCGCCAATCCGACCATCGGGTGCAATGTATTGGACTTATAGGTTCCCCGCATTTGTCCTTGCTTGAGGTCGTCAAGCAGTTTGTCGATCACGAGTTCGACCTCGCCGATGACGACGGCATCGGCGTGTTTGAGCGCCTCCTGCGGCATGAAGCTTGGATGCACACCGCCCATGACGACCGGGATACCTTTGGCGCGAAATTGGTCGGCGACCTCGTATCCGCGATTGACGTAGCTCGTCATTGCTGAAATGCCGACGAGATCGGCTTTCAGGTCAAAATCGATTTCCTCGATGTTTTCGTCGGTTAGCACAACTTCGTATTGGTCTCGCGGAATGCATGCGGCCACGGCCAGCAATCCGGCGAGGGGTGAGTAAAGAGCTCTATTCAGATAGAGCGGACGGGTTGTAAGGGAATCGGTTTTCGGATTGACAAGGTGAATGACGCGCGTGCGCACGAATATCTCCCTCCGATTAAGCCGCTAGACCCACCAATCTTGTTTCCGTGAGGATAGTTCCTTCCTCCGACAAATAATTGCGCGGCTTTTGCTGCGGTCAGCCGGTCAGCGCCACTGGGCGCCCTTAATTGATAACATCAAGTTTGACCTTCGCAATGCCCCGATCGACGATTCCCAATGATTCCGCTGCCGAAACTGAAACGTCGACGACACGTCCATGAACGTAGGGACCACGGTCGTTGATGCGCACAGTCACAAACCGTCCCGTCGCTAGATTTGTCACGCGCAACCGGGTGCCGAATGGCAGCGTCGGGTGCGCAGCAGTCATCGCCTTTGGATTGAATTTTTCGCCGTTCGCGGTCAGTTGGTCATCTGAGTAGAAACTGGCAATCCCGTATGACGTAGGCGAAATCTGCGCTGTGCGCTTGTATGGCGTGTGCTTGATTGTCCTGATCGCGACGCGGCGATGCGTCATGGGCCGGCCACCTTCCAGCGATGCCTCTCGATTGGCGGCACTCAAGTCAGATTTGTTGGCGACAGGCATGGTCTGGTTGCAGGCCGCAAGCGGTACTGCCGCCGCGACGACTGGAACCAGATGAATAAAATTTCGCAATCGAGTTGATAAGGCCAAGGGTGTGCCTCCCTTCAGTCGAAATTCGACAGCCAATCGGGGCGGCACCGTGGCCGGATCGTACCCGGGTATGACGTGATTTGATTTTCACCGATCGTGTGGCTGTTTTGCCACGCGGTAATTAGGAACCGAAATCGCGGCTGGTATTCTATTGCAGTCCGACCTTACGCATACCGTCGAGGAATTTGGACTCTCCGCGTGCAAAATTCATTTTGAATCTATACCCACCCCACGCCCCTTCAGCGCACTCCCGATCTCATCCAAAATTACCGGATCGTCGATCGTCGCCGGCATCGTCCAAGGTTCGCCGTCGGCCATCTTCTTGATGGTGCCGCGCAGGATTTTTCCTGAACGGGTTTTCGGCAACCGCGCCACCGTGATGGCAAGACGGAATGATGCCACTGGCCCGATTTTCTCGCGCACCAATGCGACGATTTCCTTCTCAATCTCCGAAGGCGGACGGTTAACGCCGGTTTTGAGCACAATGAAGCCGCAAGGCACCTCGCCTTTCAGGTCGTCCTTGATGCCAAGCACTGCACATTCGGCAACATCAGAATGCGCGGCCAGCACTTCCTCCATGCCGCCGGTTGATAGCCGGTGACCGGCGACATTGATGATGTCATCGGTGCGGCTCATCACATAGACATAGCCGTCTTCGTCCTTGTAGCCGGCGTCGGCGGTCTTGTAGTAGCCGGGAAACTCCGCGAGATAGCTTTCCTTGAAGCGCGAGTCCTGCTGCCACAGGGTCGGGAAGCACGCAGGCGGAAGCGGCAGCTTGACCACGATCGAGCCGATCTTGTTCGCCGGCTGCACCTTGCAGGCTTCATCGACGATATCAATCGTATAGCCGGGCATCGGTACGCAGGCCGAGCCGTAGCGCACTGGCAGTGCGCCGAGTCCGACCGGATTTCCGGCGATGCACCATCCGGTCTCGGTCTGCCACCAGTGATCGATCACCGGCACATTGAGCACCTCTTCCGCCCACTGGATTGTAGGCGGATCAGCGCGCTCGCCGGCAAGAAACAGTGTGCGGAATTTGGCGAGATCGTATTTCTTGATGTGGTCGCCCTTGGGGTCTTCCTTCCTGATGGCGCGGAAGGCGGTGGGCGCGGTGAACAGCGACACCACGCCGTGCTGCGCAATCACGCGCCAGAACGCGCCGGCATCCGGCGTGCCGACCGGCTTGCCTTCGTAGAGAACCGAAGTGCAGCCGTGGAACAGCGGCGCATAGACAATGTAGGAATGGCCGACGACCCAGCCGACGTCGGAGCCCGACCACCACACTTCGCCGGGCGAAATGTCATAAAGATTTTGCATCGACCATTTGAGCGCGACCATGTGGCCGCCATTGTCACGTACGACGCCCTTTGGGATACCGGTCGTACCTGACGTGTAAAGAATGTAGAGCGGGTCGGTGGCGGCGACCGGCACACATTCGCTGGTCTTGGCGTAATTGACGGCGTTTTCCCAGACCTTGCGCCAGTCGTGGTCGCGGCCTTCGGTGAGCCTGGCCTCGCATTGGGGCCGCTGGAGGATCATGCAGGCGCGCGGCTTGTGCTCGGCGAGGTTGATTGCTTCATCGAGCAGAGGCTTGTAGGGCACGACACGCGCACCCTCGATGCCGCAGCTCGCGGACAGGATCATCTTTGGTTTGCAGTCGTTGATGCGGGTGGCGAGTTCCTTCGGCGCAAAACCGCCGAACACCACCGAGTGGACGGCGCCGATGCGTGCGCAGGCGAGCATGGCGAACACCGCCTCCGGGACCATCGGCATGTAGATGATGACGCGGTCGCCCTTCGTGACGCCAAAATCGCGCAACATCGCGCCGAGCAATTGCACCTCGGACAGCATGCGGCCGTAGGTGTAGGTTTTCACCGTGTTGGTGACAGGAGAATCGTAGATCAGCGCTGGCTGGTCGTTGCGGCCGGCGGCGACGTGGCGATCGAGCGCGTTGTAGCAGGTGTTACAGGTGCCGCCGGTGAACCAGCGGCCATAAATACCGGCGTCCCTGTCGAATATTCTCTCCGGTTTCTCGTACCAGTCGATGCCCAGCGCAGCGTCGGCCCAGAAACCTTCAGGGTCTCGCTGCCAGTGCGCGTAGACGTCGTGATAACGGCTTGTACGGACGTCCACCGGGCCCTCCATTGGCTCATTGCCCGCGATTGTGGAACGCCCGGACCGTACAAACAAGGCGGCGATTGATCCCGGGCCGTCGTCTTCGCTACGGTGTCGCCGAGGGGAAACGGCATGGCGAAAACGCCTTACGATACCGATCTCGAACGCAATCCGGCCAACTATCAGCCACTGACACCGCTCGGCTTTCTCGAGCGCGCTGCCGCCGTATTCCCCGGCCATACCGCCATCATCCATGGGCCGATGCGGCGCTCTTATGCGGAGTTCTATGCCCGAGCGCGGCAACTTGCTTCAGCGCTGTCGAAGCGCGGCATCAAACGCGGCGACAGCGTTTCAGTATTTCTTGCCAATACGCCCGCCATGCTGGAGTGCCACTACGGTGTGCCGATGACGCAGGGCGTGCTCAACACACTCAACACGCGGCTCGATGCGCCGATCATCGCCTTCTCGCTCGATCATGCCGACGCCAGGGTCGTTATCACCGATCGTGAATTTTCCAAGGTGATGAAAGAAGCGCTCGCAATCGCGAAAGTGAAGCCGTTGGTGATCGATTACAACGATCCCGAATATACCGGCGCAGGCGAGCGGCTCGGGACCATCGACTACGAAGAATTCGTTGCGCAAGGCGATCCTGAGTTCCCATGGCAAATGCCTGCAGACGAATGGGACGCGATCGCGCTCAACTACACCTCGGGCACCACCGGCGATCCCAAAGGCGTGGTCTATCACCACCGCGGCGCACATCTCCTTGCGGTCGGCAATGTCGTCACCTGCTCGATGGGCAAGCATCCGGTATATCTGTGGACGCTGCCGATGTTTCACTGCAACGGCTGGTGCTTTCCGTGGTCGATCTCCGTCGTTGCGGGTACGCATGTATGCCTGCGCGCGGTCCGTGCGCCGGCCATGTATGACGCCATTGCCAATTACAAGGTAACGCACCTGTGTGGCGCGCCGATCGTGATGGCGACGCTGCTCAATGCGCCGGCGAACGAGAAGAAGCCCTTGCCGCATGTGGTCGAATTTTTCACCGCCGCTGCACCGCCACCCGAGGCCGTGCTCGCCGCCATGAAAGAGGCAGGCTTCAACGTCACGCACCTTTATGGATTGACCGAATGCTACGGGCCGGCGGTCGTCAACGACTGGCACGCAGAGTGGAACGCGCTTCCTGCCGCCGAGCAGGCGGTGAAAAAGGCGCGCCAAGGCGTGCGCTATAGCGCGCTGGAGGCACTCGACGTGCTCGACCCCGAGACGATGATGCCGGTCGCGCGTGATGGCGAAACGCTGGGCGAAGTGATGATGCGCGGCAACGTGGTCATGAAGGGTTATCTCAAGAGCAGATCATCGACCGAAAAGGCCTTTGCCGGCGGCTGGTTTCACACCGGCGATCTCGGCGTCACGCACCCCGATGGCTACATCCAGCTCAAGGACCGTTCCAAGGACATCATCATCTCGGGCGGTGAAAACATTTCGTCGATCGAAGTGGAAGATGCGCTCTACAAGCATCCCGCGGTCGCCGCCGCCGCGGTCGTAGCCAAGCCAGACGACAAATGGGGCGAAACGCCCTGCGCTTTTATCGAACTAAAACCGGGCGCGAGCGCAAGCACGGACGAGCTGGTGCAATGGTGCCGGAAGCATCTCGCGTCCTACAAATGCCCGCGCTACGTAGTGTTCACGGAGATCCCGAAGACGAGCACCGGCAAGATCCAGAAATTCAAGCTGCGCGAGATGGCGAAGGCAGTGTGATGTGTCTATACCGCGTGTACGGAGCTTGACCCGAAACAGCGGGTTTTCTGGCACCCGATACCTGGAACAACCAATGCCCGACATCGTCATCAGCAATGAAGGACCGGTCCGGAGAATCCGGATGAACCGGCCGGAAAAGAAGAATGCGCTGACGCTCGCAATGTACGAGACAATGGCGGCGGCGATCGAAGACGCCGGAACACAAACAAGCGTGCGATGCCTGTTGCTCGCAGGCGCACCGGATGTCTTCTGCGCCGGCAACGACCTCAATGATTTCGTCGCGATGGCGCGAAGCGGCGCGCTGGGCGCCTCGATCGTCCGGTTTCTGCATGTTCTGGCACGCTGCGAAAAGCCATTGGTCGCGGCAGTCAGTGGCGCGGCCGTCGGTATCGGCACAACCATGCTCCTGCATTGCGATCAGGTCATCGCAAGCGACAATGCAGTGCTGCTGACGCCGTTCGTCTCGCTCGGCCTGCTGCCGGAAGCCGGCTCCAGCCTGATCGCGCCGCGGCTCATTGGCCACGCGCGGGCATTCTCGTTGCTGGTGATGGGGAAACCTCTGTCCGCGACAGACGCCAGGGCGGTGGGCATCGTCAATGCGGTCGTGCCCGCCGTTGAACTCGATGCGCAATCACTTGCCATCGCGCGCGACATTGCAGCATTGCCACCCGAGAGCGTGGCGACCGCGCGAAGGCTGATGCGCGGCTCCGTCGAGGAAGTCGCCGGGCGTATTGACGAGGAGGTAGAAGCCTTCAGGATGCGGCTGGCCTCGCCCGAAGCGAAGGCGGCGCTCGCGGCTTTCTTGAACCGAAAACGGTGAGGGCTAGCGCCCCTCGCGGGTATAGGGATTGAACATGTTTTCAGTGTTGTAGCGATCACTGAATGAACGCTGCTGACCGAACTGGAACGTGGCGTTGCCCTGCTTGACTGTCGTCTGCCCGGTGTCGCTGTTGAAAGGCGATACTGGCGTGTGACGATCCGGCGCGGCGGCTGGCTTGTCGAGATCCATGAAGGCCTGACCGCTGCGTGCCCCGCCCTGATCCTCGATGGTGAAAGCCTTCGCGCCGGGCGTGACATAGAGCGCCGCAAACACTGCGGCGGCAGTTACAAATGCACGAGTTGTTGCGCGGAATGACATGGCGGCCTCGACGTTCTCTTTCGCGGTTGGCGAATCCAGCAGGATAATATGGCTGCACCGCGGCAGCGGGCTATTCTACCTTAATCCCGAGCTTCTTCACCAGCCCGCTCCACCTCTTTTCATCGGCATCGACGTCGGCGGCATAGGCCTCCGGCGTACCGGGTAACGCTTCGGCGCCTTCCGTTGCAAGCCGTTGCTTGACGTCCTCCGTGGCGAGGGCAGCGTTGAGTTCCTTGTTGAGTCGCGCAATGACCGCGGGCGGTGTGCCGGTCGGCGCCATCAACCCATATCGTAGCGCGACGTCGAAGCCGGGCACGCCGCTTTCGGCAAGCGTGGGCAAATCGGGCAACAGACCCGATCGCTTCGCAGTGGTGATCGCGAGGCCGCGCAAGGTTCCCGCTTTAACATTGCCAAGCGCGACTGGGATCGGAACAAACATCATCGGAATGTGACCGCCAAGCAGATCGCCCATGGCCGGGCCGTTACCCTTGTAAGGCACGTGTTGAAGCTTCACTCCGGCTTCGCTTGCGAGGTATTCGCCGGCGAGATGGTTGACGGTGCCGACGCCGGGCGACCCGTATTGGACCGGCGCCGGCGCCGCCTTCGCATAGGCGATCAATTCGGCGATCGAACGCACCGGCAACGAAGGATGCACCACCAGCACATTTGGAGCGAAGCCGATCATGCCAATCGGCACGAAGTCCTTGCGGGGATCATAGCCCGCATTGACATTGATGCTGGGCGCGATCGCCATCGTCGCGGTGTAACTGAGCAAAATGGTATAGCCGTCGGGCGCGGCCTTTGCGACGGAGCGCGTGCCGATGGTGCCTCCTGCACCTCCACGATTCTCGACGACGACCGGCTGACCAAGGGTGGCGGACATTTTGTCAGCGACGTTGCGCGCCATGACCGTAGTGCTGCCACCGGGCGGAAACGGAACGATCAGCGTAATCGGCCGGGTCGGATAGTCATCGGCATGGGCCAAATCGAAGGACCCGCACAGAACAATAAAGGCAAATGCGACGGACAAAAATCTGTCCGCGCCCCGAATGGATCGACGCAGGCCCGACATCCGCTACTCCACCTTGAGCCCGAGCTTTCTAACCAGCCCGCCCCACTTCGTCTCCTCCCTGTCGATGTCGGCGGCATATTCCGCCGGCGTCGAGGTCATCGGATCCCCGCCTTCATTGTGAATTTGCTTTTGAACCTCGGGGGTATCGACAAGTTTGCGGACTTCCTCGCTGAGCCTGTCAACAATCTCCTTCGGGGTGCCCGCCGGCGCCAACAAACCGTAATGCAACACGGCTTCAAAGCCGGGCAGCCCTGATTCATCGAAGGTTGGTACGTCCGGCAGCAGCGAGAAGCGCTTCTTGCTGGTGACCGCGACGGCCCGCAGTTTTCCGGCGGCAATGTTGCCGAGGGCCGGCGGCAGCACACCGAACGCGATCGGCACGTGTCCGCCGAGCAGGTCATTCATGACCGGCGCCGTGCCCTTGTATGGAATGATTGCAACGTTGACGCCGGCTTCAGCCTTGAACAATTCAGCACACATGTAGCCGCCGGTTCCGATCGCCGAAGTACCGAGGTTGAATTTGCCGGGATCTTTCTTGGCCATGGCAATGAACTCGGCGATCGATTTCGCCGGAAACGACGGATTCGCGAGCAGCGCCACCGGCATCGAGGCCACGAGACCGATCGGGGCGAAGTCCTTGCGCGGATCGTAGCCGGCGTGGGCATAGAGGCTGGGATTGATGGAAATGGTGCCGGTATGTCCAAGCAACAGCGTGTAGCCATCAGGCGCAGCCTGCGCGACCGCTCGGGTACCGATGGTGCCACCGGCGCCGGCCCGATTGTCGACGATGAATTGTGCATGCATGGCCTCGGACAGTTTGGCGGCGACCACGCGCGCCATCGCGTCGACGCCACCGCCTGGCGGATACGGCACGACCAGCGTGACGGCACGCGCCGGGTAGTCGGCGGCCGCGGCACTCGTCGCTGCCAGCATCGTGGCAAGCATTAACGCTGCGGCGGTCGCAAATCTGGACATGGCGTTCTCTCCCCGCATTTTATTGTGGGTGATCATAACGCAAAACCACCCTCGCAGGGACGGGCCTGGCTAAGGCGCATGCTCAGGCCTCCGTCACAAAAAACAAAGCCGAACCCGGAGAAGCCCGAGTTCGGCGTGATCGGAAACCTTGAGCCTGGGATCGAGCCGTCAGTGCACGCTGGCGTGACCGTTATGGCGCAACCGCTCGATCTCATCCTTCACTTGCAATTTGCGACGTTTGAGCTCCACGATTCTCAGGTCATCGACCGCGGGATGGGTCAGGCATTCGGTAATTTCGTCTTCGAGTGCCTGATGTCGTCTCTCCAATTCCGCAAGGTGCGATTGCATCGACATGCGGTATGTCTCCTCAATCAGTGGCCCTCTAGGATTTAAGTGTAGCGCAGACTCACCACAAGAGCGACGGTATACCCGCCTTCGCCTTGCGGCAAACCCGGGCAAACCTTTGATCGGGGCTCGATTTTCCGAAAGCTTGAACGCCCTTGTGGAAAACGTGATAATTATTGCGCTCTTGCCGGAGCGGGCTCGGCCAGGCGCACACAAACCAGCGGTGGCAATGACCGACGAGGAAGAACGCGCGTTGCGGGAGCAGTTGGCGCGCCTGCTGCAGGAACATCGTGACCTGGACGCCGCAATTGCGGCCCTGGCTACCTCTCCGGGTTCCGACCTTATTCAGGTGCAGAGGCTCAAGAAACGCAAGCTGGTGTTGCGCGACAAGATCCGCCGCATCGAGGATCAGCTTACGCCCGATATTATCGCGTAGACCGCGCGCCCGCCTACGCCGGCGATGACAGCGGCGGCAGGAATTGGTCCCGTCTCTCCTGCTTCCGGGCATACATCGCCTTGTCGGCAGCCTCGATCGTCTCTGCGGGTGTGGCGTCGGGAAGAAGCGGTGAAGTTCCCACGCTGGCGCCCACCTGTACCTGCACCTGCCCATGTACAACGCTGACCTTCCCGATCAGCGTTTCAAGTTCGTGCGCCTTTGCGGATGCCTGCGCCTCATCGATACGCCAGAGCACCACACCCAATTCATCGCCGCCGAGCCGACCGACGATGTCGGAGGCGCGCACATGGGCGCTAAGCTGTTGCGACAGAGCCTTGAGGAGAGCGTCACCCGTGCCATGGCCATGGCGGTCGTTGACCGATTTAAAGCCGTCGAGATCGACGTACATTAGAACGGCCTGCGTGCCATAGCGCTTCACGTAGGCGAGCGCGCGTTTCAGCTCGCGTTCAAACCCGCGGCGATTGAGAATATCGAGCAGCGGATCGATGTCGGCGCGCGCCTCCAGCTCCCCGATGCGCGCGCGCGCAACGGCAATCTCGCGCCTGAGCCGTTCGACTTCGGCCAATAGGGAAGCCGCGGGTGGAAGATCGTCACGCATACGTGCTTCAGCCCGTGCTTCAAGGTGATGGAGACCCATATTTAGTCCTCGCGAATCTTAACCTTGCGCGCGAGAATACCCCTTTCGCCTTGCCAGCGGGGAGCCCCAACCTATAATCCGGCGCTTCCTTCCGCAGAAATATTTGCGGATTTCGGGGAGCAAAATGACGCTAAAACCGGTCGCGATCATCATGGGCAGCCAGTCCGACTGGTCCACGATGAAGCACGCCGCCAAGACACTCGATGCGCTCGGGATCGGTTACGAAGCGCGCATCGTCTCCGCTCACCGCACCCCCAAGCGGCTCTATGACTTCGCCGGCAGTGCTCGCAAAAACGGTTTCAAGGTGATTATCGCCGGCGCCGGTGGCGCGGCCCACCTGCCCGGCATGGCCGCGTCGATGACGCCGCTTCCGGTATTCGGCGTGCCGATGAACACGCACGCTCTGGAAGGCAAGGATTCGCTGCTGTCGATCATGCAGATGCCAGGCGGCATCCCGGTCGGGACGCTCGCCATCGGCAAGCCAGGCGCGACCAACGCCGCGCTCCTGGCGGCCGCCGTCCTTGCGCTGTCAGACGCAAAGATCGCGAAACGGCTGGATGCCTGGCGCGCGCGTCAGACAAAGTCCGTGGCCAAACGGCCGAAGGACTGAATATGCCGCTTGCTGCCCATTCCGCTCGTCCCCGCGCAAGCGGGGACCCAGTGCAAAGGATTTCCGATTCAGTGATTGTCGCGCTGGATCCCCACTTACGCGGGAATGAGCGGAGTGCAGCTTGCTGAAGCCCGGCGCCACGATCGGTATTCTCGGCGGGGGGCAGCTCGCACGGATGCTCGCGCTCGCGGCGGCGCCTTTGGGTTTGCGCTGCCACGTCTATTCGCCGGAGAAGGACTCGTGCGCGTTCGATGTGGTGCACGCCGGCACCTGCGCCCCGTATGACGACGAAGCCGCACTTGGCCGCTTTGCCGGCACCGTCGATGTCATCACGTATGAATTCGAGAACGTGCCGGCCAAGACCGCGGCATTCCTGGCTCGTCGAAAACCGGTCCTGCCGGACCCGCAAGTGCTGGAAACCACGCAGGATCGCCTGATCGAAAAGAATTTCATCAGCGCCCTCAAGATTGCGACCGCACCCTACGCGCCCGTCCACAGCGCAACGCAATTGGAGGAGGGCGTGAAATCTGTCGGAGTGCCGGCGGTGCTCAAGACTCGCCAGTTCGGCTACGACGGCAAGGGTCAGGCGAAGATCACGAAAAGTGCCGACGCGATCGAAGCCTGGCGGTCGGTGCGCAATGCGCCCTGTATTCTGGAAGGCTTCATCAACTTCGAACGCGAGGTGTCGGTGGTGGCCGCTCGTACGCGCGACGGCGAGGTTGAGTGTTTCGAGGTCACGGAAAACGAGCACCGCGATCATATTCTTAAGATCTCGCGCGTACCGGCGAAAGTAACCGCAGCCCTTTCGCGCGAGGCACAGCAGATCGCAACCCGCATCGCGAAGGCCTTCGACTATGTCGGCGTGCTGGCGGTGGAGATGTTCGTCGTCCGCAAGGGCCGGCGGCGGACAGTGTTGGTCAACGAGATCGCCCCGCGCGTGCACAATTCGGGCCACTGGACCATTGACGGCGCGACGGTCTCGCAGTTCGAACAACACGTCCGCGCGATCGCAGGGTGGCCTCTGGCGAGGCCACTGCTGCTCGGTCGCCGCGTAGAAATGGTGAACTTGATCGGGGCCGAAGTGAACGACGCTGCGAACTGGCTGACCGTTCCCGGAACTTCTGTGCATGTGTACGGCAAGGGCGAGGCGCGCCCGCGGCGCAAGATGGGGCATGTCACGCGGGTATGGCCGAAGTGAATGCCGGCAACGGCTAACCCCTCATCCCATATCGAGAAATGATCAGGGGCGACGCGTCACCGGCGCGGTTCTAATGGACTCTTAGCCCCTTTTCTGCTAGAGCCGCCCGACTCAAAGGCCCCGTTTTTCGGGCTTTGCCTTAACCCGTCGGACCAACAACGAAGGAGCAAGCGTGCAAGTACTCGTTCGCGACAACAACGTCGATCAGGCCCTGAAGGCGCTGAAGAAGAAGATGCAGCGCGAGGGCATTTTCCGCGAAATGAAGCTTCGCGGCCATTACGAAAAACCATCGGAAAAGAAGGCGCGGGAAAAGGCGGAAGCGATCCGCCGGGCCCGCAAGCTCGCGCGCAAGAAGATGCAGCGCGAAGGTCTGCTTCCGGCCAAGCCACGTCCGGCCCCAGGCGCCGGTCCCGGTGGCGGCCACGGTCATGGCGGTCATGGGGGTCATGGCGGCCATCGCGCTCCCCGCATGGGCTAAGCGCGGACTTAAAATCCAGATCGGTGGCGCGGGCCTCAGGTTGCCCGCGCTATTGTTTTTGGGCCTCTTTATCAGCCAAAACCCGTGATCGTGCCCGCCCTGGTGCGGTTCAATTTCGCCGATACCGGGGCAACAGTTTGTTATTTTTGTTCGTGTATCCGTCACCTGTCATTCAGAGGACGGTTTCGTGTCGCGCGTCGATTTCGACCAATACGCCGGACAATACGAGGCGATCCTCGCCGCGCAGACGCAATTCTTCGACGGCGACAGCAACTATTTCGCCCGCTACAAGATCGAGCTTGCGCAGCAATTGGTCGGCCGCGTCGAGGCCATCCTCGATTTCGGTTGCGGCATCGGCCGCAGTGCGCCGCATCTGCGTGAGATCTTCCCGGACGCCGACATTGTCGGCTGCGACCCTTCCGCCGACAGTCTCGCAATCGCACGCCGGGAGAACCCCGCCTGCCGCTTCTTGTCGATGGAAGAGCTTAATCCCGATTCAAAATTCGATCTCGTGATCGCGTCCTGCGTTTTTCATCACATCCCGCCGCAGGATCGGCAGATGGCCATACGGTATTGCTACAGTCGCCTGAAGGAAGGCGGTCACTTCATCATCTTCGAACACAATCCGATCAATCCGGTGACACGCCATCTCGTCAAAAACTGTCCGTTTGATGCTGACGCCGTGCTGTTGAGCATGCGTGAGACAATCGCTCGCATGCGAAATGAACGTCTCAACATCGACGAATCGAGCTACTGCCTGTTTTTCCCGCAGCC
>DASSIJ010000136.1:0-6224 GCA_035692045.1 Pseudolabrys sp. | reverse complement strand
GTACGGCGCGAAAAGCCGCGCGTTTCGGCATTCATTTCGGCCGACGTGCCGAAGATCGTCGCCCTCAAGCCGGATCTGGTGCTGACCTTTTCCGATCTGCAGGCCGACATCGTCGCCGAACTCATTCGCAACAACGTCGCGGTGCACGCATTCAATCAGCGCGACGTGGGCGGTATTTTTGACATGATCCGCACGCTCGGTGCGCTGGTCGGCGCGTCTGACAGAGCCGACGCACTGGCAAATTCGCTGGCCGCGCGCGTCGATGCCGTGCACGAGCGCGCACTGCGGTTGCCACGCCGGCCGCGCGTTTATTTCGAGGAATGGGATGAGCCGATGATTTCCGGCATTGCGTGGGTCTCGGAGTTGATCGAAGCCGCAGGCGGCGTCGAGGTATTTCCACAGCTGGCGGCGCGCAAGAACGCCAGGGACCGCATCGTGTCCGCCGGTGATGTTGTCGCTGCACGTCCGGACATCATCATCGGATCCTGGTGCGGCAAGAAATTCGTCCCAGGTAAGGTTACAGCCCGCCCCGGGTTTGCTGAAGTTCCGGCCGTCAGCCGGGGCTGGCTGCGCGAAATCAAATCAACGCTGATTCTCCAGCCGGGGCCTGCTGCGCTCACCGACGGACTCGATCAGCTGGCCGGAATCATTTCCAAATGGGCCGGGGAACGCGCGGTCTGAGCCCGTGAGTGAACCCCCGCAATGCCGGTAGTAAATTTGCGCCCGTTCGTGCTATGAACCGCCCGAACAGCGTATAGGACCACGACAATGCAGCCGAACAGGACCCGTGCCGATTTTTGGATGGATTTGCTGCTGGTGGCGTTTCTGATCGGCTTTGATGTGGCCGCTCGTCTGCTGCCGCATGCCGCGGGTGTATGGCCATTTGCCGCCAGCGCGCTGTTCGCCGGCCGGATGCTCCGAATCCCGGCACTGGCCGTGATCGTACCGCTCGCAGCCGTGTTGCTGAGCAATGTTGCACTCACCGGCGATGACTGGCGGATCACGCTCGTCGTCTGCGCCGCGATCACCGTACCGGCATTCGCAGGCATGTTGATACGACGCTGGCCTGGTGCGGTTCCCGTGATCGCGGCGGTGTTGTCGTGCTCGCTGATTTTCTTCGTAACCACGAATTTTGCCGTCTGGGCATTCAGCGGCATGTATCCACTGACATGGCAGGGCTTGACGCAGTGCTTCATCGCGGCGCTGCCGTTCCTCGACAAGACCGTGCTCGGAGATTTGTTCTGGACGGCGGTGCTGTTCGGCGGCGCCTGGTTAATGCAACACGTGCCGTCGTTGTCCCGGCGCGCGCTCTAGCCAAGCCATCTCTGCACCTTGTCCCATTGCGCCTTAGTGTAGCCGCGCCAGGTGGCGGACGATTCCGGCTCGGCGAGCCGCAAGCCGACTGTCGTGACAAGGCCCCCGGTAACCTTGTGCGCGAGCAGCGCAATTGGGCCTAATTCAACAATGTCGCCCGTCTTCACGCGGCGCCGGAGTTGCTCGCTGAAATAGTCAGCGAGCGTTACCTCGGTGTGATCGGCGGCAACCTGCAGGCCGTAAATGTCGGCCAGCGCGCCAAGCGTCGCAGTCCCGGGGACGAAGAAGTCGCCGAGCAGCCTCGGATCGGGTGCGGTCGGCGGCGGCAGCTTGACGAAAAAGCGGTCGAGTGCCTGCGCCTTTTCCGGCGGCGCCAGAAGGTAAACGTAGTCTCCTTCGCGCACCGGATGCGCTTCGGCAGGGGTGAGAATTTCCTCATTACGAATGACAAGTGTCGGCCGTGCCCAATTCGGTATGAGTCCGCGACGCAGGTACGGACTGTTCGCAGGGACCGGATAGCCAACAATTTCGCGTGCCAGCTGGCCGGGGAGATCGAGCTCGATGCGCCGTGGTAGCGGGTCCGTACGGGTAAATGAAATGTCCAGTTTGCGAGCGGCCAGCGCCACGGTCCACCCTTGCACCAACAGTGACGACAGCACCACCACGAAGGCGACGTCAAAATAGAGATAGGCCCCCGGCAACCCGACAAGCATCGGAATCGAGGCGAGGAAAATGCCGACCGCTCCACGCAGGCCGACCCAGGAGATGAATATTTTTTCATTCCAGTGAAACTTGAACGGCCACAGGCAGAGGAGCACCGCGACGGGCCGCGCGACCAGCATCAGGACCAATGCGATCACCACAGCACCGAATAGGCTATAGGCCAGGCGGTGCGGCCAGGCCAACAGGCCAAGCAGCACAAACATGACGATTTGTGCCAGCCAGGTCGCGGCGTCCAGAAAGACGACGACCGAGTTGTGCGCGCGCGTCTGCTTGTTGCCCACCACAAGACCGGCAAGATAGACGGCGAGAAAACCTGACGTATGCACGGCATTGGCGAATGCAAAGACAACCAGGGCGCTCACGGCCACGAACGGCGCATGCAGGCCTTGCGCCAGGACGAGCCGGTTGAGCACCACGGCGATAATTTGCCCGCCGGCAAGCCCAATAATGCAGCCAAGGATGGCATCACGCAGGAAGGTCGCCACTGCGTGCGACCAGCTTTGATCGCCGATCAGCAAGATCTCCACCAGCAACAGGGCAAGAAACACCGCGAAGGGATCGTTTGTGCCGGATTCCACTTCGAGCACGGCACGCACGCGCGGACGCAAGCGCAGACCGCGCGCGTTGATGAGAAAGAAGACTGCGGCCGCGTCAGTTGATGCCACCACCGCCCCGATGAGGAGAGCCGGGATCCAGCCGACGCCGAGCACGAATTTCGCCACCGGTGCAGTGAGGAGTGCCGTAATCAGCACCCCCACGGTCGCCAGCGTGACCGCCGGGCCGATGACATTGCGAAGGCTGGCAAGGCGGGTGCGCAGACCCCCGTCGAACAGGATCAGCGCCAGCGCAATTGACCCCACCGTATAAGCGGTGCCGACGTCGTCGAACTTAATGCCACCTGGGCCGCCCTCGCCGGCCAACATGCCGACCAATAGGAACACGAGCAGCAGCGGTGCGCCGAAGCGCAAAGCGATAAGGCTCGACAGGATGCCGGTGAGCACCAGCAGGCTGCCGAGCAGTATCGCGAGGCTGACCGAGTCGAGCGAGGCCATTGCGAGAATCTCCTCCGCTATAGGAGGGTTTCGCGGGCCCGAGAGCAACGGAAAAGCGGTCGCAGCCGGGTCCGGGGTCCCCGCGACAGCCGGGACGACCGGGCTCGTTCAAGACGGGATTCCCTCCTGCGCGGGAATGAGCGGATATCGGCGGCCGCTAAAACGCCACCTTGTCGCCGCCCTTGAGCGAAAGGATCTCGCGCGCCTCGTCAGGGCCGGCGATGTCCAGCCCAAGCCCTTCAAGGATCTTGCGCACCTGGGTGACTTGCTGCGCATTCGATTCAGCGAGCTTTCCCGCACCGATCCAGAGTGAATCCTCCATGCCGACCCGCACATTGCCGCCCATGGAGGCAGCGATCGCAGCAACGCGCATCTGGTTGGCGCCCGCGCCGAGCACCGACCAGTGATAGTTGTCGCCGAGCAGACGATCCGCTGTCCGCTTCATCATCATGACGTCCTCGGGATGCGGTCCGATACCGCCAAGGATGCCGAAGACCGATTGCACGAAGAGCGGCGGTTTCACCAGACCACGATCGAGGAAGTGCCGCAGCGTATAGAGATGGCCGATGTCGTAGCACTCGATCTCGAAGCGGGTGCCATTCCCTGCGCATGTCGTGAGGATATACTCGATGTCCGCGAAGGTATTCTTGAACATTCCCGCGCGCGACCTTTCCAGGTACGGCTCCTCCCACTCGTGTTTGAACTTGCCCTTGTAGCGCGGGATCATCGGATAAAGGCCGAAATTCATTGTCCCCATGTTGAGCGAGGCCACTTCGGGCTTGAATGTTGCGGCTGGCCGCACCCGCTCTTCGGCCGTCATGGTCGGCGCACCACCGGTCGTGATGTTCACCACCACATTGGAGCGCTGCTTGATCACTTTGAGGAATGGAGCGAAAGCGTCGGGCGTCTGGTCTGGACGGCCATCCTGCGGATTGCGCGCATGCAGGTGTACGATCGCCGCGCCGGCCTCGGCCGCCCCGATGGCTGCATCCGCGATCTCCTGAGCCGTGACCGGCAGATGCGGGGACATCGAGGGCGTATGAATCGAGCCGGTAACAGCACACGTAATGATGACTTTTCGCGACTTCGCCATGAGCTTTCCATCCCGGTGAAGTGAATGTTGTTGATTGGCAATTGGACTTGGCCGGCGATCCTAGAGTATCAGCCGTACCGAAGTCACCCCGCTTGGCGTTGAACCTCTTGGAGCCCAACCTCTTGGAGCCTATGGCCGCGCCCGAAAAAGTGCATAGGCCGACAATGATCATCGGCATCGTGTGCGGCACGCTCGCAGCCTTGGCGTGGGCGGCAGGTTTCGTCGTTGCAAAGCACGGCATCCAGGTTGGCTTTTCGCCCGCCGATCTCGCGTTTCATCGCTTCTTTTGGACCGGCCTGCTGATGCTGCCGCTGATTGTGCGTGAGGGCTTGCGTAACCTGAGCGGCATCGGTTGGGGGCGCGGAATTGTGATGACCATTCTGTCCGGGCCGCCGCAGTCGTTGCTCGCCTATAGCGGCTTCATTCTGGTGCCGCTCGGCCATGGCACCACAATTCAACCCGCCTGTGCGGCGCTGTCGGGCCTCGTCCTGGCTTCACTGGTCCTGCACGAAAAGGCGACCTTTCAACGCATCATCGGCGGCGCGATCATCATTGTCGGCCTGCTGATGTTCGGCGCTGAATCACTTGCGACGATCGGCGGCGCTGGCGTCGGGGGCGATCTCCTGTTTGCCACCGCAGGATTCTTCTGGGCGACATTCGGCACGTTGCTGCGGCTTTGGAACGTGCCGGGCACGCGTGCAGTCATGGCGGTCGGAGCCGTCTCACTGATCGTGCTCGCACCGATCTATCTTTTTATCTACGGCGTGAGCGGTTTGGCGCGGCAAAGCCTCTTCGAAAATCTTCTACAGGCTGTCGTTCAGGGTGGCATCGCCGGATCGTTGCCCATCTACCTGTTCGCCCATGCCGTGATCGCGCTCGGCGGCGGACGCGCTGCAACTTTCCCGGCTCTGGTGCCGGTGTTCGGCGCGATCATCGGGTTTTTTGCGCTCGGCGTGGTGCCGAGTCTGGCGCAATTCGTCGGCATGCTGATCGTACTGGTGGGTTTCAACCTCGCCCTTCGGCGCTGAACGCGTCCCGCGAGCCCGTGTCAGCGCAGTCCCTTGAACAGCATCTTGCAGGTGTTTGCGACGAAATCCCTGGCCTTTGCGCGCGAGACGTAAAGCCTGCCATGCAGAATCTGCGCCGTGATGCCTTGCAGCGCTGACATGAACAGCGCCGTGCGGACGAGCGCGCGTTCGGGCTTAAGACCGCTATCGATGAATGGCTTGCAGAACATCGCCATGGTCTCGGCCATTGCCGCTTCAAGGCCGGGGAACGCCCCTTTCAGGTTGACGCGGGGGCCGGCCATCAGGCCGAACAGATTCGGATTATCACGTGCGAACAAAAAGAACCCGATGCCGGCGGCGACAAGCATTTGTTCGCCGGCCAGTTTCCCTGCAATTTGCTGCCTGACGCGTCGCTCCATTCGCCGCCAGCCCTCCTCGGCGACCTGCGCCACTAACGACAATTTGTCGGGGAAATGCCGATAGACGGCGCGATGATTCACGCCGGCATCTCGCGCAAGCTCGCGCAGGCTGAGCGCCTCGGCGCCCTCCGCCTCGAGCCGCGCGACCGCGGCCTCGACCAAGGCTTCCGCCAGATTCCCGTGACGAAAGGTCTTACGGGTTTTCTTCCATTTGGACGCCATCTGTGCCCCACCGCGCCCCATACGCGCTCGCTACGAAGCACGCGCATGGCTGCCATTCCTTGACCGTGAACCGCTCGTTACCATAAGTCTCCAGTGGAGACAATTGCAGAGGATGCAGGTTATGCCAAAATCTTTGCAGAACCATCCAAACGTTATCGTTTTCCCCCCAGTCATTCTTGCCACAGCCCTGGTGCTTGCTTGCATGCTGCAATGGCTGTGGCCGCCCGGCGCACTTGCAAATATGAGTCAAGGCTGGCGGATCACCATCGGCTGCGTCCTGGTTCTGGCCGGTATTTCGCTGGCCGCCGCCGGAAGACGAACACTGACGCGCCTCGGCACCAATGTCAGCCCGCTACGTCCCACAACCGCCCTTGCAACGAATGGCGTCTATAAA
>DASSIJ010000135.1:0-8622 GCA_035692045.1 Pseudolabrys sp. | reverse complement strand
AAATCGAAAAGCCGATCATGATCATGACCATGCCCACCGTGCGGATGACACGGCCGATCAGTTTCGGAATCTCGCTCCATTTGACGTCGCGATAGACGAACATCGTCACTAGAAACGCGTAGACGCACGCGACCGCACCCGATTCCGTCGGTGTAAATACGCCGGACAGGATGCCGCCGAGAATAATGACGATGGTCACCATGCCCCAGACGGCGTCGAGCGCGATCTTGCCGATTTGGCTGAACGGTATCTGCTCGCCTTTCGGGAAATTGTCGCGGCGCGCGATGTACAAAACGAGGATGACCAACGACAGCCCGAGCAGTAGCGCTGGAATGATTCCGGCCATGAACAGATGGGCGACCGAAACCGTCCCACCGGCCGCGATCGAATAGATGATCATGTTGTGCGACGGCGGCACCAGCAACGGCTGAAGCGAACCGGAAATCGTGACATTGACCGCGAAAAGGCGCGGATAGCCCATCTTGATCATTTGCGGGATCATGACGCCGCCAACCGCGGCGGTATCGGCAACCGAGGAGCCCGAGATGCAGCCGAACATCGTCGAGGCGACGATGTTGACCAGCGCCATACCGCCGCGAATCGCGCCGACGAACACCTTGGCGAGATTGATCAGGCGTTCGGCCATTCCGCCGACCGCCATGATGGCGCCGGTGAGGATGAAGAACGGGATCGCCAGCAGCGAGAACCCGCTCATGCCGCCGGCAACCTTGAGCATGACCGCCTCGAGCGGGATGCCCGTGTAGAGCGCGCCAAGAATGGAGGCGATGCCCAGCGCATAGGCAACCGGCATGCCCATGAGGCAGACGACGGTGAAGCTGCCGATGAGAATTAAAATGTCCATGGCCCGACCCGTTTCCCTCAGCGTTATTCGGTTGTCAGCCCACTGACGGTTTCGGCCTCAGGCTCGGCGAAGAATTTTTGCGTCATGAACCGCTCGATCACCAGCAGCGCGGTCAGCGCGCCGCCCACCGGAATCGGCAGGTAAGTCAGACCCACACTGATGGCCGGAAAATCTGGAATGGTCTGGTTCCAGGTCGCCTCCACCAGGCTAAAGCCCCACACCAGCATGAATAAATTGGTGGCGAGCATACACGCCTCCAGGAACCAGCCCAGGTAGGCCTTCGCTCGATCGCTGAGGTAGGCAGGCAGTACACCGACGCCGATATGCAGATGCTCGCGATAGCAGACCACCGCGGACAGGAACGACAATACGATCATCAGCAGCACCGCCATCGGCTCGGGCCAGGACGCGGCACTGTTGAGGACATAACGGCAGAACACGCCGTAAGGGATGATGAGTGTGATGATCACGAGACAAGCGCCGGCCAGGATCTCGCAGCCCCGGTGCAGGGCATCCATCGCGCGGATATATTGTGCTTTCATCGGGGCCTCCTACAAAAAACCGGCCGGGTCCCGTTGTTGAACCCGGCCGGCCCTGTCAACTGACAATGGCGATTACTTCACGTCCTGGATTCGCTTGACCATGTCGGCGTGTTTGGGACCGTATTTGTCCCACACTGGCTTGACCGCGTCCTGAAACGCCTTTTTGTCGGCGTCGGAAACCTGGATGATCTGGATGCCGGCGGCTTTCGCCTTGTCCATCGCTTCCTTCTCATAGACCTCCCAGAGTTTGCGCTCTTCTTGCTGGGCTTCGTGGGAGAATTTTATCAGCGCTGCCTGTTCATCCTTCGATAGCGTGTCGAATATCTTCTTCGAGAACACAACCATCTCCGGCACGATCAGGTGCTCGTCGATGGTGTAGAACTTCGCTACTTGATAGTGGTTGTCGAACACGAAGCTCGGCGGATTGTTTTCCGCGCCGTCCACCACGCCGGTCTGCAGCGCATTGAACACTTGGTCGTAGCCCATGGCGACGCCGTTGCCGCCCATCGAATTCGCCATGTCGACGAACATCGGGTTGCCCATGACGCGGACCTTCATGCCCTTGAGGTCGGCCATGGTCTTGATCGGTCTCTTGGTGTTGTAGAAATTGCGCGCGCCGGCATCCATCCAGGCGAGACCGATCAGGCCTTTGCCGCTGTTGGTCACCTTGTCGAGCAGGTCCTGGCCGATTGGGCCGTCGATTACCTTCTGCATGTGCTGCGTGTTTCGAAACACATACGGGAGATTGAACACGTTGAGTTCGTCGACCACCGGGCCGAGCGCGCCAACGGAAACGCGCGCGAAGGCGATGGCACCGACCTGGGCCTGCTCGATGGCTTCCTTCTCACCGCCAAGCTGCATCGACGGATACATCTGCACGCTCAAGCGCCCATTGGTGGCTTTCTCGAGTTTCTTGCCGATATTCTCGACCGCCACCACGGTCGGATAGCCGGCCGCGTGCACGTCCGAGGCCTTCAAAACCAATTTTTGCTGAGCGATGGCGGCGCTTGATGCAAAAGCCGCGGCGGCGACGAGAACGCCGGCCGTTACAGATACTAAGCTCGTTTTGATCATGAGTACGTTCCTCCCAGAACGCCGTTGCGCTTTCATGAGCAATTGATCGATGCCCATGTGCGTGTTATTCATCAGGTCATATGATGACCTGACGTTCCGGGATGCTGTCAAGCCTTTGACGAAGCCATCGCCAAAAAATCTCGCGCTGTTGCAGCCGCTCGACGCGCCACGAGGCCTTACGGCCGAGCTGGTTGCCCGGCTCACCGCCGACATCACCAGCGGCAAGCTCCCGCCGGGTTCGCGGCTGCCGACTGAACAGGAAATGATAGCCGCAACGGGCGTCAGCCGCACCGTCATTCGGGAAGCAGTGGCGGCGCTGCGCGCCGACCATCTGGTGGTCACCCGCCAGGGGGTGGGCGCCTTTGTCGCCAATCATGTGCGGCGGCCATTTCGCGTCGACTTCGACGAGCACTCGCCACTCCGCGAGGTGCTCAACGTCATGGAACTCCGCACCGGGGTCGAGATCGAGGCCGCGGGCCTCGCTGCCGAACGCGCTTCCCCGGCACACGTCAAAAAGATCGTCGACAGATTCAGTGCCATTCAGGCAGCCATCGACAGCGGCGACAGCGCGGTGGATGAGGATTTTGCGTTCCATTGTGCGATTGCCACTGCCACCGGAAATCCGCAGTTCACGCGCTTCCTGGAGTACCTCGGCCGCTTCATCATTCCGCGCCGATCGATCTGGAAGGGCGCAGATCTGGCCGAGCGCCGCATTCAACTCGATATCTTCCAGAAGGAGCATGAGCAGATCGTTCAGGCGATCCAGGCCGGTGCAGTCTCTCAGGCGCGCGCAGCGATGCAGCGGCATCTGCTTAACAGTCGCCAGCGCTACCAGAAACTGGCCGCGGAGCACGCAGTAAAATAGGTTTCGGCAGGTCCCTGCCTCGATCCACGAGAAGCCAATGCAGAAAATCCTTATCACCGGCGCTGCCGGCGACGTCGGAACGCGCCTGCGCAGATTGCTCAAAGGCGTCTATTCGCTGCGCGTCAGCGACATCCGTAAGCCCGCCGATCTTGGTGCCGACGACGAATTTGTCGCCGCCGATCTCGGCGACTATGAGCAGACGAAACAAATCACCGCCGGCATCGATGGTATCGTGCATCTCGGTGGCTATTCGGTCGAAGGCCCGTGGGAGACTATTCACAAGTCCAACATCGTCGGATGCTACAATCTGTTCGAGGCTGCATACCGCTCCGGCGTCAAGCGTATCGTCTTCGCATCGTCCAACCACGCAGTCGGATTCTATCCGCGGGATCGGAAGATCGGCGTGGACGTGACTGTGCGGCCGGACAGCCGCTACGGGGTGAGCAAGGCGTTCGGCGAAGCGGTCGGTGCGCTCTATGCTGACAAGCATGGGTTACGGGTAACCTGCATTCGCATCGGCAATGTGGGCGATAAACCGCTCGACAAGCGGCGGCTGTCGATCTGGATCAAACCGGAAGACCTGGCGCAACTCATACGCATCGGAATTGAGCACCCCGATATCCGATTCGAGATTTTTTACGGCGCATCCGACAACGAAGCAGGCTGGTGGGACAACAGCAATGCCAGGCGTTTTGGCTACCGCCCGCAATTTCGCTCGGAGGATTTCCGCGACGAAGCGATGGCCGCGCAGGCAAAGCTTCCTGCCGATCCCGTCGGCGACCGCTTTCAGGGCGGGCCATTCTGCTCGGATGAATATGACGCTGACCGCGCCAGGTGAGGGCGCCTGAGCAGCTCCCGGTCGCTCCTGGTCATTCCTTGGCCACTTTTTGCCGCCCTTGGCCGACCTGACTTCCTCCCGTATCCTCTCGCCCAATAAAAAAGCGCCGGAATGTCCGGCGAATAAACCTCGGGAGAACGTCCATGACCCGTGCCCTCCGCGCGCTTGCATGCGCCTTCGTTGTAACGGCCGTTTTTGCAGGTGGAGCCAGGGCTGAAGTCAACGAGATCACCGTCGCGCAGCAGTACGGCGTCAGTTTTCTCCCCTTGATGATGATGGAGAAAAATCAGCTCATCGAAAAGCACGCCGCGGCGGCCGGCCTTTCGGGGGTCAAGGTGTCGTGGGCTAAGGTCGCCGGCCCCTCGGCCATGAATGACGGTCTGATTTCAGGCGCGCTCCATTTTGCTGCGCAGGGCGCGCCATCGCTCATCACGCTCTGGGACAAGACACGCGGCCAGATCAAGGGCGTGTCGGCGATGACGACCTATCCGCTTTATCTTTTGACGCGCAATCCCGCCGTGAAAGCCATCAAGGATCTCAGCGACAAGGACAAGATCGCGGTCCCATCGGTGAAGATTTCGACGCAAGCGATCATGTTGCAAATGGCCGCTGCCGCTGCGTTTGGCCAGACTAACTACACCCAACTCGACCCGCTTACCGTGTCGCTGTCGCACCCGGATGCCACGCTCGCTTTCATCAACAACACGGCGGGGGTCAACGCGCACTTTTCAACTTCGCCATTCTACGAGCAGGAAATAAAGGCGCCAGGCGCGCATCTCATCACGACCAGCTATGACATTCTCGGCGGGCCAGCAACTGCGCTGGTGATTACGACCAGCAGCAAGTTCCGCGAGGCTAACCCGAAAGTTTATCGCGCTTTCATCGATGCGGAGAAGGAAGCAATTGATACGATCAACAAGGACAAGCGCGCCGCCGCGAAATTTTACCTTGGAGCAGCCAACGATACCAAAAACACGGTTGATGACATCAACGCGATGATCAGCGACAAGGATTATGCGTTCACGCTGCAGCCACAAAAGGTTTTTGCGACAGCGCAGTTCATGGCAAAGATCGGCTCGATCAAGCAGGCGCCCGCCACGATCGACGATCTGTTCTTCGGCGATATCCCCGGACAGAAGGGCGACTGATTTACCGCAAGCCGCTTTATGGCCAAAGCAAACGGCACATTCCGGATCGGGACTGGCGCGGGCTTTTCCGCGGATCGCCTCGATCCGGCCGTCGATCTGGCGAAGCGCGGCCAACTCCATGTGATGGTGCTCGAATGCCTTGGCGAGCGCACGGTTGCTTTCGCCCATCGCGACCGGATGGTCGATCCACGCCGTGGCTATAACGCTCTTCTCGAACGCCGCATGCGCGCTTTGCTGCCGGCGTGCCGTGCATCCGGCACCGTGATCATCACCAATATGGGTGCCGCCAATCCGCGTGCGGCCGCAGAGTGCACGCGCGACGTTGCGCGCACGCTCGGAATTTCCGGACTGAAGATCGCTTGCATCGAGGGTGACGATGTCACCAAGTTTGTTCAGCCCGATCAGCCGTTCATGGATGAACCGGGGACGCTGGCCGACATCGGGCGCCCGGTCGTTGGGATGAATGCCTATCTTGGCGCGGACGCGATCATGCCGGCGCTCGAGGCAGGCGCAGATGTTGTGATCGGCGGCCGCCTGGCCGATCCGTCAATGTACCTTGCGCCGCTGATGCGGCACTACGGCTGGCAAAACTCCGAGCTTGCGAAGCTGGGTGCCGGTACGCTGGTTGGCCATCTGATGGAATGTGGAATGCAGATCACCGGAGGCTATTTCGCCGATCCGGGCATCAAGGATGTGCCGGATCTCGCGGACTGCGGCTATCCGATTGCCGAGGTTTCCGCCGACGGGAGTGCCGTGATCACAAAGCTGCCGGAGACCGGTGGACGCGTGAACGAAGCCACCGTGAAAGAGCAGCTTCTTTACGAGGTGCATGATCCGGCGAGTTACCTCACGCCGGATGTTACCGCGGATTTCAGCCGGGTGGCGGTCAAGAACCTCGGCGAAGATCGCGTCCGGGTGGAAGGCGCCGCCGGTCGTGCACGGCCCGAGAAACTCAAAGTCACGGTTGGTTTTGATGCAGGAGTGCTGGCCGAGGCGGGCATAAGCTATGCCGGGCCGGCCGCCGGCGAGCGCGGACGTCTCGCCGCCGGGATCGTCGAGGCGAGGCTGAAAAAAATTCACAGGATCAGCTCACCCATCAGGATCGATTTGATCGGCGCCGGATCGCTTTTCGCCACGGCCGGAAAGACACGAACGGACAGTGAGGACGTCAGGCTGCATGTCGCCCTGCGCACGACCGAGCGTGAGCAGGCCGACCTGATGCTTTGGGAGGTTGAATCGCTTTTGTGCTGCGGTCCGGCAGGCGGCGGCGGTTATCGCGGCGTCATTACACCCGCGGTCGAAACCAAATCCGTCCTGATTGACCGCGGTCTGGTAAAACCAACATTCGAGATTTTGGTGACGTGACCAACCGCGGACGCAACCAGCGGCTTTTCGTGCGCGATATCGCGCATGCGCGCGCCGGCGACAAAGGAAATACGTCAAACGTCAATATCTGGGTTTACGACCCGGAGGATTTCGAACTCCTCAAGCGCAGCGTCACGCCGGAACGGATCAAACGAGAATTTCCGCGATTGGTGCGAGGGACGGTGACACGTTATGTCATCGAACATCTGCACGGGCTCAATCTGGTGATGGGCGAGGCGCTGGAGGGAGGCGTGAACGCATCGCTCAATCTCGATTCGCACGGAAAATCCTGGAGCTACCTTATTCTGGGCCTGACGCTCGATACCGGCGAAAAGAGCCTGCAGGGTTGATCATGACCAGCGCCGGAAACAACACGCCGGTCGTCGACGTTCGCGGTGTCACGCTGCAGTACAAGACGAGCGATCATCTGGTCACGGCGACCTATCGCGTCGATTTCAATGTGCTTCGTTCGGATCGCTTTATTCTGCTGGGCCCGTCCGGATGCGGAAAATCGACCCTGCTGAAGGCGATCGGTGGATATATGCATCCCACCGAAGGCAGCATTCACCTGAATGGCCGTGAGATCAGCAGGCCCGGCCCCGACCGCATGATGGTCTTCCAGGAGTTCGATCAGCTGCTGCCATGGAAGACGGTGCTGCAGAACGTGATGTTTCCGCTTGTCACAAGCGGGAAATACGAGCGGAGCGATGCCCGCGAAAAGGCCCTCGGCCTCATCGCGAAAGTCAATCTCACCAAATTTGCCGATAGCTATCCGCACACTTTGTCCGGCGGCATGAAGCAACGCGTCGCCATCGCGCGTGGCATGGCGATGGAGCCGGACGTGCTGCTGATGGACGAGCCCTTCGCTGCGCTCGATGCACTCACCCGTGTGCGCATGCAGGATGAGTTGCTCGCACTCTGGGACGAAATCAAGTTCACAGTGATCTTTGTCACCCATTCGATTCCGGAAGCGGTGAAGATCGGAAATCGCATTCTTCTGCTCACGCCGCATCCCGGCCAGGTCAAGGCTGAGATCAACAGCGTGCCGCGCGGCAAGGGCGAGACGGCGGCCAGCGCGGAACTGGGTCAGAAGATTCACGCTATGTTGTTTGCCGACGAGATCGAGGACATGCGCCATGACTGATGCCGCCATCCGGCCCGAGATTTACCGCGAGCCGATGAGCCAGGAAAAATTCGGGATCGTGCAGAAACCGCTGACGATTTTCGAGCGGCTCTATAATCAGAACTGGCTGCGCAAGCTGTTTGTGCTGGTCGTCATCGCCGTCTGCTGGGAGGCTTATGCGCGCTGGCTCGACAATGAGCTGCTGGTGCCGACCTTCAGCGCCACGGTTCGCGCGCTCGTGCAGGGCATCGCTTCTGGCGTGATCCTGACGCGCGCGCTGCTTTCGATCAAAGTGCTTCTGATGGGATTTGCGGCCGGCGTCTTCATCGCTGCGGTCCTGACTTTTCTGGCCATCAACACGCGGCTCGGAAACGATTTTCTCGAAACGATGACGGCCATGTTCAATCCCTTGCCGGCTATCGCGCTTCTGCCACTCGCCTTGATATGGTTCGGGTTGGGGACGGGAAGCCTGATTTTTGTGCTGGTCCACTCCGTGCTGTGGGCTGTGGCGCTCAACACGCATGCGGGGTTTCGCAGCGTATCCACCACGCATCGCATGGTCGGTCAGAACTACGGGTTGCGCGGGATCGGCTTTGTGACGAAGATTCTCATCCCCGCGGCGTTTCCAAGCATTCTGGCCGGCCTCAAGATTGGCTGGGCGTTCGCCTGGCGCACGTTGATCGCCGCCGAGCTTGTCTTCGGCACCACGTCAGGGCAGGGCGGACTGGGCTGGTATATTTTCGAGGCGAAGAATCAGCTCAATATTCCCGAGGTTTTTGCCGGACTGCTTTCGATCATTCTCATC
>DASSIJ010000134.1:0-2368 GCA_035692045.1 Pseudolabrys sp. | reverse complement strand
CGTTTTGCTGCTGTGTCCTGGCCAAGCGCCGTTCTGGGCGCACCGGAGCGACCAGCAGCATGTAGGGGCTGTCGCAGTCGAGCTCGAAATAATCGCTGACCTCCTCTCGGCAGACCGCGGGGGCGAAAGGACGGAAGCTCTCACGATACTTGATCCGCAGATTGAGCTCACGCTGCATTCTCGGCGAGCGCGCGTCACCGAGGATCGACCGATTGCCGAGTGCGCGCGGACCAAACTCCATGCGTCCCTGAAACCAGCCGACGACCTTCTCTGCGATCAGCGCGTCCACTACCTGCCGAAGCAATTCATCGTCATCGAGCTCGCGATAAACGGCACCCTGCTTGTCGAGCGCTGCCCGAATCTGCGCTGGCGTGAAGGAAGGGCCGAGGTAGGCGCCCTGCATCGCATCGGGGCGGTTATTGATCCGGCGCGGTTGACCTTTGTGCAGATGATACCCCGCCAATGCGGCACCGAGCGCACCACCAGCATCACCTGCAGCCGGCTGGATCCAGACGTTGCGAAATCCGCCATCGCGCAAGACCTTGCCATTGGCGACGCAATTGAGGGCAACACCGCCGGCAAGACACAGATTGGGTGATCCGCTCTCTTGTGCCAGCGCGCGCGCAAGGCGCAGCATGGCCTCGTCAAGGACGGCCTGAATGGAGGCGGCGAGGTCCATGTGCCGGGGCGCAATCGGCTCCCCGCTCTTGCGGGGAGGACCGCCAAACAATGCATCGAAACGCCCATTGGTCATGGTCAGCCCGGTGCAATAGTCGAAATAGTCCAAATTGAGCCGGAAAGATCCGTCCGGCTTTAGGTCGATGAGATGGTTGAGGATTGTCTGCGCGTATTTTGCTTCGCCGTAGGGGGCGAGGCCCATGACCTTGTACTCGTCGGAGTTGACCTTGAAGCCGGTGTAATAGGTAAACGCCGCGTAGAGCAGCCCGAGCGAATGCGGAAAGTGTATCTCCTTCGTGATCGCAAGATCAGCGCCGCGGCCAATGCCGGCCGTCGTTGTCGCCCACTCTCCGACACCGTCGACGGTAAGAACAGCGGCTTCCTCGAATGGCGAAGGGAAGAATGCCGAAGCAGCATGACTGAAATGATGCTCGGCAAACAATAGCTTGTTGGGCTCCGCCAGGCCGGCGTCGATATCTTCGAGCTCGCGTCGCAGCAGATCCTTTTGAAACACCTTCTCGCCGATCCACACCGGCATGGCTGTGCGAAAGGATGAAAATCCACGCGGGGCAAACGCCATATAGGTTTCAAGCAATCGTTCGAATTTCAGAAACGGCTTATCATAAAACGCGACGTGGTCGATGTCCTGGCCCCGGATACCGGCGTGGGCTAGGCACCAACGCAGGGATTGGACCGGAAAGCGGGCGTCGCTCTTCTTGCGGCTGAAACGCTCCTCCTGTGCTGCTGCAACAATCTCGCCGTCGCGGACGAGCGCCACAGCACTGTCGTGGTAATAGGCGGAAATTCCCAGAATGATCATGTATCAGAAGATCGCGTAAATGAACGGCGCAAGGGCTGATCCCTGGGTCAACACCACAAGCGTTCCGAACACGAGGCTCAACAGGATGGCCGGCAACAGCCAGAATTTCTTGCGCATGCGCAAGAACTCCCAAACTTCTGCTAAAAAGGACATATGGCGTTATCGGGCGGCTAGAATTGCTTTTCCATCGACCCCGCACCGGGTCCGGGTGGAGCTCGAACGATCCAGTAGCTCGTGGACGAGTGATCGAGCTTCAAACGAAGTACGTCCTTTCCCAATGCACGCAGAACCAGACCGGTTGGAAGCACGGTAGAGTAGTAGATAAGGAACATCAGCACGGGGTTCACCACGTGGTGCAGCAGCAGACCCAAGCGGAACCAAAGCTGGTTGAGTGGCGACAAAAGCTGCGGCCGCAACATGCTGGCAGCAAGGCATGCTGCCGCAATGGCAAGCGCCAACGCCCGCGGTCCATCCCGATGCACCATCGGCCACAAGCCGACGAGCGCAAGGATGCATGCGAGGACGATGCCGAAGTTGCGGTCAGACCCGCGAGTAATCGCCCGATATGCGACGATTGTCTCAGTATTGGACATCGTCAACTCTATGGTATCGACCTCGCCCCCTATTAATGTTCCTATTAATATGACGACGCCGCCAACGTCAACGTCCACAAATATGGTGACGAGAGAAAAGGCCTAGCGACCTTCTGGCCGGCCACGCGTCTCTACCGTAACGGGACGAGCCGGCCACATCGGCCCGTCTCTCTTCTACATCGTTGATGATTGCGACGATGGGTTGCGGCACCCGCTCAACGATTCACACTAAGCTTGCATCTACGCGTGCATGTGCTGCATTGCGTTATGTCGGCTT
>DASSIJ010000133.1:0-4744 GCA_035692045.1 Pseudolabrys sp. | reverse complement strand
GGGAATGAACGGTCTCGAACTGGCGCGCGCGATTCGTGCCGATCCGAAAATTCGCAGCGTGCCGGTTGTGATCATGTCGGCAAGTTCCGAGGCGCAACACGCCGAAGCCGCGATTGCCGCCGGCGCAAATTTTTTCATGACCAAGCCATTCAACCTGACGACCCTCAAGGACGTCATCACCCAACTGATGCGGCCTTCGCAAAGCTGAGCGGGTGCGGTTTCTGCGGCCGGCACTGCAGGAAAGGCGCGCGTTTGGGTGATGGCGTTGCATTTTCCAGGGCAAAAAATGCTAGAGTTCAAGCGCCGCGTTTTGGCGCGTATTGGGGGGTTAGGTATGCAGCGGGTCTGTTCCACCACGCTTTTGGCTGAGGAGGCGTCGCCGCCGCCGCGTTCGGCGCAAGGCAAATGGCGTCGGTTCATTGTCCCGCTGTTGGCCGCGGCGCCTCTGGTCGCAGTCGCCCTATCCACGGCTATCGCACTCGAGCTGCCCAAGCCGGAGCCGGCTGAGAAATTTCTTGGCAAGGCGGTTACCGGCGCAAACTACACAGTTAGGCCGACCGTGCGCAGCGACGGCGTGATGCGCATTTTCGATGTCGATACCCCCTATGGCAAATTCGCTTTTGACGGCGTTGAGTTTGCGAAGCTGCGGCTGCACGAACTCGATGCCGTCGCTGCGATTGAAAAGATGTCTCAGTCCAACGAATTCGGTAAGGCGTTCGGGCGAGCCGCACTGGGCCCGATAAAATTCGGTGCCGACCTGGTCACCAATCCCGCCGACACGGTCCAGCGCTCGCTCAGCGGCATTGGCAATATGTTTGACCGCGTGGGCGCCGGGCTTTCGAACAGTCGCGCCGACCGCGACGAGGTGATGGATAGCTTACTTGGAGTAAGCGACGCGCAGCGCGAGCTGGCGGTTTCACTGGATGTTGATCCCTACACCGATTTTCCACCATTGCGTCAGCGGCTGAAGGAAATGGCAGGGGCAATGGCGGGCGGCAGTTTGCCGGTCAGGGCCGGTTTGGCCGCTGTCCCCGGCGGAGTCGGGATCGCCGTCTCCTCTGTCACGACCGTCAGCACTGCAAAGGACAGTCTACGCGACAAGACGGCAGCGCAAATTATTGCGGAGGTGCGTGCCACTCTGTTGTCGCTCGGTGTTCCCGAGGACATCGTGAACCGCCTCGACGAAAACCGGAACTACACGCCCGCCGATTTGCTGATCATGGCGCGCGCGCTCAAACAGCTCAACGCGCAGAATACCACCGCTTTCGTCGAACACGCAGCGGAGGCCAGGTCGCGTAACGTGGCATTTTATCAGCGTCGCCGTGCGCAAATCCTTGCGGCGCGCAGCAATGAACTGGGCGGTATCGTTTCTTTTGTCACCTTCGGCGGGCAGCCCATCAACGTTGCGCGCAATGGCAGTATTGTTGCGGCGTTTACGGTCGACGACATTGCATGGACGGAAGTCCAGCAACGAACCTTCATTGCCGTCACCACTGAAATACACCGGACACGCCCGGGCGCTACTCCCGTACTCGCTACGACCGGAGCAGTGACGCCGATGGCGGCAAACGAGATCGGCAAGCGCGGCTGGAAGATCGTCCAGCTCAAGCCGCAACGCTGATCCGGAGCAAAGCCCCATTCCTTCCAGTGCACAGATTTAAGCTATAAACCGGTTCCGGCGTGGTCATGGCCTTGGGGGAGGGCGATGAAACTGCGAAAAGGGATAAAGAAAAAAACAGCGCGGCGCCTCATGTCGCGGGACTCTGTTTTACGCAAAAAACCGGCTTCCTCTCGCCAGCGAGAGCGCTCCGACAAGGATCCCGAAAATCCAGTTGACCACCTGAAGCGCGAGCTGGAGGAGGCGCTGGAGCAGCAGGCTGCAACCGCCGAAGTGCTCAAAATCATCAGCAGCTCGGCGGGCGCGCTCAACCCCGTTTTCCGGACGATATTGTCGAACGCGACGCGCCTTTGCGGGGCGAAGTTTGGCACCCTCTATTTGCGCGAAGGAAATGCGTTTCGCGCGGCGGCATTTCACAATGCGCCGCCGGCATTCATTGAAGACCGCAAAAACCGCCTGATCGAGCCGGCTTCCGGCAGCACTCTCGGCCGCGCCGCCAAGACGAAGCAAGTGGCCCAGATACTCGATAGCACAAAGCGCGAAGCCTACCGCCAGGGCGATCCTTTCGTGGTTGCCGGTGCAGACCTTGGCGGCTACCGGACGATCGTGTCGGTGCCGATGCTCAAAGAGGACGAGTTGGTCGGCGTCATCAGTATTTACCGGCAGGAGGTACTCGCATTCAGCGACAAGCAGATTGAACTCGTTTCGAATTTCGCCGCACAGGCGGTTATCGCCATTGAAAATACGCGGCTGCTCAATGAGCTGCGCGAGTCGCTGCAGCAGCAGACGGCCACCGCGGACGTGCTCAAGGTCATCAGCAGGTCGACTTTTGATCTGCAGACGGTGCTCAACACGCTCGTTGAATCGGCAACACGACTCTGCGAAGCCGATCATGCGTGGCTGTTCGAATGTGACGGAGAAATTTTGCGCTGGCGCGCGAGCTACGGTCACGAAACGGAAGTGCACGAGCAAATCAGAAATTTTTTTATAAACAAAAAGATCCCGATCGATCGAGGCAGCGTTGTTGGACGAACCGCGAAAGAGGGTAGTTTGGTTCACATTCACGACGTCCTCGCGGACCCTGAATATACCTGGGGCGAAGCGCAAAAGATCGGCGGCTATCGGGCCGCGTTGGGCGTTCCGCTCTTGCGCCAGGGGAATGTCGCGGGGGTATTCTTCATAGCGAAGACAGTGCCGCAACCATTTACCGAGAAACAGATTGAGCTTGCGACTACGTTTGCCGATCAGGCCGTGATTGCCATTGAAAATACGCGGCTTTTCGGCGAGCTGCAAAATCGAACCGACGATCTGACGGAGTCGCTGCAACAGCAGACGGCGACTTCGGATGTGCTGCGGGTAATCTCGCGGTCGCCGACCAATATTCAGCCCGTTCTGGATGCAATCCTCGAAACGGCGGGACGTTTGTGCGAGTCCGAATATGCCATCTTTTTCAGATTGCACGAGGGCAAGTATCACCTGGCGGGCTCCAACAACGCCAAGGCGGACTACATCAAGTATCTTTCCGAGCATCCGATCAGCGTCGACCGCGGCACGGTCGTTGGCCGCACAGCGGTCGAGCGCCGCGCCGTGCACATCCCGGACTGTCTCGCAGATCCGGAATACACCGCGCATGAATACGCCCGCACGGGCAAACATCGTTCGATGCTGGGTGTTCCGCTGCTGCGCGATGGCATGCCAGTCGGTGTCATTGGTCTCTTACGCACGCGTGTTAAGCCCTATACCGACAAGCAGATCGAACTCGTCACCACCTTCGCCGATCAGGCGGTCATCGCGATCGAGAACGTGCGTCTGTTTGAGGAGGTGCAGACCCGCACCCGCGATCTGTCAGAGTCGCTTCAGCAACAGACTGCTACCGCGGAGGTGCTCAAGATCATCAGTGCTTCGCCTGGCGAGCTTGAGCCGGTGTTCAGCGCAATGCTCGAAAATGCCATCCGCATATGCGAGGCCAAGTTCGGCGTGCTGTTCCGGTACGAAAACGGTGCATTTCATCCCCCGGCGGCTTCAGTGGGCGTTCCGGAGGTGCTTGCCGATTTCTACCAGCAGCGTGGCGCGTTTCAGCCGCCGGCCGGATCACCTCTTGATCGCCTCCTGCAAGTCAGGAGTGCCGTCTATACCGCCGACGAGGCGGCAGAGCCCAGTCCCGGCTCGCCGGCCAGACTTGGTGGCGCGCGGTCTCTTGTCGCAGTACCGATGCTGAAGGAGAACAAACTGATTGGTGCGATCGTCATCTACCGTCAGGAAGTTCGACCTTTCACCGAAAAGCAGATTGAGCTGGTGACAAATTTCGGCGCCCAGGCCGTCATCGCGATCGAGAATGTTCGCTTGCTGAACGAGTTGCGTGAATCTCTCCAGCGGCAGACGGCCACTGCCGACGTACTCAAGGTCATCAGCCGTTCGACATTCGATCTGCAGACCGTCCTGCAAACTCTCGTCGAATCAGCCGCCCAACTTTGCGACGCGGACAACGCCACCATTACGCGCGAGAAAAATGGAACCTTCTTCCGCGCTGAATCCTATGGTTTCTCCCGCGAGTTCATGGACTATGTCCAGCATATCCCAATCAAGCCCGAAAAAGGGTCGGCCTCCGGGCGCTCCCTGCTGGAAGGCCGGGTCGTTCACATCGCCGATGTGAAAACTGATCCGGAATACACCTGGACCGAGGCCCAAAGGTTGGGCGACTTTCGGACGATCCTCGCTGTTCCGATGCTTCGCGAGGCCGTGCCGACCGGCGTCCTGACCTTGTCGCGCTCTGATGTGCGGCCATTCACCGACAAGCAGATCGAGCTTGTCACGACGTTCGCCGACCAGGCAGCCATCGCGATCGAAAATGTCCGGCTGTTCGATGAGGTGCAAAAGCGCACGGAAGAGCTGACTGAATCGCTTCAGCAGCAGACGGCGACGTCGGACGTGCTTAAGGTCATCAGCCGCTCGACATTCGATCTTCAGACAGTACTCAATACTCTAGTCGAATCGGCCGCTCGGTTGTGCGAAGCGGATATGGCGTCCATTAATCGTGAAAAAGATGGTGTCTACCAGCAGGCCGCATCCTACGGGTTCTCGCCTGAATTCCAGGCCTATATGAGCCGCCACCCAATCGCCGTCGGG
>DASSIJ010000132.1:0-13287 GCA_035692045.1 Pseudolabrys sp. | reverse complement strand
ACGCCACCAATGCCGGCGCCGCCGGAAATATGGCAATTCTTGCCGATCTGCGCGCACGAGCCGACCGTCGCCCAGGTATCGATCATGGTGCCACTATCGACGTATGCGCCAAGATTGACGAAAGACGGCATGAGCACGACGCCGGGCGCAATAAATGCCGAATGCCGCACCACACTGCCGGGCACCGCACGGAAACCCGCTTTGCGAAAGCGCGCGGCATTCCAGCCCTTGAACTTGGAATCGACCTTGTCCCACCACCCGGCCTTGCCCGGCCCGCCGGGGATGACACTCATGTCGTTGAGGCGAAACGAAAGCAGCACCGCCTTCTTCAGCCACTGATTCACCTGCCATTGGCCGTCGGCGTTTCGCTCGGCGACCCGCGCCTTGCCGGTGTCGAGCAGGTCGAGTGCGGAATTCACCGCCTTACGCACGGCACCTTTGGTCTTCGGGCCGATCTTGTCCCGTCCTTCGAAGGCCTGGTCGATGATGCTGGCAAGCTTGTCGTTGGCCATGGGTGCTCCGGTGGGTGCTCCGGTTCGTTCGGCTGCGGTTTGTCGGGGGCGGGGCATGGGATGTCAAGCTGTGCGCCACAGACTAAACTCGCGCCGGGGAGAAACGCATATGAATCGACAACTCCGACGCTTGAGTTCAGGCCTGATCGTGCTGGCGTTCAGCGGTGCGCCGGCCTTCGCCCATCATCTGATGGGTGGCCACACGCCGGCGACTTTCGGCGAGGGGATCCTTTCCGGACTAGGTCATCCGGTCATTGGATTGGACCATTTCGCGGCCGTGGTCGCGGTTGGCTGTCTCGCCGCCACGCATCGGGCAGCCTATCCCCTCGTCGTCGCATTCGTGCTGGCGATGATGGCCGGTGTCGCGGCGCATCTGCACGGTGGCACAGTGCCCGGCGCGGAAATCCTGGTAGCTCTTTCGGTCATTGCGCTTGGCGCGCTGATGCTTGGTGACCGGCAACTTCCGGTGGGCGCTGCGCTCGTATTGTTCGCGATGGTCGGTGCTGTCCACGGCTATGCGCTCGGCGAATCGATTTACGGCGCCGAGCCGACCCCGCTCTACGCGTATCTGCTCGGCCTCGCGATGATCCAGAGTGCAATCGCACTTGCTGCAGCGACGGTCGCGCGCAACATCATGCAGCGACGGGGGGCTGATCTTTCGCCGCTGCGGCTGGTCGGCGCCGGCATCGCCGGTATCGGGCTTGCCGTATTGATGCAGCAGGTGATACCGGCCGCGTAGTCAGCGCCGCTCGATCTGTTCGAGAAAGCCGGTGAGGTCGTCGGTCAGATGATCGACATAGGGCGCATCGCGCCCTTCCAGTTCCCATGCTTCGCGGAATACTTCGCGCTGCCCTTGCGGCACAACGAGCACGGTTGTCATTCCCAGCGCGTGTGGCGTTTCCAGATTGCGGGCGAGATCCTCGAACATTGCTGCCTTTGTGGCATCGACGCCGTGGCGGGCAAGAAAGCGCTGATAGGCCTGCGGTAGCGGTTTTGGATCGAGGTCTGCGGCGGCGATGTCGAACACGTCCTCGAAGTGCTGATGGATTTTAAGCTTTTGCATGACCGCGTCGGCATGCTTGCGCGTGCCGTTGGTGAGGATGAGTTTTCGGCCCGAAAGTTTTTCCAGCGCGGCGCCGAGTGCCGGATTTGCTTCGAGCGGTGAGTGGTCAATCTGGTGCACGAATTCGAGGTAATCGTCGGGCTTCATGCCATGCTCGGTCATCATCCCGCGCATGGTGGTGCCGTAGCGGTGATAATAGTCCTTTTGCACACGAAACGCCTCGTCGGCCGATACTTTCAGAAAATCGGAGACGTAGGCGCGGATGCGATCGTCGACCTGCTGCCAGAGATTGAGGTGGTGCGGATAGAGCGTGTTGTCGAGATCGAACACCCAGGTTTCGACGTGGCTGAAGCCGCGCGCCGCTTTTTCCCGGGAGAGGGTCAACTGCTATTCCTTGAAGCGGATGGTCGTTGCCGGCTGTTTGCTCACATCGATGACGGCAAAACCGGCGGAATTCAGACCGCGAGCCGCGCAGTCCTTATGGTCGGCAAGTTCGAAGCGGCCGTCGCGCGTACATAACGCAACGGTGCCGCCCCAGGCGAGAGGTGCATCACCGCGCTTGATCGTGCGGCCATTGCCGTCGACAGCCTCTGCGTAACTGTAGAGCCGGTGTGGATCGCCGCGCAGATCGGGCCGCACGCATTGGCCGGCGTCCACGCGATACCAGCCGCGCGTCACGATCGCGCCCATTTCGACGATGCCGAGCGAGGCCATCACCGCGTATGTGGTGTCGTTACACCAGGAAAAACCGATACCTTCCGGATTTCGCGCGGCCTCGATCAATGCGTCGAAGAAATTCGGAGCATCGGCAGCACCGGAAGCAAGCTTGCGGTCGTTCAGAAATTTCGTGATGGCCGCCTGTGTCTTGGCGCCTGGCACGCCGTCAATCGGATAGGCGTCGTAGCCCGCGATCACCAGCAGCCGCTGGATGCCGGCAAGCTGCGCCTGGACATCGTCGTAGTCGGATTCTTCCGCCAGATTGACAACGGGTCCTTTTGGCGAGTCGGCCGGCTTGGCTGCGTTGAAGCGCGCCTGTTGGCTCGTGGGGCAGCCCCGCGCGTCGGCAATATCAAAGTCGCCATCTCGAATGCAGAAATCGGCTTGGCCATTCTGCGGCAACGGCGCAGTCCCGTAGACCGGCGGCGTGCGCGCATGAAGATAGACCATATCGACGTCGAGTGGACCGTCCATCACCTGACGACACTGGCCGGGATCCAGACGAAACCAGCCGCGTGTGGTGACATTGGCGCGCTTTTCGAGACCGATCGCCGCCTCCATCCGGAAGCTGGTGCGGTTGCACAGCGTGAGCTCGGCCCGTGCTGACGTTGCCGCCAGCACGGCGATTGACGCGGCGATCGTGGGAATGAAACCGCGAATCATGGGGTCATGCTAGAGCGCATCGTCTGGGCGCGGAACCGCCTTCTCACCGTCGCGCAAGCCGGGTGCGCGGCATTGCCGGCGCTTCCTGCAGAATTTCCGTCCGCGGGAGTGAACGGAATAGGCCTCAGCGATGCATCAGCGTGCCGACGCCATGGTCGGTCAGCAACTCAAGCAACACCGCGTGAGGAACCTTGCCGTCCATGATGACGACGCCTTCCACACCCTGGTCGAGCGCATAGATGCAGGTCTCGACCTTGGGAATCATGCCGCCTGAAATGGTGCCGTCGGCAATGAGCTTGCGCGCATCGGAAACCGACAATTCCGCAATCAGGTTCTTTGACTTGTCGAGCACGCCGGGAACGTCGGTCAGCAACAGCAACCGTTTTGCCTTGAGCGTCCCGGCAATGGCGCCTGCAAAGGTATCGGCATTCACATTGAATGTTCCGCCATCGGCCGAGGTCGCCACCGGCGCCAGCACCGGGATCATTTCGCGGCCGATCACCTGATTGAGCATCGTAAGGTCGACTTTTTCCGGCTCGCCAACGAAGCCGAGGTCTACGACCTTTTCGATGTTGGAATTGGGGTCGACGACGGTGCGGCTGACCTTGCGCGCCTGCACCATATTGCCGTCCTTGCCGCACAAACCGATGGCCTTTCCGCCTGCAGCATTGATGTAGCCGACGATCTGCTTGTTGATCGATCCGGCCAGCACCATTTCCACGATCTCGACAGTCTTTTCGTCCGTGATCCGCAGGCCGGCAGCAAATTCCGATTTGATGCCGAGCTTCTTGAGCATGGCTTCGATCTGGGGCCCGCCTCCATGCACGACCACGGGGTTGATAGCGGTCTGTTCGAGCAGGACGATGTCGCGGGCAAAATCGCGCGCCATCTGTTCCTGGCCCATGGCGTGGCCGCCGTATTTCACCACGACGATCTCCTCGTCGTAGCGCTGCATATGTGGCAGCGCCTCGACCAGAATGCGGGCCTGCGTCTGTGGATCGATCTTGGGGGCTTTGCTCATCGCGGGCGGTTCTAGCCGATGTAGCGGCCGTCCGACAATGCGTCAGCGGCCTCTTTCCGCCAATAACCGGACAATGGCCGCACGTAGTTCGGGAATACCCGCGCCGTCATGGGATGATGTGGCGAGGACCGTGGGAAAGGCCGCAGGCCGCTTGGCCAGCCCCGCCTCCACCTCCGCGATGCGGTGACCCAGCTCAGATGGCTTGAGTTCGTCACATTTGGTTAAGACGACCTGATGACTGACGCCCACCTGGCCGAGCGCATCGAGCGCCGGATCATCGGTCGATTTGAGGCCGTGGCGCGCGTCCACCAGCACATAGACGCGCGCCAGATTACTGCGGCCACGCAAAAATGCATCGATCAACGCTGTCCAGGCCTCGATCTTGGATTTTGCCGCGGCCGCATAGCCGTAGCCTGGCATGTCCACAATATTCAGATTTTCGTCACCGGTGAAGAAGACGAGCTCCTGCGTCCGCCCGGGCGTACGCGAGATGCGCGCGAGATTCTTGCGGCCGGTTAGCGCATTGATCAGACTCGATTTGCCGACATTGGAGCGGCCGGCAAAGGCGATCTCAACGCCGCGCATCGACGGAAGCGATGCTGGCGTACCGGCGGCACTGACGAAGCGCCATTCGCGGGCGAAGAGGCGCCGGCCAGCTTCAATTTCAGCGCGGGTGAAGGGGTCTGCTGTCATCGGCGCATCGATATCCTCGGCGTCATGCCCGTGCATAGCCGTCCAAAGGGACGGCGTGCTTTCGCACGCCCATAGCCGTCCAAAGGGACGGCGCGCTTTCGCACGCCCATAGCCGTCCAAAGGGACGGCGTGCTTTCGCACGCCTATAGCCGTCCAAAGGGACGGCGTGCTTTCGCACGCCTATGTCGCGGGCGTCCACGCCTCGCGGACACTAAAGACGTTGATGGCCGGGACAAGCCCGGCCATGACTCGGGCCATGACGCGGATAGGATGTCCGCAGCCTTACTGCGGCGCCTTTTTCTTTACGAACAACGCCTTGATGTTGTCGAACAATTCAATTTTGGCGCCATGCTTGCGCATGATGACGCTCTGCTGCAGCACCGAAAGCGAGTTATTCCACGCCCAGTAAATCACCAGCCCGGCCGGGAAGTTTGCCAGCATGAAGGTGAAGATCAGCGGCATCCAGTTGAAGATCATCTGCTGCGTCGGATCAGGCGGTGCCGGGTTGAGCTTCATCTGCGCCCACATCGTCACACCCATGATCAGTGGCCATGCGCCGAGATGCAGGAATTGGCCAATGACCGGCAATACCGTCGGATCAACCGGGATGAGACCAAACAGATTGAAGATATTGGTCGGGTCCTGCGCCGAGAGATCATGGATCCACCCAAAGAAGGGTGCGTGCCTCATTTCGATGGTGACGAACAGCACCTTGTAGAGCGAGAAGAAGACAGGAATCTGAATCGCGATCGGCAGGCAGCCCGCGAGCGGATTGATCTTCTCTCTCTTGTAGAGCTCCATGAGCTCCTGTTGCTGCTTGGCCTTGTCGTCAGCATAACGCTCGCGCAACGCAGTCATCTGCGGCTGCACGGCCTTCATCTTCGCCATCGAGGCGTATGACTTGTTGGCTAACGGGAAGAAAGCGATCTTGATCAACACCGTCACGATCAGGATCGCGAGGCCGAAATTCCCGACCAGCCGGTAGAGATAGTCGATCGCAATAAACAGCGGCTTGGTGATGAAGTAGAACCAGCCCCAGTCAATCAGCAGGTCGAAGCGGTTGAGCTTGAGCTGCTTGTCGTAGTCGTTGACGACCGCCACTTCCTTTGCACCAGCGAACAGTCGCGCGTTGGCCGAAGCGCTCGCGCCCGGTGCGATCGTCTGCGCGTCGAGCAGATAGTCGGTCTGAAAGGTCCTGATCGTGCCAAGCATGCCGCTGGAGAAGCGCGCCTTGAGACGCGCAGTTGTGTCCGGCAACAGTGTGGCAGCCCAATATTTATCGGTGATTCCGAGCCAGCCGTTGGTTATGTCGAAATTGACCGCCTTTTTGTCCTCGATGTTCTTGTACGTGAATTCCTGCAAACCGGAATCACCAAGCACTCCGATCAGGCCTTCATGCAAAATATAGTATCCCGCGGTCTGTGGGGTGCCGTGACGTGAAATCAACGCATACGGATAAAGAGCGACCGGGTTTGTGCTTTTGTTGGTGACCTCGTCCTTGAGCGTGAAGAGATATTTGTCATCGACAGCGATAGTGCGGCGGAATTCAAATCCCTCGCCATTATCGTACGTCAGCGTCACCGGATGATTGACGGTGAGCGCGCCGGAGCCCGATTGCGTCCACACGGTTTCCGATGTCGGCAGCTTCACGTTGGCGCCAGCTGCGCCGGTCCAGCCGAATTCAGCGTAAAACGGATCGGCAGTGCCAGACGGCGAAAGCAGAACGATCGGCGGCGATTTGGGATCGACCGTTTCACGAAACTTGAGCAGTGCGAGGTCGTCGATACGCCCACCCTTGAGTGCAATCGAGCCTTGCAAGCTCTCGGTTGCGATTGCCACGCGCGGCGAACCAGCCAACGCCGCTGCGCGGGTCACTGGGGCGGCAGCTGCAGGCGCATTTGTCTGGCCGGGAACCTGCGGTGTTCCATTTTGCGCGGGGGGCTGTCCCACCTGGCCCGGTTGGCCCGGCGTCGGCACGGTCTGCTTTTGCTGCTGTGCCTGCAGCTGCTCCTGTCGCGCCTTTTCCTGCGGAACGGCGAAAAAATATTGCCAACCGAGCAGCACCAGCGCTGACAGCACAATGGCGAGGATGGTGTTCTTATTGTCGGTCATCGCGATTCCATATTGCCATTGCGTCCCGCATGTGCGCGCCGTAGCGCTCCTTCGAAATCCTGCGTCATCCGGGCAAACGGCAGATTGAGCGCCGCGCGCCGTCCGACCAGCACATAGTCATGTCCGGCGCGAAGCCGGTTTGCGGCCAAGAGCCGAACAATTTCCCGCAACCGGCGGCGGACCCGATTACGCTCGACGGCATTTCCGACCTTCTTCGAGACGGTGAAGCCGAGCCGTGCCGGGCCCGCGTCACGGCGCTTGCGCGCTTGCAGCACAAACGCCGCGGCCGGCACCTTGATCCCGGTCGCCGCGGCTAGAAAGTCCGCCCGTTGCCTCAATCGTTCCATGGAAGCAGTGCGCGCGGCGATTTTTACCGCCGTCAGGCGGACAGCCGTTTGCGTCCGCGTCCCCGGCGCGCCGACACGACCTTGCGTCCACCCTTTGTTGCCATGCGCGCGCGGAAGCCGTGACGGCGCTTGCGTACGAGCTTGCTCGGTTGATAGGTCCGCTTCACGTTCCGTTCTCCGCTGGTCGCGCCTTGAAGAAAGAGGACGCCGTCCTCGAATTCTCATCAAAACCCGACGTCTCTCGGGCCGGCACTTGATTTTGCGCGGCTTATAAGGGAGGGGCTTTGGCCCGTCAATGCGACCGCCTGCCTATAGGACCTACATTGGCACGTATACGGGGTACGTCGGCGGCAAATGTCAAAATGTCTCACAAGCTGGTGACCCTTGGCCGTCCCGGGCAGGGGGTCGTGTATAAAGCGCCAATGTCCGCAAGTTCGCCGCCTGCCGATCGGCCGCGTGGCCTTGCCCGCCGGCTGCTGCCATTGGCGGCAATCGTCATTCTTGCGGGAGCGGGCTATTTCGCCTTCCGTGACGGCACCGTCTCACTTGAATCGTTGGTGCGTTACCGCTCCACCATCGACGCTTTCGTTGCCGAGCACAGCTTCCTGGCCGTCCTCGCCTATATCGGCGTCTACGTCGCCGCCGTGGCATTATCATTGCCGGGAGGCGCATTTCTCACCGTCGTTGGCGGCTTTCTGTTCGGCATTGCGGTCGGGGCGTCGGCGGCCGTCATCGGTGCGACCATCGGTGCGACCCTCATCTTCCTGATGGCGCGGACGGCGCTCGGCGAACCGCTGCTGCGGAGGGCGGGGCCACGCGTCAATCAGCTCGCCGAGGGATTTCGCAAAGACGCCTTCAGCTACCTTCTGTTTCTTCGGTTAGTGCCAGCATTTCCATTTTTCCTGGTCAATCTGGTGGCGGCTTTCGCGGGTGTGCGGCTAGGTCCGTTCATCGCTGCGACCGCCCTCGGCATTATCCCGGGCGCGTTGGTTTTTGCTCTGGCCGGCATCGGCCTGGACAGTGTGATCGCGGCGCAGAAGAGTTCGTACGAGCATTGCATTGCCGCCCAAGGGTCAGACTGCCACATGGTTTTCGATCCAATGGACGTTCTGACACCGCAACTGATTGCGGCTCTGCTTGCCCTCGGTCTCCTCGCGCTGATGCCGATGGCGGTGAAGTATTGGCGCGCACGCTCGCACGCTGTGTGATGTCGCTATGATTGGCGCGGACGGGCTCTGAATGGGCATGACGGAAACACTGACACCCGACATATGCGTGATCGGCGGTGGTCCTGGTGGACTATCGGTGGCAGCCGCTGCGGCTGCCTTTGGCGTTCCGACCGTGCTGATAGAGCGCCACAAGATGGGTGGCGATTGCCTCAATACCGGCTGTGTTCCCTCCAAGGCCCTGTTGGCGGCGGCCAGGCGCGCCGAGACAATCCGCCGTGCCGGCACATTTGGCCTCGACGGACAAAACGTCGGAGTCAATTTCGCCAAGGTGCATGATCACGTGCAGGGTGTCATTGCAGCTGTGAGCCCGCCGGATTCGGCCCAGCGCTTCACGGGGCTGGGCGTTCGATTCATCTATGGCCACGCCAAGTTCCTGAACCGCAGCACGGTTACGGTAGCCGATGTTGAAATTCGCGCGCGGCGTTTTGTGATTGCGACCGGCTCGTCGCCGGCGGTGCCGCAAATTCCTGGACTCGATAGCGGTGTCTACCTGACCAACGAGACCATTTTCGATCTCAGGGAACGGCCGGAGCATCTCATCATCATCGGTGCCGGATGCGTTGGCCTCGAAATGGCGCAGGCTTTCCGCCGTCTGGGAAGTTCGGTGACAGTGCTCGAAGCGGCGCTGCCGCTCGCCAATGACGATCCGGAATGCGTTGCCATCCTGCTTGATTGCCTCGAGCGAGAGGGCGTTGTTATTCGCAGCGGGGTGAATGTTATCGGCATCGTCCAGGCCGGCCGTGTGGTCACGGCGACGATCGAGGCCGCCGGCGCCGAACAGACCATTACCGGGAGCCATCTGCTGATTGCTGCCGGGCGAAGGCCGACGATCGACGGTCTCGATCTCGACGCTGCGGGGATTCGCCACGACCGCTCCGGAATTGTCGTGGACCGGAAGCTTAAAACCACCAACCGTCGAGTCTACGCGATCGGAGATTGCGCGGCCGGCCACGCAGCCTTTACGCACGCGGCCAATTATCATGCTGGCCTGGTGATCCGGAACGCGCTTTTCCGTCTTCCGGTGCGGGTGGACAATTCTGCCGTTCCGCGGGCGATCTACACCGAACCGGAAATCGCGCACACAGGTCTGACCGAAGCGCAGGCGCGGGAGCGCCGCATCAACATCCGCATTGCGCGCTGGCCTTACAGCGACAATGACCGTGCACAAACGGAACGAGATACGCGCGGTCATATTAAAGTCATCACGACGAGCAATGGTAAGATAGTAGGTGCCACCATCGTCGGTGCGCAGGCAGGCGAATTGATAGCGATGTGGACGCTGGCAATTGCGCGGGGACTCAATATTCGAGCGTTAACCAATATCGTGCTGCCATACCCGACACTGTCGGAGGTTGGAAAACGTGCAGCCATCGACTATTTCACCCTAGGTTTGACCAGCGCCTGGGTGCGGCGCATCATTGCCTGGTTACGAATCTTCGGTTGAGGCGATATTGGATACGGGAAACGGATCACGCGGCGATATTGCAGCGGAGCAGCGGCCGGCGCGAACATTGCGCGTCGGCCTCTCCGGAAAGTTGCTGTTGCTCACCATTCTGTTCGTGATGGTGGCGGAAATTCTGATTTATGTGCCCTCGGTCGCAAATTTCCGATTGAACTGGCTGAATGACCGGCTTGCGGCGGCACATACGGCTGCGCTTGTGCTTGATGCCGCGCCAAGCGGGATGGTCCCCGAAAGCCTTGCGAACCAAATTCTCAAGAGCATCGGCGCTCGCGCAGTGGCGATGAAAATGGGGAATCAGCGCAGGCTGCTTGCGGTCTCCAATATGCCGTCCGCGATCGCGCAAGACATCGACATGCGGCAGGTGTCCTGGTGGCGGTCCATCGTCGACGCGTTCGATACCTTGCTAACCTGCAAGCCGGGCGACGCGATGCGCGTGGTTGGGTCCGCGCCGATGGGCGGCGATTTCCTCGAGATCATTCTCGATGAAGCGCCCTTGTGCAAGGCGATGTGGACGTTCTCGGTGAACATCCTGATGCTGTCGCTGGCGATCTCCTGCATCACCGCGATGCTGGTCTTCTTTGCCCTGCATTATCTTCTTGTGCGACCGATGTGGCGTATTACGGGCAACATGATCGCCTTCCGCGCCGATCCGGAAAATCCGTCGCGCGTCATTGCAGAAAGCGGCCGGCAGGATGAAATTGGCGTGGCCGAAGAAGAACTGGGCGCCATGCAGCGCGAGCTTGCCTCGATGTTGCACCAGCAGAGCCGGTTGGCGGCACTCGGCCTCGCAGTGTCGAAGATCAATCACGATTTGCGCAACCTGTTGGCCTCGGCGCAACTCTTTTCTGATCAGCTTTCGACGTCGCCCGATCCGAAGGTGCAGCGCTTCGCACCCAAGCTCATGCGGGCTCTCGAACGCGCGATCGCGTTCTGCCAGTCGACTCTCTCTTATGGGGGTGCGCAGGAGCCGCCGCCAGAGCGCAAGACAATCGAGGTCGAGCCGTTGGTCGAAGAGGTGCACGAAGCGCTCGGACTCGGTCTTGATGTGCCGATCCGCTGGATCGTGGCGGTGGAACGCGGTCTCACCGTCGAGGCCGATCACGATCAGCTGTTCCGCGTCCTCGTCAACATCGCGCGTAATTCGGCACAAGCGTTGGAGGCGCGTGGCGCGCGCGACCCTGCGCGCGATCAAATCCGCATCACTGGACGGCGCGAAGGCAGCGTCGTCATCATCGAGGTGTCCGATACCGGGCCGGGCGTGCCCGAAAAGGCGCAGGCCCATTTGTTCCAGGCTTTTCAGGGATCAGCCCGCACAGGGGGTACCGGACTTGGGCTGGCGATCGCCGCCGAGCTGGTGCGCGCCCATGGCGGTGAAATCCGCCTCGTCGCCGGAACAATCGGCGCAACCTTCAGCATCACAATTCCGGATCGCGCGGTCGATCTGAGTACACGACGTGGTGAACGGGCCCACGCCTGAACGCGGGAAGAGTCCACAAACTGTGGTGTTCTTCGCATAGGGGCGTCGTGCGTAATACGCGAAGGATTTTGCATGGTACCGCCGGTGAATGTGCTCGCGGTCGCGACCGCGGTGCCACCCCACGTGCTTGAGCAGCGCGCCGTCGCAAATGCCGCGCTCCAGGTCTACGGCCGTACGTTCGCGCGGTTTCCGAAGCTGGCCGATGTGTTCATTAATGCCGGCATTGAACGGCGCTATTCGGCAAGATCACTCGAATGGCTGAGTGAGCCGCACGATTTGGCAGAGCGCACTGACGTGTATCTTGAGAGTGCAGGCCAGCTGTTCGTACAGGCGGCCCGCGCCGCGCTCGATCGTGCGGGGATTTCCGCGCGCGATGTCGATGTGGTTGTTACGGTTTCCTCTACCGGAATCGCCACTCCCAGCATTGAAGCGCGCGTCGGCCCGGAAATGGGATTTCGGCCGACAGTGATGCGCGTTCCTGTGTTCGGCCGCGGCTGTGCCGGTGGCGTATCAGGCCTGGCGCTCGCAGCCAGGCTTGCGCGCGCTGAGCCAGGTGAGGTGGTCTTATTGGTTGTCGTCGAACTGTGCACGCTCGCGTGCCGCATCGATCGTAGTTCTAAAGCGGACGTAATTTCCTCTGCTCTCTTCGGTGATGGCGCTGCCGCGGCCGTGCTCCGCGCCGCTCCCGCCGCGGCCGGGCTACGCGTCGGCGCTGCAGCTGAACATACCTGGCCTCGCACGCTCGACATCATGGGTTGGGCGATCGATCCGATCGGCTTCCAGGTGTTGCTCTCGCGCTCGCTGCCACGCTTCGTCGAGCAGAAGATGGCGGCGCCTGTGCGTCGCTTCATAAAGACGGCCTGCCTTCAGGCACCGCAGCTTATTTGTCATCCGGGTGGTGCCAAGGTGCTTGATGCGATCGAGGTTGCGCTTGAGCTGCAAAAGGGCACCTTGCGCGATGAGCGTGAAGTGCTGCGCGGCCACGGCAACATGTCGGCGCCGACTGTGCTGTTCGTTCTCGAACGTGCTCTTCGACGGGGCTTGCGTGGCCCCGCGATGCTTTCGGCGCTCGGGCCCGGGTTTACCGCGAGCTTTCTCGCGCTTGAGGCCACGCATGGGTGAGGGAGCCTGGCTGATCGCGTTTCTGATCGTGCAAAGGGTCCTCGAGCTTGCTTTCGCGCAATTCAACACCGGACGATTGCGTGCACAGGGTGGAGTCGAATTCGGCGCTGCGCACTATCCGCTGATGATCGGGTTGCACGCCTCGTGGTTGCTGGGCTTGTTGGTGCTCGGCCACGGGCAGCCCATTGTTTGGTTTTGGCTGGCGGTATTCGGGGTCCTCCAGATCGGCCGCTTGTGGGTGATAGCAAGCCTTGGCCGCCGATGGACGACCCGCGTGATCGTGCTGCGTGGGGCCGTTCCGGTCGCGCGTGGGCCATACCGTTGGCTCAAGCATCCAAACTACTTGATTGTCGCGTTGGAGATCGCCGTGGTCCCGCTCGCGCTCGGTTTGCCGTGGTTTGCCCTGATATTCTCAGCCGCCAATGCGGCGCTGCTCATCTATCGGATCCGCATCGAAAACACGGCGCTGGCGTGGGCGGCACAGGCGGCGTGAGCATTAACGGCGCTAACCCTTGCCAATAGTAGCCTTAGACGTTAGCTAGTGCCCGGTCCCGACGCCGGTTTCGGCAGCGGAATCAAGCGCCCGTAGCTCAGCTGGATAGAGCACCAGACTACGAATCTGGGGGTCAGGAGTTCGAATCTCTTCGGGCGCGCCAGCACTGCGGATCGTATAATTCGACGGGCTAGCTCGCCTACAGTTGGCGGCTCTTTTCATTTCAAACCAAGCAGGCGCAATGTCTGCTGGCACAAAGCGGACGTTCTGCTCGCGGTGGCTGATGTCTGCTTTCGGGAGTAAAGCGGACATGCGGTTTTGCGCTGCAAATGTCCGCTAATGACCCAAAGCGGACATTCAGTCTCTCGGCACGGCA
>DASSIJ010000131.1:0-9287 GCA_035692045.1 Pseudolabrys sp. | reverse complement strand
GCCGGAATCATTCCAGCGCTACTGCTTGGGCTGTCGTTGGTCATCCTCGTTTTGTATATCGCGCACCGCGACAATTTCCCGAAAGGCGAGCAGGTCCCGTTCAGCCAAATCGGCAAGATCGCACTCGACGCCGTCTGGGGCATGGTTACCATCGTCATTATTCTCGGCGGCATCCTGTCCGGCGTGTTTACACCCACGGAATCCGGCGCGGTCGCGTGCGTCTACGCGTTCCTTGTGACGATGTTCGTCTATCGCGACGTCAAATGGAGCGAGATTCCGAAACTGATCGGCCGTGTCATCCGCACGGTGGGCATGGTCATGATCATGATCGGCTTTTCGATTTCGTTCGGCTACATGATGGCGCTGCTGCAGGTGCCGGCGATCGCGACGAAATTCTTCATCGATATTTCCAGCGACAAGTACATGTTCCTGCTCTGGATCAACATCCTGCTGTTGCTGCTCGGCACATTCATGGATCTGGCGCCGATGCTGTTGATCTGCACGCCGATATTCCTGCCGGTGATCAAGACCTTCGGCATCGACCCGGTGCATTTCGGCATCGTCATGATTCTCAATCTTGGCATTGGCCTACTGACACCGCCGGTGGGACCGACCATGGTGGTCGGCTGCGCGATCGGAAAGGTGTCGATGGAGGCCGTCTCTAAAAGCATTATCGTCTTTTACATTCCAATGATCATCGTGCTTTTTTTGATCACGTATATCCCGGCGCTTAGCCTTTGGTTGCCGCATCTGGTGCTGGATTAGATGTTCGCGGTGTTAAGCGATGAGATGTCCTGCCTTGACCTCCGGGGACGACATGCGATGGCGGGCGCTATCGAATCCTGGCGAAATCGCCATGCCGGCCAAGGCCGTCCTTGAAACGAGCCGCTCCGGCGACACCGTCTTCGATCAGTGCTTCGCGTCCGTTGTACCACTCCTGGATGAGTGCCTCGCGCACGGTAAGACCATGACTCTTGATGGCGGAGCGCCGGTCCGCACGCACGCAGACCTGAGGAAAGCGGGCGATCTCCTGCGCGAGTTCTTCTGCCTTGGCGCGAGCCCCTCCCTTGGGAGTGACGTATTCGCACAAACCAATATTCAGGCATTCTTCTGCTGGTACTTTTCGCCCGGTGAGGATGATTTCCAGGGCGCGACCCTGGCCGACGATGCGAGGCAACCGCACGGTTCCCCCGTCAATCAACGGCACTCCCCAGCGGCGACAATAGACGCCGAAGTAGGATTCTTTGGCCATCACGCGGAAATCGCACCACAGTCCCAATTCCATTCCACCGGCCACCGCCGGTCCCTCGATCGCACCGATCACCGGTTTGTCCAGTTCAAGCCGCGAGGGCCCCAGGGGCCCGCGCGGAATGTCTCCACCGTTGCCTTGCGGCCGTGCCGTTGAGATGTCGAGTTCGCCCAGCGGATAGTCGGCATTGAGCGTGCTGACATATTTGAGATCCCAGCCCGCACAGAACGCGCCGCCCGCTCCATAAAAAACGGCAACGGAGGCGTTCTTGTCCGCGTCAAACTCAAGAAAGGCTGCTGTGAGCGCATCCGCGCTTGCAGGGTCCATCGCGTTGCGGGCTTCGGGCCGGTCATGGATCACTGTCCAAACCGATCCGTTTTTTTCACTTCTCACTGTCATTGGCGGGCGTCCCTTTTACATATCGGTCATAAAGGTGCAGTGCGGTGAACATCGGAGCGCAGCCCGTTAGGCCGCCTCCCCAATTTACGACTTAATCTATCAGCAGCGCACCGCGATACCTATGTCCGCAAGGCGACACAGCCCTGCCGGCAATGTGTCCTTTTGTAATGTGCCGACTACGTACCCCGCCTATGATCGTCGTTGACAGCGGCTGCTGGGACCCGGCGCCTCGCAGCCCAATGACATCGATACGGGGTACGCATGAGTGTTTCAGGTCGAACTGTTGTTTTCGCGCCACGCGTTCTCATCATCGAGAATGACTTTCTCATCGCGGAAATGATGCACGACATGGTTCGCGAACTTGGCTACACCGTCACGCGAACGGTGCATCGGCTTCCTTCGGCACTAACAGAACTCAGCAAGGAAGACTTCGATGGCGCATTGGTCAATATCGGCATTGACGAGCAAAAGCACGGCGTAGAACTCGCCGACATGCTGACGGAAATGCGTGTCCCCTTCGGTTTCGTAACCGGATACGGCCACTCGCTGGCCGAGCGCCATGCAAATGTGCCTCTTCTGCAGAAGCCGTTCACTGCGTACCAACTGCGTGACCTTCTGGAAAAACTGGTAGGACCGGCCGGGACACCGAACAACGCATCCAACGCGGCTTGATGATCATGTAGTCTCCGGGGCGCAGAGATCGAATTGGGAAAAAAACAAATGAGCAATGCACTCCGGCTATGGAACAGCTGGTTGACCGTATCCTCGCAAACGGCCTTGCTGGCCCTGGAGGCGCAAAGCGTCATCGCGCTCCGCTGCCTGCGAGTTGCCGCCGGCGGTGCATCGGCCCAATCCGAGATGACCCGCATGATAACCGAAAAAGTCCAGGCCCTTGGGGAAGCTCAAACCGCCGCCGCAATTGGCGCGGTCAGCGGCCGCAGCGGCCGCCAAATCGCGAAGAAAGTCGCCGGTGTTTACAAAAAACGGGTTCGCGGAAATCGCCGGCGACTGACCCGATAGAGGTGGCATGCCACAGTATGGAGCACGTCATGCCCTATGTTCTTCATCACATCTCGCGATCGCTCGCGTTTGATCCCGAGCGTCTTTCTGCGATGGGAGACGCTTACGATCGCTCCGTGCGTTCGTTTATCACCGCTCCAGACCAACCCGTGCGAGAAGCAATCGCCAGCCATATTATCGTGCTGGCGGAGCGCGGCGTTATTGATTCTACGACATTGTGCCAGGGCGCCCTGGCGGGCTTCCGCCAGACCGAAAACGAGCGCGGGTAGTTGGCGCGGTTGCCGGAACCGAGGACCTCAAGGCGAGTTGTCGATGTAACCTGCGGGACCCCATGCACACAGTGACGCGAACTCTTTCCATAGCGGGTGCCGCCGTTCTCGTGGTCGCGTGCACGGCGGTGGCCCAAGCCAACGGTATCGAATTCGGCGAGACGAAAACCCGGTTTGAAATTCAACGCACGCTCGATGCCAGAACCATGTTGCGTCCCTGGGACATCGACTGGCGTCACACGCTGGCCTGGCAGCAGGGCACATCGAGGCCCAGGCCGTATTTTGCCCCACCGGGGTGCTTTATCGTTCGCCGCGTCGCGACGTCCGATGATGTGGTTCTGCAGACCATGTACATTTGCCGATGATGGTCGTTGGCAAGCCGCGTGTAGCCCGATCACGATACTGCGACTTGTTAGGGCAAAACGGCGGGCGTTTAATTCTGCAAACTAAAAGATCCTGGTTCCGGAACGTATGCGGTGAGGATTGCCATGTCAGCGTTTTCGTTTCTGTTGAATGTGCTCTGGATTATTTTCGGCGGTCTGGAGATGGCGGTCGCCTGGTTTATCGCCGCCATTATCATGGCAATTACCATTGTCGGCCTTCCCTGGGCGAGGGCGGCATTCAATATCGGTGTTTACACGCTTCTTCCATTTGGCCAGACGGCAATCTCGCGCGCTGAATACTTCGGCACGGAAGACACAGGCACCGGGCTGTTGGGGTTTATTGGTAATCTCATTTGGCTGGTGCTGGCCGGCTGGTGGCTGGCGTTAGGTCACCTCATCATCGCAATTTTATTTGCCATCACGTTGGTGGGAATCCCCTTTGCCTGGGCGCATTTGAAGCTTGCCGGCATAGCGCTATGGCCGATCGGGAAAATCATCGTGCCGATCGAGGACGCTCGGCTCGGCTACCCTCCTCGATCGGAAATCCGGCCCGGCAGCGCTGACCAATCTCCGCGCTCGGCGGTAAGACGATAGATGCTGCGCAACTGGTAGACATGTCGGGAGCTGAACGTCCGGTGAGGATTCTCGTGCCGACAGATCGGCGGCTTTGCCCCCAAAAGCTGACACCCCTAGCCTGTTCAGCCTCCGTTCTACCCCGCAAGCGATAAAACGCATAAATTTGCAGCATCGCGGGAACGATATGTCAAAAAACACATTGACTTACGCTGGGCGGGGGCAAGTTGAGGGGGAAATCGATAAATGACTCCGCGCGACGTCTATCTGACGAGAGCTGCTGAACTGATATCCAAAATCGATGGCGAACTAGACCCCGCGCTCAGGGCAGAATTCGAGAACCTGGCGCGTGCATATCTTCGATTGGCCGATCAGGCGGAACTCAACAACCAGACCGATATCGTCTACGAAACGCCGAATAAAGATAGCGATCAGCCCTGATCGTTGCGGGACGCCCGGACACTTAACGTGTAGCTTAGAGCCGACCGAAATAGGACGTTATGGAACAATCGTGACGCATCGCTTTGGAATTCCTCGCCGCGAGTCCGATGAACAGACCAACGCGATTGCGCAAATAAATTGGCGACGCGGATTATTTCGTATCTGGCTGCTGTTGTCCGCTGCATGGATCATGGGGTGGATCGTCTATTTGATTCTTTATGGAATCCGCGGCGGATTCCATAGCGCCGGTGACTTGCTTGCGATCCCGGTCCTGCTGATCGGCCCGCCCATAGCCCTTTTGCTGTTCGGACTGGTAGCGGGATGGGCGTTTCGCGGATTCAAACCAGACTAGCTGCTCGCGGAACTTTGCGAGTGGCCGTCACTTTTTGTCAGCCCGGCTCCTTAAAGCGCGCGCACCATTTTGGTCTGAATCTCTCTGCTACTTTTGGAGAGCAATTGATTTTGCAGGATTCGGTCACGCAATCCATGAGTTCACCGCTGGCCTCGCTCCCCTCGGTTTTAGGCGCTGCGGCACTTGCTGCCGGCGACAAATTACTCCTGTTGCCGGCGGACGGAGAAGCGACCGGAGGCACGGCCTGACTTGTCGGAGGCTCGGGCCTGGGTTCGTCACGCTGAAACAAGCTACCTGACGATGAACAACCCGCAAGGGCGAGGAGGAGCAGCATTATACCTGGCTGTCTCATTGAACGGTTTCCTCACATCGGTTGGCCCCGCCCCGACAAAATGTGTGTGTGATGCAGCAATGCTCGCACAATGCGCACCCAAATGCCACCGCGGCACCGCCAATATACTCTGCCCTTATACTCTGCCCTTGGCGACGGCAGTTCCTCACCGGCCCTTGGTGCGCTCCTTCGGCAGACGCTCGATCGATCCGGTCGGCTCCTTGTCGGGCTTGAGCGGCGCGGCGGCCGGCTTCGGCGGCATCGGCGATGATCCAGGGCCGGTCGTCGCATTCGCCAACGGCGCGTTCGATTTGTCGGGGACCAATGAAGCGCCCTCACCTGTCGTTCCGGCAGGTGAGACAGCGGATGAGTCCGGATAGCGCGCGCGCAGATCGCGCAGGAAGGTATCGAGCGTATCGACGCTCGCGATTTTCTTGGCGACGTCCTGGAACTCGACACCATTGGTCCCGATCGGCGCAGTCACGACATCGAAGGCGCGACGATCCGGACCGTCGGCGAATTTCGCCTGGTATTTTTCGCGCAGACGCGCCAGACCGATCGACTCCTCACCGAGCGCGTAGCCGATCGCGGCACGCAGGATGTCCGATCTTTCACCGTCGTTCAGCGGCGGGAACTGACGCCAGCGGTCGGCATAGAGCAGTTCGATCTGCTCCCCTGCCTCGCGCCAGCGGCGTGCCGCCCACAGGACGTCCGAGCGTAGCCGCACCGCCTCGTGACTGTTGATGTTGGCGATCAATTCGAGGGCTACATCGTGCCGTCCAAGCGTGGAAATGGCGCGTGCCTCGAGCAACAGGCGCTGGTCGCGCAGGTCATTTGACAAGTCGGCAACACGGGTCGCCTGCAAGGTCGCAAGTGCCCGGTCCGGTTTGTGGTTCATGAGATAGACGACTGTCAGACGCGTCGCGACCTGTGCCCGCGCGGCCCCCTGCAGGCGATGATCGACCTGGTGTTGAAGCAATTCCGCCGCCTGGTCGAGCAGATCGACGCCGACGAGCCGATCAGAAAGCCTCCGGATCATTTCGTCGCCGCGCCGTCCGATCGGCGTCAGCTCGCGAAAATCATAAAACAGGCCGAGCGCCTCCACCGGAGGCAAGGCATCACCTTTGCCGCCGAGGAACAGGCTTTCGAAAGTGGCGGCCGCCTCGTCCTGGATTTTGCGGGTCATGTCGGAATTTGGATGGGCGAGCAATGCCGTCCGCATCACATGAAAGGCGTCACGATAGCGGCTGTCTTCGGTATAAAGATGAGCGAGCAGCTTGAGCCCCTCGGTCTCGGTCTCATCGCCGCGCCAGACGGTCGTCAGTGTTTCGATGTCGTTGATGACGTCCTTGCGCCCCATGCTGCCGGTTGCAAAGGCGAGCACGGTTTCTCGCAGCCGCCCCTGCGCAGCGGCACGGCGGTCGCTCGAGACCGCCGCCGCGCGATAACTCGCGAGCGCATCCTCAGTGCGACCCAGGCCTTCGTATAGACGGCCGAGCAGCACATTGATGGTCGGCTCCAGATCCGGCGTCACGCCGACGGTTTCGAAATCATTCACGAGGCGTGCCGCATTATTGAAATCGCGCAACTCGATGGACGAGCGCAGCGCTTCCTTCATTGCCATTCGCTGCAATTCGATCGGCAAGGCCCCCACAGCAGCGCTGACGGTCCTGAAAATATCCCGCGCTTCCGCCCATCGACCTTGTCGTGCGAGCGCGATCGCACGCCAGATCGGCGCGTCCTGTTGATTGCCGACCTGCGGTTTGGACAGCTCCTTGAGAGCATCGTCTGGACGATCAAGCATGACGTCGGCGACAGCCTTGAGCACGCTGCCGGTCACGTCTTCCGATGCGCGCTGGTCGGTGAGCGCAACGTTGAGAACGGCCTTGGCCTCGGGGGCCATCTCTTTGGCAAGATAAAAGCGCGCAAGGTTGAAACGCGCCTGCCGCCGCTTGCTTACCGGGGCCGATGCGGCGAGCCCGATCAGTTCGGACTGACGTGCGTTGAATGGCGCATCGCGATCGAAGCCCCAGACCTGGGTATCGAAAGTAAAGGCGCGAAAGCTGACCGCGACCTGTTGCTGGCCGAGAGCCGTCGCCGACAGGGATAATCCCGTCGGCCGGCCGATCGTGATCTTGTCGACGCCAAGTTCTGCCGCGATGTCATCCGCGATCGGTTGAATAACGACACCGTGGATGGAGGGCAGCGCGCGCAGTTCGACGAAATCCTGCACCTTGAGAAACCCGCGTGCCGGTCCGAGCGCCGTGATGACCAGCAGCCGGTCGTCGACATCCGGATCTTTGATCGTGTGAATGGCGCGCGCGCTGTCAAACGGAATAGCGATGCTTGCGCGATTCTTTCCGACAATGCTCCGCGCGATGGCAAGTGGACGCGTTTCCGCCGCCGTCGTGTCGGCAATATTGACAATCCAGGCAGGACCGTCGGCTTCGATGCTCGCCATGCGCGGACGTGCAAGCTTGATACGCACGATCGCCGCGCCATCCTCGCCACGCTCAAACAATACCTCCCGCACGCCGTTGTCATTGTCGGCCTGAAGTGCCGTCAGATCGATCTGAGCGGGGCTGTCGAATACGAGCCAGAGCGTATCGGCACGCTGGAAGACCGCGGCGGGCGTCGGCGCAGCGAACGGCAATTCGAGCCGCAGCCTGTCACCCGACTGCTGCGTGCGAGCGACCACGACTGCATTCGGGTTGGCCTTCGGCCGAATGGCATCATCGGCGGCAGCCATGGGTGGTGACGTGATCGTCCGCGCGGGTGGCGGAGCAGGCGACGCGGCTGGCGGCGGCTCCGCAGGTGGCGCGGGCTGCGAAGCGGCATGTGCAGCGTCCGGAGCTGGCGGTGTGGTGGCAGCAGGTTCGGAAGCGGCCAGAACTTGAGGCGCGGGCACGGCCATGGCCGGCTGGGCTATCGCGGGCGCAGGCTGTGAATGTTCGGCTTGCTTTGGCGGCACCGCTTCGGGTACGGGCTTCGCTGGTCCGGCCTCCTGCGGCGCTGCTGCAGCGGCGACAGGCGCAGGCGGCGGCGATGGCGACGTTTTAGACGGCAGAATTTCCGCCGCTGAAGTCTTTGGCGACCTGGAGTTGGGCGCGGAGATCGCGGGCGCACCACCGGATGCCACCGCCGGCTTTGCGGGACCACCCTCCTCCGATTGTTTTGGTTTGGCACCCTCGAGGCCAATATCAACCACGATACTGCGCTCCTCGCGAAATGCGCGGACTTCCGGCGTCCCGTTGAGCGTGAAAACGACGGCAACGGAATCGAAATCGACCTCGGACTCAATTGACTTCAGCGTCGGCGGCAGCGACGCCTTGGCATCCGCCAGATCCCAGGCGACTTGCTGGTCGAAACTGAGCGTCAGTCTGCCGTCGGCGCGTTCGGGGATGACATTGACCGTGCCCGGCATCGTGAACACATAGCGCACGAAGGTCGGTTGCGTTGCGACCTTGACCCGGACCACCGGCGGCTTTTTCTGCTTGTCGGCGGCACGTTGCTGATGCAACTGACTTTCCGCAGTGCGCGCGCGCCGGACAAGCTCGTCGATCACTTCCTGCGGCAGTCCCGGCATCGGGCCCTTCCAGGCTTCGGGCAGGAGATCGACATAAAGCCGCTCGGCCGCGGCGATTGTGTTCAGCTTCACCTTGCGGAGGAGCGCGAGGCGGATCGCACTGCCATCCGGATCGCGACGCGCCGCGCTGATAAATTCGGGTGCGTTGACGTTCAACCGCTCAACAGCAAGCACAACCGGTTTGTTGAAACTGATGATGACGATCGCACCGGAGACCCGCGTGGTCGCTTCGACGGCCTGGTCGAACTGGAACATCAGCCGCAGGAAGCCGCCGTCGTTGACGGCTTTGACTTCACCCTTGATGGGCTCATCAGCCCGGGCCGAACTTAAAGGTGCAAGCGCGAGCCACGCCAGAGTCTGCAGAAGGACCACAATAAATGTAAGCACACGCCAGGCAGACGCGAGCCGCAGTCGCGCCGGTCGGCAGGCAAAGATCCGCTGCCTGAATGGCAAAGCCGTCATAAGGCCGTTCCAGCCGGCGGGCCTGCCGGTCCGCTCACAGCCTAAGGACGGGCGTTTAATGTGGCGTAAACCATAGGGGGTTTAGGGGAGGTTCTCACCCATATAACCGATATCTATTTGATTTTGTTTCGTTTTTACCTCAGCTGCCGTTGGGTAGGAATTAAGCTCGAGCTGCGGCGTCTACCCACGATCTGCAGAGGGTTCGCCTGCCAGTGGCTGGGC
>DASSIJ010000130.1:0-10430 GCA_035692045.1 Pseudolabrys sp. | reverse complement strand
AGCAGCACGATATCGGACATGCTGGTGGCAAGGCCGTCGGCGCCCGACAGGGCTGGGTGCGAACTGTTCTGGATGTTGGTGCTCATGATGATCCCCCCGGTGAATTTTTGAAGCGTTACGGTACGGCGTCTCCCATACTAGCGCGATAAAACCCGCGCTGAAGCCATTTATTCCGGAGACGTCAAACCTCTTCAGTTATATCCTCATACACGTCGACTTCAACCGCCCCGGGAAAAAGGGTCCGCCAAGCCTGCAAGTAGTTATGCATGAGCGGATCGCTGGCGATTTTTTGCCGATTGAGTTCGAATGTTCGATCCGTTGTATACTCGATAACCTGAAGGAACTGGGCCTGGTTGTCGGCGTTTCGCAGCAAGCGGACCTGCGTGTCGCTAAAAGCCTGATACATCGGTAGCGCATTTTTCATCATGGTCGTCAGCAGCGTTGTTGCGTCTGCTGACGGCGTTCTGATCTTGATATGAAGGATTCTTTTTGCCTTCGCAGCTTCGTTGGCCATAGACGGCCTCCGCATTGATCGATGCAGCCGGATTGGGTCGATCAAGCGGGTGTAACACGGCTTTGCCGTGCGGGCAGCCTTAAACGACTAACCGCCCAGCTTTCTTAGCACTGCGTCGAGCTGTTCCAAATTCCGATACTTGATTCGCAGCGTGCCGCCTTCTCCGCGATGATCGACACCGACCTCAAGACCGAGCGCATCGGATAGCCGTTTCTCAAGGGCGCGCGTGTCAGGATCTTTCGTGGCGTCGGACCCCTTCGTTTCTCGCCCTTTGCCGGGAGCTTCCGCGCCGTCCTCTTTGCGCATGTCCGCTTCGAGCTGGCGCACGCTCAGGCCTTTATCGATGATTTCCTGCGCGATCCGCTCTGCATGGGGCTGACCGAGCAAAAGACGTGCGTGACCTGCTGAAATTTTGCCTGAACGGACCAGCTGTTTCACTGGCTCGGATAGCTTGAGCAGACGAATTGTATTTGCAACATGCGGTCTGCTTTTGCCGACTATCTGCGCGACCTCATCCTGTGTGCGGTTGAAATCATCCATGAGAGCGAGGTAGCCGCTCGCCTCCTCGATCGGATTAAGATCGGCGCGTTGCACATTTTCGATGATGGCAAATTCGAGTGACTGCGCGTCATTTGCTTCTATGATCGCGATCGGTACGTCATGCAGCCCGGCGCGCTGCGCGGCGCGCCACCGCCGTTCGCCGGCAATAATTTCAAAATTGTCACCCTGCAGCGCGCGCACGACGATGGGCTGGATGATCCCGCGCTCGCGAATCGAATCGGAAAGTTCGTCGAGTTCGGCTTCCGTGAACAGCCGGCGCGGATTGCGCGGATTCGGGCGCAAGTTTTCGATTGGCGCGCGACGAGGCTTTCGGCCTGCATCGGCAACAGACGTTTCCTCGCCGACATCGCCCATAAGTGCGGCCAGGCCACGTCCCAATCGCGAGTGATCCGCCATTGCCGCTCCTGAACTTCGTGCCACGCTATTCCTTTCCGTATTCTCTGCCTGCAATGCTCAGTACGCGCGCGCGAGTTCTATCCTGCCTTCAAAGCTTTCTCGCGCTGGATGATTTCCGTTGCCAGCCGCAGATAGGCTTCGCTGCCGACGCATTTGAGATCGTAGACCAGCACCGGCTGGCCGTAGGACGGCGCTTCCGAGATGCGCACATTGCGGGGAATTATTGTTTCGTAGACTTTGTTGCCCATGAACTGGCGAACGTCGGCGACAACCTGGCTAGAGAGGTTGTTACGCGAGTCGTACATCGTGAGCACGATGCCATGGATCGACAATGTTGGATTGAGTGTGTTCTTGACTTGCTCGACGGTCTTCAGAAGTTGCGACAGACCTTCGAGCGCGAAGAATTCGCATTGCAGCGGGACAAGAATTGAATCCGCCGCTGCCATTGCGTTGACCGTGAGCAGATTGAGCGATGGCGGACAGTCGACGAGCACATACGTGAAATCATGAGCGCGCGTCCCGCTGTTGAGCTGACGGAGCGCGTTGCGCAAACGGAACGCGCGGTCGCGCTGTTGACCGATCTCAAGCTCAAGGCCCGACAAGTCGAGTGTCGACGGTGCGATGGAGAGGCGCGGAACGGTGGTCGGCAGCACAGCGTCGCGCATCGGCGAGGCACCTGTGAGAACATCATAGGTCGATGTCCGGCGCGATTTGCGCTCGATGCCCAACCCGGTCGATGCATTGCCCTGCGGGTCGAGGTCGACAATCAGCACATGCTCCCCGATCGCAGCGAGCGCCGTGCCGAGATTGATTGCGGTCGTGGTCTTGCCGACGCCGCCCTTTTGGTTGGCGATGGCCAGCGCCCGCGGACGGACGGCGTCCCCGCTAACGGCCGGCTTGCCGAACGGGACGACCTGAGGTTCGGCAGGCTGATTGGTTGGCGAATCGGTCATGTCGCACATTCCATCGGTTTTTGGCGGTCCGGGCCATCCCCGCTAAATCGCCTTTTAACTCAATGGCCTAGCGGGTCTACAGAGGCCTTAGGCCGCGGACAACGACGATCGCACTCTGGGGACTGGTCTTGCTGGGCACCTTAGACGCCTCAAGTCTCCAATATTTAGCGGCATCGGTCAATTCGGCATCTACATCTTGTCCCTTCAGGAACAAGCCGACCGCGCCGCGGCTGATCAAGGGAAACGCCTGAGCACAAAGGATTTTCAACGGGGCGAGGGCACGCGCGGTCACCACGTGCACGGCTTCTGCACAGCTTTCCCCAAATTTCTCCGCCCGCTCCTGATACACGACCGCCGGCGCTCCGGTCGCCCTCACCGCTTCACGCAAAAAAGCAGCCTTTTTGCCATTACTTTCAATGAGATGGACTTGAGCCCCCGCGTGGCCCGCAAGTGCGCAGGCAATCGGCATCCCTGGAAAGCCGCCACCAGATCCGAAGTCGACCCAGAGGCGCGCCTCAGGCGCCAAGGGCAGGAGCTGGAGCGAATCAGCGATATGGCGGGTCCACAGTTCGTGAAGCGTTGAAGGCGCCACGAGGTTCGTCTTTTTCTGCCAGTCCAAGAGCAGGTCGACGAAGATGTCCAGGCGCTCTTCCGTTTCACGTGAAACACGCGCGAGCGTGCGTGCGTGATTTTTGTCCGCACTCAGATCAAAAGTCCCCTGCCCGCTTTTGCTCACGCGCTTTTCGCGGAAATTTTCTTGCCGCGCCGGACCCGCGCAACCAGCAAGGTCAGCGCTGCCGGCGTGACGCCATCGATGCGGCTTGCATGTCCAATCGTGCGCGGCCGATGCGTCTGCAATTTCTGTTTCATCTCGTTCGACAGTCCGGGAAGCGCCGCATAGTCGAGGTCTTCCGGCAATTCGAAATTCTCGTCGCGCCGATATGCCGCGATGTCAGCGGCCTGACGCGAAAGATAAACATCATACTTCGCGTCGATCTCAAGCTGCTCGCCGATCTTCGGCGCGAGCTCGCCAAAGCGAGGCCAGATTTTTGCGAGATCGGACATCGTCACGTACGGATACGACAACAACTCAAATGCCGTGCGACGCTGTCCATCTTTGTTGAGCGATAGTCCGTGACGCTCCGCTTCTTTCGGCGTGAGCGAAACCGCTTTGGCAAATTCGCGCGCGTCTTTCAGCGCTGACGATTTTTTTCGATGCGCGTGCGCGCGCTCCGCGCTCACGCAACCGATCGCAATTCCGGTTTCGGTCAAACGCTGGTCGGCATTGTCCGCGCGCAACTGCAAACGATACTCGGCGCGCGAAGTAAACATGCGATACGGCTCGCTGACGCCGCGCGTGACGAGATCATCGATCATCACGCCAAGATAGGCTTGCGCGCGATCGACGATGATTTCGGCGCCCTCGCCTGCCAAAGCCGCAGCATTGAGACCAGCAAGGAGCCCTTGTGCCGCGGCTTCTTCATAACCTGTGGTGCCGTTGATTTGACCCGCCAGGAACAGCCCGCGCAATCGTTTGGCTTGCAGCGTCGGCGCCAGCTCGCGCGGATCCACGTAATCGTATTCAATCGCGTAGCCAGGACGAATGAAGCGCGCGTTTTCCAACCCGGGAATCGTCTGGACCAACGCGTGTTGAACGTCTTCCGGAAGCGATGTGGAAATTCCGTTCGGATAGACCGTGTGATCGTCGAGACCTTCCGGCTCCAGGAATATCTGGTGCCCGTCACGTTCGCCAAACTTCACGATCTTGTCTTCGATTGACGGACAATAGCGCGGACCACGACTGGCAATCTGCCCCGAGTACATTGGTGACCGGTGAACATTGTCGCGAATGATTTTATGCGTGGCCGCATTGGTGCGCGTGATGCCACATTCGATCTGCGGATTTTCAATGTGCGTAGTCAGTATTGAGAATGGTTCAGGCGGATCGTCGCCGGGCTGCATTTCGAGCGCGGACCAATTGATTGTGCGGCCATCGAGCCGCGGCGGCGTTCCTGTTTTCAAACGGCCGAGTTGAAATCCGAAGGTCTCGAGCGTCCGCGAAAGACCCATTGCCGGCGCTTCACCGGCGCGGCCCGCGGGTATTTGTTTTTCACCGATATGAATGAGGCCGCGCAAAAAGGTGCCTGTTGTGAGGACCACGGCACCGGCAGAAATCTCGCGGCCATCAGCAAATTTGACGCCGCAAACACGGCCGCGATTGATTATGAGGTCATCGGCTTCTGCTTCGATCACCTGGAGGTTCGGGACGGCGCGAATTGCCGCCTGCATGGCCGCCGCATAGAGCTTGCGGTCGGCCTGGGCGCGCGGACCACGCACGGCCGGGCCTTTGCGGCGGTTCAGGACCCGAAACTGAATGCCGCCGAGGTCGGCGATTCGACCCATAAGGCCGTCCAGGGCATCGATTTCCCGGACAAGATGACCTTTTCCGAGCCCGCCAATCGCCGGATTGCAGGACATTGCGCCAATTGTAGCGAATTGATGGGTGATCAGAGCTGTCTTGGCGCCCATACGGGCCGCCGCGCCCGCGGCTTCACAGCCGGCATGGCCGCCGCCAATCACTACGACATCGAATCGGTTGGGCATCAAAACCTCGGAGGCGGGGTTGTAGCGAAGGCACGGGGAGGGGTCAAAACCATTGATTTTTCCGAAAATGTTTCACGTGAAACATCCGGGCGGGGAGGCTCCCGGCGGCCGGCGGCCATATTCGGCATGTGGCGAGGACCCCGGCACTAACGACTCCAGACCGGCGCGCGCATGGCGTCCTGCAAAAGGACGATAAGGACGATAAAGGGGCAGGGGCGTTATCTATTTTCCGACGCAGAAGTCCCGGAAAATAACATCCAGAATATCCTCAACATCGACCCGGCCTGTCACGCGGCCAAGCGCGCGGGCTGCGATGCGGAGTTCCTCCGCCAATAAATCCTCGTGACGCGATATCTCGCTTCCCAGCGCGCGCCGCAAGGCTGCCAGAACATCTTCAAGCGAACGCCGGTGACGGTCGCGAGTCACCAATGCTGATTCGGCACCGCCCAGGAAATGCTCCGCGTAGCGCGCCAGCTGCGCCAACAGGTGCGCAAAACCTTCGCCAGTGACCGCTGAAATATCGAACTCCAATTCATTCCAGTTGAATTCAAATTCATTCTTATTGTTTAACTTTTTGTTAACCACGTTTCTTAAAGAACTGTTAGTCCGCAAATTCAATTCACTACTTTCCTTGTTGTGACCGGTTAGTTCATTGCTTGCGTTATGACTCTGAATTAAATCGATTTTATTGCGCACGAGCCAGGCCGGCGTCGTCGCCCGGTTCTTTTGCACATCGGACAACAGCCGCTCGCTCGCTGAATCATTTACGTCCGCGATCCAAAGCACCAGGTCGGCGCCACTCGCACGCTCCTGCGCACGCCGCACGCCTTCCAGCTCGACCGGATCATCGGTTTCACGAATGCCCGCGGTGTCGAGCAGCGTGACCGGCAGTCCGCCAAGATCGAGATGCACTTCGATGACATCGCGTGTGGTCCCGGCATATGGCGAGACGATCGCAACCTCGCGCCTCGCAATACGATTGAGCACTGTGGATTTGCCGGCGTTCGGCGGGCCTGCGATTGCGACCACCAGTCCTTCACGTAACCGCTCGCCTCGGCCGCCATCGGCAAGCGCCGCCGCGATCTCACCTTCGAGAGATCGTGCGATTTGCAACGCCGGCCCCACGAGATCCTGCGGCAGGTCGGCCTCGTCGGAAAAATCGATGCGCGCCTCGACCAGCGCCAACGCCTGGATCAGTTGTGCGCGCCAGTTTTCGACGCGGTTGCCCAATGCACCGGCCATCTGGCGGAAGGCCTGCCGGCGCTGCCCTTCGGTTTCCGCCATCACCAGATCGGCAAGTCCTTCAACGGCGGTCAGGTCCAGCTTGCCGTTCTCGAACGCGCGGCGGGTGAACTCGCCGGCCTCTGCCGGCCGCAACCCGGCAAGAGTCGAGAGCGCGCCAAATACGGCACCGATCACCGCACGCCCGCCATGAACCTGAATCTCGGCGAGATCCTCGCCCGTTTCGCTGCGCGGCCCCGGAAACCACAGCGCCAATGCATCGTCGATGATCTCGCCATCGCGTCCGCGGATACGCGCCAGCGTCGCTTTTCGTGGCGGAGGAATTTTGCCGGCAAGGACCTTGAGCGCTTCACCGGCACGCGGGCCGGAAATGCGCACCACCGCGATCGCCGCCGGCGGTCTGCCGGAAGAGAGGGCGTAGATGGTCTCACGCGTTGGCTCGGACATCGCCGCGCACGGAAGCGCCGACAGAGGGCAGGGGTCAAGGCCCCGCAGCCAACGGAGGGTCTGTCGGTGAAGCGATCAAATCGTCCTGACGTGTGGCAACATCGCAAACGCCCGTCAGCGAACAAACGGCCGGTCGTGCAAGGAGCGGCAAGTCGTGCGCATTTCTCCGTCTGGGATATGATCGTCCGGTTTCACGATCCGCCGGAGAGGCGTCATGACACTCAAGCTCCGCTTTTTTGCCGTTTTGCTGCTGCTCGCACTTGCGGGCCTTCCGCAATCATTTGCGTATGCGCAAAGTGATCTCGCGCGCGCCTATCGCGTGATCGCATCGAAGCAATTCGTCGACCTGACCCACAGCTTCGGACCCGATACGCCGGTGTGGTCGGGCTTCGGCCAGGCAAAAATGACGCCTGCGGCAGACCCCAAAACGCACAAACCGTACACGATCAAGGACGACGGATTCCGCGCGACCTTCTACGAAATGGTTGGTCAGTACGGCACCCATGTCGATCCGCCGGCACACTTCGACGAGCAAGGGATCACCATGGATGAGATCCCGCTCAAGCAAATGATCTTGCCGCTGATCGTGCTCGACACCACGCGATATCTGGCAAAAGACCCGAACCACGCCTTCTCTGTCGCCGATCTGATGAGATGGGAAAAGCAATACGGGCGTGTCCCGCGCGGAGCATTCGTCGCCCTGCGCACGGACATGTACAAGGATTGGGATGGAAATCCGGAGCGATTCAAACGCGACCAATTTCCGGCCTGGTCTTTCGAGACGATCAAATTCCTCTACGAGCAGCGCGGCGTCGTCGCTACCGGTCATGAATCGATGGACACCGACACCACCGAGAAGATGCTTTCGGAAACCTACATCCTCCAGCACGGGCACTATCAGATCGAGGTCATGGCCAATCTCGACAAGGTGCCGCCGAAGGGCGCGCTGATTGTCGTCACCTGGCCGAAAGTGCGCAAAGGCCTTGGATTTCCGGCGCGTGCACTTGCGATCCTGCCGTAGGGCCGGGCTCGCGCCACACAATCCCGAACGCGTCGCCAAACGATCCCGGTAACGGCCGTTTCCTGCCGACCTTGATCCACGCTAGGCTGCGGCGATGGCGTCTGCCCAAAATCCTGCGCACATGAACCGTCTCGGCGAAGCCACATCGCCATACCTGCTCCAGCACAAACACAATCCGGTGGACTGGTGGACGTGGGGACCGGAGGCGTTAGCCGAAGCAAAGGCTTCGAATCGGCCAATCCTTCTCTCGGTTGGTTACGCGGCGTGCCATTGGTGCCACGTGATGGCGCATGAGTCGTTCGAGGATGAAGCGACTGCCCGGGTGATGAACGAGCTGTTCGTCAACATCAAGGTTGACCGCGAAGAACGGCCCGACATCGATCAGATCTACATGAATGCACTGCATCTCCTGGGAGAGCAGGGCGGCTGGCCGCTGACCATGTTTCTGACGCCACGGGCCGAACCTGTGTGGGGCGGTACTTATTTTCCGAAAGAGTCCCGCTTCGGCCGTCCGGCTTTCGTCGACGTTCTGCAGGAAGTTGCGCGGCTCTTTCGCGAGGAGCCGGCGCGGATCGAGCAGAACCGCGCCGCGCTGCTTGCGCGGCTCGCCGACAAGGCACGGCCGGCCGGGAAGGTGACCATCGGGCTGAAGGAACTGGATGCCGCTGCCATGCAGATCGGCAACATGTTCGATCCGGTCAATGGCGGCCTGCGCGGCGCGCCAAAGTTTCCGCAACCCGCAATCCTGGAAATGCTCTGGCGTGCAGGTTTGCGCACGAACGATCTTCGGTTTTTCGAGACGGTGGAGCATTCCCTTGAACGGATGTGCGAGGGCGGAATCTACGATCATCTCGGCGGCGGTTTTTCCCGTTATTCGGTCGACGAGAGATGGCTGGTGCCCCATTTCGAGAAGATGCTCTACGACAATGCGCAATTGCTCGAACTGCTGGCGCTTGCGTTTCAGCGCAGCGGCACGCTGTTGTTCGCCCGGCGCGCGCGCGAAACAGTGACGTGGCTCGCGCGCGAGATGATCACAGGCGAGGGTGCTTTTTCAGCTTCGCTCGACGCGGATTCGGAAGGCGAGGAAGGAAAGTTTTACGTCTGGTCGCACGAGGACGTGATCAAGGCTCTCGGCACCGAAGATGGTGAGTATTTCGCCCACCACTACGACGTGATGCCCGGCGGCAATTTTGAAGGCCACAACATTCTCAACCGGCTCGCAAACCTCGAGCGCACTGATGACGACGAGGCCCGGTTGGCGCTGTTGCGTGCAAGATTATTGGCCGTGCGAAGTACACGCATCCGTCCCGGCCTCGACGACAAGGTGCTGGCCGACTGGAATGGCCTGATGATCGCCGCCCTGGTCAATGCGGCCATAATCCTGGATGAGCCGGACTGGCTCGTGATGGCCCGGCGTGCGTTCGATTTCATTGCGCACAACATGAGCAAGGGCGATCGGCTCGGACATTCCTGGCGCGATGGCAAACTGCTGTTTCCCGGACTCGCTTCAGATTTCGCCGCCATGGTCCGCGCCGCGCTGGCGCTCTATGAAGCAACCGGCGAGCGCCGCTATCTCGATCAGGCGCTCGCCTGGCAAAGCGCGTTCGACACGCATTACGCCGACCCCGACACCGGCGGTTACTATCTTTCCGCGGATGATGCTTCCGATCTGCTGCTGCGTCCGCACTCGACCAGCGACGACGCGACGCCCAATCCCAATGCCGTTGCCGCGCAAAACCTGGTGCGACTCTCGGTGCTGGCCGGAAACGACACCTGGCGGCAGAAAGCCGACCAGCTCATTGAAGCAATTCTTTCCGCGGTCGAACGCAATCTGTTTGGCCACGTGGCGCTGCTCAATGCGCTTGATCTGCGTTTGCGTGGAGCCGAGATCGTCGCGACGGGGCGAGAGACCGAGCGCTTCGCACAAGCTGCACTGAAGCTGCCGTATGTGGATCGCATTGTGCTGCGCGCCAAAAGCTTCGCGGATCTGCCGGCCGCGCATCCCGCGCACGAAAAACTAAAAGCCACGCAGACGAGCGCCGCTTTCATCTGCATTGCCGAGCGTTGTTCACTGCCGGTGACAAATGCTGATGCCATCGCTGCCACAGTGACGAATATGCGCGCATCTTAATCAGTCAACATAACAACTATTTTCATTCAACTAGATTAAGTCGCACTCCTCGCACTCCAACTTTAAGCACGAAAATCTTTTTGCGCGCTTCGCGTGCGACTCTTCCGCCGTCGGGATGACGCGCGGCTCCGTCGGTTCCGATATATCCCGCTGTGCATATGGATTGGGTTTTCGTAGCCACACTTCGAATTTCCAAATGACACTTCGGAGGACGTAACTCATGCACTGGCGCTCTCGGATTTCTCTTGCATCAAAAGCAATCAGCGCTTCGGAGATTGTTTTCTTCGGAGCTTTCGTCTGCCTCACGCTCGCTTCGCCGCAAAGTGCGGCAGCGCAAAAAGCACCGGAAAATTTCAGCAAGCCGGACTTCGCTCCCGCGATGCTCGAGCACATGCAGAAAATGCGCCGCTACAAGGATCATGATCGCGGCGCGCAGCACACTCCACGAATGATTGATCGCTTCAGTGTGGATTTGGATCCGAAAGGCGCGATCGCGTCGTTTCAACCCAACGGCGCGACCGTCACCTCGAACAATGCCTTCTTCAAGGATATGGGAACGAA
>DASSIJ010000129.1:0-4380 GCA_035692045.1 Pseudolabrys sp. | reverse complement strand
GGCGCATTCAAAACACCGCGCACGATGTCAGCCGATATGGTGGGAAGGCTCTTGATCCTCGGACAGCGGCTTTCCGCCTTCGGTCTTCTTCGCCGCCTTCTTGAATTTCTTCATTACCATGTCGCGCTTGAGCTTTGAGATATAGTCGATGAACAACACACCATTGATATGGTCGATCTCATGCTGCAGGCAGGTGGCGAGCAGCCCCTCTGCCTCGATCTCCTGCGGCTTCAGGTCGAGATCGAGAAATTTCACTTTGACGGCCTTCGGCCGCTCGACCTCCTCGTAGTACTCAGGAATAGACAGACAGCCCTCTTCGTAGGTGGCTTTCTCGTCGGATGCCCAGATCACTTCTGGATTGATGAAGACCTGCGGTTCCTTCGGCTCGTCTTTCTTGGCGAGGTCGATTGTGATCACGCGCCGTGGGACGCCAATCTGAACGGCGGCAAGACCGATACCGGGCGCGGCGTACATGGTCTCGAACATGTCATTCACGAGCGCGCGCAGCGGCTTGTCGACGGCCTTTACTGCCTCGGACTTCAGCCGCAACCGTTTATCGGGAATGATGAGGATGTCGCGCACCGCCATGATCGCGATTTAAGGGTATGGGCTGGTGCGGTCAATGCGCCTTTACCCCTTGAGCCACCGATATAATCGCCCTACCGTTCGCCGTTCGTTCGCTCCGCGGGCGAATCACGGTAGAAGCAGTGCATGTCCGACTTCCAGATGCTGGCCAATACGCTCTTGGCGCATGCGCCAGCCCTCACGCTTGCCATTGGCACAGTTATCGCCATTGGCCTCATCGTTGTGATCGTGATCCTCTTGTGGCCGCGCAAGCCACCCCAGGACCCCATCGCTGAGCAACGGATGGCCGATCTCAATGCGCGGGTTCTGGCCATGGGCGATCTGCTCGCCCGGGCCCAATCGCAATTGCAGCAAACGGTGCATGAACGGCTCGACGCGGTGACCGCCCGTCTCGGCGACTCCATGCGGACGTCCACCAAAGACACCACCGAACATCTGCAGCAATTACACGCACGGCTCGCGGTGATCGACAGCGCGCAGAAAAACATCACTGACCTCGCCTCGCAGGTGACGAGCCTGCAGAACGTCCTGGCCAACAAGCAAACGCGGGGCGCTTTCGGACAGTCACGAATGGAAATGATCATCCAGGATGGCTTGCCGAAGGATTGTTATGAGTTCCAGGCGACCCTCACCAACAATGCGCGACCGGATTGCGTCGTGCATCTGCCCGACGGTCCTTCCCTGGTCATCGATGCCAAGTTTCCGCTTGAGGCGGTGACCGCCTTTCGCGAGGCGAAGGGTGAAGACGACCGCAAACTTGCTACTGCCCGCGTACGCTCGGATATCGCCAAGCATGTCGGCGACATTGCCTCTAAATACCTGATCCCGGGTGAAACCCAGGACATGGCGTTGATGTTCGTTCCGTCCGAATCGATTTACGCCGAGCTTTATGATGGCTTCGACGACATCTTCCAGAAGGCCTATCGCGCCAAGGTGATTATCGTTTCACCCTCGTTGTTGATGCTGGCGATTCAGGTGATCCAGCAGATCCGCAGGGACGCCCGCATGCGCGAGGCCGCCGGCAAGATTCTGATCGAAGTCGGGCTGCTGGTGGCGGATGTCAGTCGCCTGAGAGATCGGGTCGAGAATCTGGACAAGCATTTCGGCCAGGCCAACGCTGACATCAAACAGATCGTGATTTCCGCGGACAAGGTCGTGAGCCGCGGTGAAAGGATCCGGGACGTCGAGTTCGCAGACGAGCCTCCGAGTGCAGAGGTGCTTCCGGGCCCCGGCGCGCGCAGGCTCGAAGCCGGCGAATAGCAAATGACCGCCTCCCCCGACGCGCGAAGGCTGCCGTCGTGGTTCGAAGCGATGGCGGTCTACTTCAAGCCGCGCGTTCTCATCGTGATGTTCCTCGGCTTCTCGTCGGGGCTGCCCTTGGCGCTGTCAGGCGCAACGCTGCTGGTGTGGATGCGTGAATCCGGCGTCGATCTCGGCACCATCGGCCTGTTCGCGTTGGTGGGCACGCCCTATACGGTGAAGTTCCTTTGGGCGCCGATGACCGATGCCCTCGATGTGCCCTTTCTGTCGCGCCTTCTCGGGCGCCGACGTGGCTGGCTGATTTTCACGCAAATTTTGCTGATGGCAGCGATCGTGTTTCTGGGCTCCTGCAATCCGGCCACGGCGCCCGGACTGGTTGCCTTCGGCGCACTGCTTGTCGCGACCGCGTCCGCAACACAGGACATCGTGGTCGATGCCTTCCGTGTCGAAAGCTTGCCGGAGAACGAACAGGCAGCCGGCATGGCTTCATACGTCGCCGCCTACCGTATCGGCATGCTGGTTTCCACCGCCGGCGCGCTGTTTCTGGTGAGCGCGATCGAAGCCAGTGGTTTCGACAAGCAGGCCGCCTGGCAGTGGGGCTACGTGGCGATGGCCGTGCTGGTGCTGATCGGAACGGCGACAGCATTGCTCGCGACCGAACCTGAACGCTCAGCGCAGGCGGAAGCTACTCACGCCGGGCAAAAGCCTTTCGCGCGTGTCAGTGAAGCAGCTGTCGGGGCATTCAGGGATTTCCTTGGCTACGATCTGGCTTTCGTGATGCTCGCCTTCGTCGTGCTGTTCAAGTTCACCGACGCATTGTCGGGTGCGATGACGGCGCCGTTCGTGATTGACCTCGGTTTTACCCGCAATGAGTACGCCGCGATCGTAAAGGGCGTCGGACTCGCCGCACTTCTGCTGGGCGGCTTTGCCGGGGGCCTCATTGCGCGCGCCCTCCCTCTTGCCCCCAGTCTCTGGATCGGCGGCATTTTGCAGTCCGTCGCCAATCTGACGTTCAGTGCTTTGGCTGTGGTCGGCACCAACACGACAATGCTTGCTGTCGCCATTATTGCGGAGAATTTCACGAGTGCCATCGGCACGGTCATGTTTGTCGCTTACCTGTCCGCACTCTGCCGGAACCCGCTGCATACAGCGACGCAATACGCGTTGCTGACTGCACTGGCCGCAGTCGGACGGACCTATCTGTCGTCGGGCGCAGGCTTCATCGCCGAATCGACCGGCTGGGCATGGTTTTTCGTGATCTGCATGCTGGCCGGCATTCCGAGCCTGCTGTTGCTCGCGTGGCTGCAGCGCCGCGGCCATTTTGCGACGCTTGTCACGAAGCCGCCATAAACGCGCAGAGTTCCGCCGATTGCAAAGGTGGGAACGATGGTCCGCGGCAGACGTTTGGCCTCAAATGCGTGAGAGGAGGCTTACACATGCGTGCAAACTTCAAACTCTTGATATTAGGCAGCGCGCTCGCTGCCGCTACATCAACAGCAGCGTTGGCGGACTGGCACAGCCCTTATGTTTACCGCGAAACCAATGGTGGCTGGACGAACGTCACGTACGACGACGGCATCTGCCGCTACCGTTACTCCCATAGTACCTATGACAACCAAACCTATCTCAACAAATACGGCGACTGCTCGCGAATTGCGGTCGGCCCGGACGGATTAGCCACGCCGATCCCGATGTACGGACCGCCTGTTGTGTATCGAGCGCCGGTTGTTCGCGGCCGGATTATGTATGGCCAGGAGTAAGTGCCTGGAAAGCGGCGGATCAGAATAGCGTCCGCTGTTTGATCGCGGCGGTGAGCGTACCTTCATCGAGATAGTCGAGTTCACCGCCGACCGGCACGCCGTGCGCGAGCCGCGTCACCTTCACGTTGGCATCCTGCAATAGCTCGGTGATGTAATGCGCGGTGGTTTGGCCGTCGACAGTGGCATTCAGCGCCAGGATCACTTCTTTCACTATGGGCTCGTGCGCGCGTGAGATCAGCGCATCGATCGAGATATCCTGCGGGCCGATCCCGTCGAGCGGCGACAGCGTCCCGCCGAGGACGTGGTAGCGGCCGTTGATCGCGTGCGCGCGTTCCAGGGCCCAGAGATCGGCGACATCGGCGACGGCGACGATGATCGAGGCGTCGCGCCTGTTGTCTGTGCAGACGGTACACGGATTTTGTGTATCGATATTGCCGCAGACCTTGCAGATTTCGATCTTCTCCATCGCCGTCTCAAGCGCGGCGGCGAGCGGAGCCATCAGCAGTTCCCGCTTCTTGATAAGATGAAGGGCCGCGCGCCGCGCCGAGCGCGGGCCCAACCCCGGCAGCCGCGCCAGCAGCTGGATCAGACGCTCAATTTCAGGTCCGGCAACAGCGGTGGGCATATCAATCCGTCACGGCCGGGCGAAAGGCGCGAAGCGCCGTCTTCGCGCCTGAAGTCCTTTCGGACGGCGATGGCCGGGCATGACGAATGAGAGGCACTGGCAAGGCATTTTCATCCCAATCCCAATCCCGGCGGCAGCGGCAACCCGCCA
>DASSIJ010000128.1:0-4300 GCA_035692045.1 Pseudolabrys sp. | reverse complement strand
CCAGATTGCCGACGACCTGCTCGATGTCGAGGGAGACGCCAAGACGCTCGGCAAAGCCGCCGGCAAGGATGCTGCCGCCGGCAAGGCGACGCTGGTAAGCGCGCTTGGAGTCGATGGAGCACGTGCGCGTCTCAAAGGCCTGGTCGCGCAAGCCGATGCCGCGCTGGCGCCATTCGGTGCGACGGCCGATACTTTGCGGGCCGCGGCCCGTTTCGTTGCCGAGCGAACGACCTGACGACGCAGAGGAAACCAACAGTGGCTAACAAGATTGCCACGCGACCCATCATGCCGGTCCGCCTCGCGCGACTGCACGCGCGGTTGCTGATCTCCATCGCCTTCGGTGTGACGGTGACTCTCGGACTGGCCATGACCGACTGGCGCATGGCGACCAGGCTTTTGATCGGTTGGGATATGGGCGTCGTCTTGTATCTCGTGCTGGTCTACCAATTGATGGTGACCTGTGGCGTCGACGAGATTCGCCGCCGCGCCGCCGAGGACGATGAGGGCGCGCTCGCATTGCTGATTCTGACCGGCTTCTCCGCGCTTGCGATCATGGGCGCGATCATCGCTGAGCTTGGGATTGCCAAGGTCGCCGCGCAACCGCGCAGCGGACTTGGCGTTATGCTTGCGATGAGTACCATCCTGGTATCGTGGGCCTTCGTGCATACAATCTTTGCACTCCACTACGCTCACGAATATTACGGGGAACGTGGCGATCACGCGATCGGCGGCCTCACGTTTCCCGGCCGACAATCTCCCGACTATTGGGACTTTCTCTACTTTTCCCTGGTCATCGCGATGACCTCCCAGGTCTCGGACGTCGTGATCACCAGCAAGGTCATCCGCCGCATCGTGACGCTGCATGGCGCATTGGCGTTCTTCTTCAATGTCGCCGTGTTCGCCTTGACCGTAAACATCGTCTCCAACCTGATCTGATGCGCATGAGCTTGTAAGTCAGTGACACCAGAGACAATACAGACGCTGCTGTTTATGTTGGCGCTGCTCGCGGCGGTCGCGGTTGCCGCCAAGCGACTGAAAACTGAGCCGTCGATCCTGCTGGTTGTTGCCGGAATTGGTATCGCCTTCGTTCCCGGTCTGCCGAAAGTCGAGCTCGCGCCGGAAATCGTGCTGCTGGTGATCTTGCCGCCGCTGATTTATTCCGCCGGCGTCGCCATGAGCTGGCGCGAATTCAAATTCAATCTGCGGCCGATAATTCTGCTCGCCGTTGGCTGCGTGCTATTCACGACCTGTGCAATCGCCGTGGCCGCGCACTATTTGTTGCATTTTGACTGGGGTGTCGGATTTTTGCTCGGCGCGATTATTTCACCGACTGATATCGTGGCGCCGCTCGCCATCGCGCGGAAGCTCGGATTGCCGCGCCGGATCGTCGTGGTCCTTGAGGGCGAGGGTCTCGCCAATGACGCGACCGCGCTGGTGCTCTACCGCTTCGCCGTTGTCGCGGTCAGCACAGGGACTTTTTCGCTCCAGCAGGCCTCCGGGACTTTCGTTCTCATCATCATTGGCGAAACCATTTATGGGCTGGCGATAGGCTGGCTTAGCCTGCATTTGCGGAAATGGGCGCGCGAACCGCGCGTGGAAATAACATTGTCATTGATGACACCCTATCTCGCCTTCTGGGTGCCATCGCATCTCGGAGGTTCGGGCGTGCTCGCAACAGTCGCGTGCGGCCTCTATGTGAGTTGGAACGGCCCGCTCCTGATCCCGTTTGCTACTCGGCTGCAGGGAATTTTTTTCTGGGACCTGATCGTTTATGTGATCGAAGGTCTGGTGTTTCTGGTCACCGGTTTGGAGACACGCGCGTTGATCGAGCAGACGCATCCCTTTTCGATCCGTGAACTGGTGATTGCGACCGCATTGACGACGGTGATTGCAATCGTTGCCCGATTTCTCTGGGTGTTTCCGGCCATCTACATGCCGCGTTGGGTGAGCGCTTGGCTCGCCAAACGTGATCCATCGCCGCGCTGGCAGGTGCCGTTCTTCCTGGCTTTCACCGGCTTGCGCGGCGTGGATTCGCTCGCGGTGGCGCTGGCGATCCCTTACACGGTGCTTAGTGGAGGGCCGTTTCCGCAGCGCGATCTGATCCTGTTTGTTACGTTCGGCGTGATCATCATCACGTTGGTCGGCCAAGGCGCAATGTTGCCAATGGTCGTGCGATGGCTTGGGTTGAACAGGCTCGCGCGTCACGAGCGCGAACACGAAATTCAGGCCGAGCTCAAGGCGCGAGTATCGGCACTCGATGAAGTCGAAAAAAGATTGGAAAAACTGATCAACGAGCGTGAATTGCCGGACGAAGTCATTGAACTGCTGCGTACGCGCAATCAGAGCCGCTCGCAAATATTGCCGGACAATTTGCAGGATAGCCTGGAGCAAATCCGATTAACTGCGTCGGTTAAAAAAGAACTGATCGATGCCGAACGCGACTTCATCTATCAGCTTCTGCGCGAGGGCAAGATCACCGACGAAGCACGGCGACGTATCGAATACGAGCTGGATCTCGAAGAAGCGAGCGTTGCCAATCGCGGCCAGGCCGGCGGCGGCTGGATTTAAGCCACGTCAGAACGGTCGTTCGCCTTTCACCGTGACGCGGTTGCCGGATCGCGTATGCGGCCAGTAGTCCCACATGGCGCGGTGCTGGGCGCAGCGATTGTCCCAGAACGCGATTGCATTCTCGGTCCAGCGGAAGCGGCATTGGAACAGCGGATTCTCGGCATGCTGATAGAGATAGGACAGCACAGCGTCGCTTTCGTCGCGCGGAATGCCGACGATGTGGTGTGTGAAGCCGCGGTTCACGTAGAGCGCCTTCTTTCCCGTGACGGGATGTGTCCGAACGACAGGATGCTCGGCACGCGGATACGCCGGCTTGTCGGCAACGCCGGCATTCGCATAAAGGCCACGATAGACCGGTTCTCCATCGTGCACCGCAGTGAGCCCGTTGAGATAGGTCTTCATACGATCCGATAGCGCGTCGTACGCAGCATACATGCTGGCGAACAAGGTATCGCCGCCGTGCGGCGGACACTGCTTGATGTAGAGAATGCTGCCCATCGGCGGCTCGAGATCGCACGACACGTCGGTGTGCCAGCCTTCGCCGTTCGCACGTGGGCTGTTCCTGTCCGCGTAGATTTTCATAAGCGCCGGTTCGCCGGTCTCGTGCGGCGCTGCGGGGTGGACGTGCAGCTCACCGAACAACCGGCCAAAGGCCAGATGCTGCTGCGGCGTGATGTGCTGATCGCGGAAGAAGATCACGATGTTTTCCGCCAGCGCTCGATGGATCTCGTCCACTGTGCGGTTGGACAGCGGTTTTGCGAGGTCGACGCCACCGATCTCGGCGCCGATGATCGGCGTGAGCTTGTCGATGCTGATCGTCTCGTAGGGCAGCGAGTCGCCGGCCACGTGCCGATAGCGCGGACCGTCCTTGCCGCTGAGCGAACTCATGAGGCACCTTCGGCGAAATAACGATGTCGAGATCGTAGCGCAGGTGCGGGATGGCGCAACCCGCCGGCCCTACTCTGCCGCGCGTGCCGTTGTTCCCCAGCGCCGCTCGATATAGTCGATCACCATCTGCTTGAAGTCGGTGGTCAGGTTCGCCCCGCGCAGGGTGGCGGCCTTCTTGCCGTCGATGAAGACCGGGGCGGTCGGCTGTTCGCCGGTGCCGGGCAGCGAGATGCCGATATCGGCATGCTTGGATTCACCGGGTCCGTTCACGATGCAGCCCATCACCGCGACATTGAGCGTTTCCACCCCCGGATAACGCGCCTTCCAGGCCGGCATCGAGTCGCGGATGAAGCTCTGGATGTCGGACGCCAGTTCCTGGAACGTGGTCGAGGTCGTGCGCCCGCAGCCTGGGCAGGCCGCGACCAACGGCACGAAAGTCCGCAGCCCCATGGTCTGCAGCAGCTCCTGTCCCACCTGCACCTCGCGGGTGCGGTCGCCATTGGGTTCCGGGGTGAGCGAGATGCGGATGGTGTCGCCGATGCCCTGCTGCAGCAGGACCCCCATGGCGGCCGATGACGCCACAATGCCCTTCGAGCCCATGCCGGCCTCGGTGAGCCCGAGATGCAAGGCGTAATCGCAGCGGCGGGCCAGCTCGCCATAGACCGCGATCAGGTCCTGCACCGCCGAGACTTTGGCGGAGAGGATGATGCGGTTCTGCGCCAGGCCGAGTTCCTGCGCCCGCGCGGCCGAAAGCACCGCCGACTGCACCATGGCCTCATGCATGACCGAGCGCGCATCGCGTGGGGTCTTCGCCGTGGCATTCTCGTCCATCAGCCGGGTCAGG
>DASSIJ010000127.1:0-5459 GCA_035692045.1 Pseudolabrys sp. | reverse complement strand
GATAGAATGAATATTCAACCAGGCGTGACTGGTTGAATAGAATCGCAAGGCCAATACCGCCGACGGCTGCGAGCACAAATCCTTCGAACGTGGTGATCAGCGTTACCAGCAGCGAATTCCACAACAGGTTGCCATCGGTGATCAGTGTCGTCGCCACCAGACCCGGACCGGGCAGCACGTATGGCGGAAGCCTGAACGTCTGAACGACGAGATGCCAAACAAGCACAGCGATCGCGAGCATCACGATCGGCAAGCCGATGCGCAAGGCGCGGTCGCTCATGACGCACCTCCAGTGGCCATAGCCTTGCCAAGTTCCTCGCCCACCTGCCGGCAGAAACCAGCATATTCGGCAGAGGTGCGAAAGCGCTCATCGCGCGGATAGGGGGCGTCGATGGCAATCTCCGAAAAGACGCGGCCCGGACGCGGCGTCATCACCACGATGCGCTGCGACAGATAAACCGACTCGAACACCGAATGCGTCACGAAGATCACCGTGCGCCCCAGCGCGTGCCACACCGCCAGCAGATCGTTGTTGAGCTTGAAGCGGGTAATCTCGTCGAGAGCCGCGAAGGGTTCATCCATCAGCAGGAGTTGCGGCTCGGTTACCAGGGCGCGCGCGATTGACGCGCGCATTTTCATGCCGCCCGAGAGCTCCCGGGGAAATGCATCGGCAAAATCGGTCAGTCCGACACGTTCAAGTGACTGCCTGACCGCGGTACCCGACGTGGCTTCATCGGCATTGGAGAGCTTGAGCGGGAGCTGCACATTCGAAGCAATGTTGGCCCAGGGCATCAGCGTCGGCTCCTGGAATACGAAGCCAATCTTGCCGGCACCGTTCGGCCATTCGACGAGTCCCTTCGATGCCGTGCTCAACCCCGCGATGATCCGCAGTGCTGTCGATTTGCCGCAGCCCGACGGGCCAAGCAGGGAAACGAATTCGCCTTCGCGCACCTCGAGATCGAGCGCTTCGAGAGCGACAGTGCCGCGTTCAAACGTTTTGCCGACACCGCGCAACGCGACGATGGTTTGACCGGACGCGTTCATTTCGGCCGCAGGTCAAGGCCGACGCCCTTGTTGACGAACTGCAGCGTGTAGGCGCGCCTGTAGTCGATGTCCGGCTTGACGACGCCAACACGCACCATCTTGTCGAAGAAGCTTTTCCAGTGGGCATCCGTCATGGCACCGATGCCGAACTTCACGGAGTCGCCGGAATCGACGATGCCGTACTCCTTCATCTTGGCGATGGAATAAGACAGCAGGGCATCGGTCATTTCCGGATTCTGTTTCTTGATAAGGTCATTGCCCGGCCGGCTGTCGCCGTAGACGTAGTGATACCATCCGATCGCCGACGCATCGACGAATCTTTGCACCAGATCGGACCGCTTCTCCACCAGGTCCCGCCGGGTTTCAATCAGCGTCGAATAAGCATCGAAACCTTGGTCGGCCAGCAAAAACACTGCCGGCTTGAACTTGCCCTGGCGCTCGACCGCAAATGGCTCCGACGTGACGTAGCCCTGCATCGCCGAATTTTTATCGGTGAGAAATGGCTGCGCATTGAAAGTATAAGGCTTCACCTTCGACTCATTGAAGCCGAAGTCGGCCTTGAGCCATTGAAAATAGCTGGCCATGCCTTCCTTCGACACGAACAACGTGCGCGTCTTCAGATCCTCGAATTTTGTGACGCCAGGGTGCGCTATGAGAACCTGCGGATCCTTCTGAAAGCTCGCGGCAACCGCCACGGTCGGAATATTCTGAGCGACCGCATCGAAGGATTGCAGCGAATTGGCGCTCATGAAGAAATCGAGTTTGCCGACCGGGAGCAGAATGCGATTGTTCACGTTTGGCCCGCCCGGGACGATGGTTACATCGAGCCCGTACCTTCTGTAGGTGCCGTCGGCGACCGCCTGATAGAAGCCGCCGTGCTCGGCTTCGGCCACCCAATTGGTGCCAAAGCGGACCTTGTCCAGTTGCTGCGCCTGCGCCGCCGGGATCATGGCAAAAAGCAGTAAAAACGCGGTGATTCTGCTCATTTTCTCAACTTTTCATGGCTGTCGGGTCCGGGCAAGCCGCACCGCCGCGGCCTTTGAACCTTTTCCGAGACCGGCGCGACCCATGGATATCGCGGCCATCAAACGCCGCCCGATTTTAACCGGATGGAGACCGCCATGACCAAGTCAAAGATCACCACAGCCACCCTCGCCGCACTCGCACTCGCGGGCACGCTCGCCGTCACCAGCGGGACCGCCGAAGCCCATTCGCATTGGGGCGCCGCCGTCGGCATCGGCATTGCGGCCGGCGCATTGATCGGCGCGGCTGCGGCGACCAACGCTTATGGCGGCCCGGTCTATGTGACGCCCGCCTATCGCGAATGCCGTCTGGTCGAGCGATACGACCGTTGGGGCAACCTGCGCGTCGTGCAGGTCTGCGGCTACTGATTTCACGCCTCTGGGATCGGCGCCTGCCCCGTCCATCCTCGCGCCGATCTAGACGACCCGCCCGGTCTGTCCCCGTCCGGGCGGGTCTGCTTTTCAGTACCGGATAATCGTGCGCACGCCTGCGACGTGTGCGTCGGGATACCTGATGCCGGTGCCGCTCGGATGCCAGATGTAAGTATAAACCGGCTGCACGACCCAGCCTTTTATGATCTCCGCAACATAAGTGAGCTCCAGGTTTATCTCGTAGTCGCGCGGCGGCGTGGACAAGGTACCGAAATTGATCTGCTCCTGGTCGAAGGCGCGAATGCTGTTGGAAAAGCGCGAATAGATGACGCTCGCGCCAAAGCTGTCGTCCGGACGCTTGGGGATCATCCCGGCAAAGACAATTCCACCATCGATCTCGACATTGACAAGATTGCGATCGGACGGGCTGATCGCGGAACGGTTAAAAACGGAAATACCACTGTTTCCGTCGCCACCTGGCGGGCGATAGAGCTGCTGATCAATCACGCCGTAGATTCCGTAATCGCCGCGGTGCATCAGCGGCATGCCGTTGCTGGCCGGGTTGGCCAACAGCATGCCGTTGTTGGTGAACTGCTTGTCGGCAAATTGACCAAGATGACTCCAGCCCCCGATCTTCAAAGTCGTGGCAAGTCCCGTGTCATGCTTTCCGCGATTTCGTCTCCACTGAAATTCGCCGATCATGAAGGCCGGATCGCTGAGACGGAAATTCAGGCCATAGCGATTGCAAGTGTCGGGATCGGCATTCCCGCATGGTGGCGCCGGATCGCCGTTGAAAATCGCAAATAGCAACGAGGCGTCCTTCGGCAATTCGTACTTTATTCGCGCGCCAACGGCCGACAACGGATAGGCGGGACCTCCACCCGGCAAATTGACTGCGCCGATCGTCGGCCAATCGCTCTGCATGAAAATCTGGCTGACGTCGCTGTAGAAGAATTCGGCGTCCGCGGCGAGCTGGCCAAATCTGAAACTCAGGGGGCCAAACCAGCGTTCGAGCCACAATTCCGACAGGCGCACGGTCGGAGTTGCTTCGATCGCGGCGATCGTGTTCATGCCGCCGACGTAGTCTCGCCGGATGCGGCCGTCGTTGTAGATTCCGAAGGCATTGGCGTAGAACGTCCAGCTCTTCAAGCCGGCCAATTTTTCAAGGTCAATGTAGAGCTGCGCTTCCAGCTTGCCCTGATCGATCGTGCCGCGCTTGATGCCGCCAGATAAATTGCTCAGCACATCATTGGTGTAGATGAAATTGTATGAAACGCCGTGATCGTAGAGCCACTTGCGGTTCCCGGACGCGTCGGCGTTCTGCGGAAAGCTGGTGGCGATCGAGGGCACGGTGATGCCGATGGCGCTCGGCGCTTGCTGGCCACGCGCGAAAGGCGCGGCGGCGAACGCCACAACCGTAAGCATCGCACAATGAATGGGCAGGCGACGCAATCGCATACTGGCCGCAACAACAGTTTTTGCACTGCACCAAGGCGCGCTCCAACGCGTGGCCTTCCGCAGGCGAACGACGTTTATGCTCGGAAATACTGACAGGTGGATGACCGCCCCATCCCGGATTCGCGCCAAGCATAGCCTTGTAAGGGCTGCGGGCAATTTCTTCGACGTGTGGGCCGGCCAGACCCTTAGTCCGGGCCCAATTTACCCCAGGTAAAAGATTTATTTCGCGGTAATGCCGCTGCCCCACCTGAATTCAATATAAAGCACGCCAGTGGGGGGTCCAGGACGAGGAAGTTCTTGGATCGTCAGTCGGGACCAGTATGGCGCAGTTTAAGCTGCGACCGCAGCTAAGCGCGCGCAATGGCGTGATCGCCGCGGTCGTTCTCATCGTCGGTACATGGCTTGCGGTGGCTGCAACGCGCACCCCCGGCGTGGACAAATTGGCCGAACCGGAAGTGGCTCAGGGTCGCCATGAAGGCGCACTGTATTACCCGACGTCAAAGCAATGGGCGTCATTGACGGTGTCCCCGGTCACCGAAGTCGTGTTCCGCACCGAGCACTTGACTGAGGGAAAGATTGCCGTCGACGAGGACCGCTCGACGCTGGTGTTCTCGCCCTACTCGGGCCGCGTCATCAAGTTGCTTGCCAAGCCCGGAGACATGGTAAAGGCAGGCCAGTCGCTCTTCACCGTTGAAGCGCCCGACATGGTGCAGGCGCAGAATGATTTCATCGCCTCGATCTCGAATCTCAATAAGAGCAGGTCGGCGCTAGAGCTCGCCAAGATCGTCGAGCAACAGAACAAGACGCTCTATGACTCGCGCGCCGGCCCGCTGCGCGATCTGCAAACGTCGCAGGCAACCAGCCGTGCCGCGGAGAATGACGTGCGCTCCGCCCAGACCTCCCTGGAGATGACGCGCAATCGTTTGCGCATTCTCGGGATGACGGACGATGAAATCACCAAATTTACAGACACCGGTGCTGTCAGCCCGCAGCTGACAATTTATTCGCCCATTTCCGGCACCGTCATCCAGCGCAAGGTCGGCCCAGGGCAATACATCAACACCTCTTCGCAGAACACCAACGCAAGCGATCCGACTTTCGTCATTGGTGACCTGTCGACCGTGTGGCTGGTCGCCTATGTGCGCGAGTCGGATGCGCCCAGCGTGCACGTGGGACAGGCGGTCCACTTCACGGTTCTCGCCTATCCGAACCGCGTGTTCCCTGCGAACATTTCCTATGTCGCCACGTCACTCGATACCGGCACGCGGCGGCTCATGGTGCGGGCGACAATCGACAATTCGCAGCATCTGCTGCGTCCGGAAATGTTCGCCAGCGTAACGATTCTCACCGGTGAAGGAGACAGCTCACTCGCGGTGCCGCAAGATTCAATCATCTACGATGGCAAAGTCGCTCATGTCTGGGTCGCGCGCGACGACAAATCGGTCGAACGGCGTGACATCAAGACCGGTCTCTCCAACGGACAGATGATCCAGGTCATCGAAGGCCTGCGCGACGGCGAAGCCGTCGTCAGCAAGGGCAGCTTGTTCGTCGACCGCGCTGCGG
>DASSIJ010000126.1:0-15050 GCA_035692045.1 Pseudolabrys sp. | reverse complement strand
CCGACCCAGATGACCGGCACGCCTTTGCTCTTGAGAGCCGCGATCGTGTCGTCAATGCGCCGCACGTATATCTTTTCCCATTCGTCGCTCCGAAACTCGGCGGGGCCACCGGCTTTTTTGGCGCGCTGCGGGGCGGGCGAGTCGGTCTCGGCAGCATTGTCGTTTTTGGCGGACTTCTGTCCGCTCTTTTTATCGCCTTCATCTTTCGCCTGGTCTTTGGGATCCTTCGTCTGGTCCTTCGTCTGATCCTTGGTCTGATCCTTGGTCTGATCCTTGGTCTGCTGTTCCTTGGCTCTCGTTTCAGCCTCTTTGGCGACATCCTTTTCGCGAATGTCCCCACGGTCCCCGAGGCCGAGCATCATGACGACGTAGTCGGCCTTCTCTTGCGCCAGCGTGTCGCGCGCAACATGCCACCAGTCGAGATCGCCTTTACCGTCGTAGCGCAGCAGGCCGGAGGAGAGCTTGTTCTTGCGGACGATGCGAATCTCCGGTGAATCCGAGAAGACATCTTCCAGGCCATAGCCAAGCCAGTCGGCCATGTCGTCGCCCATCACCACGACTGATGTGGTGGGCGCAGTCTGCTCGCCCTTCGCCTCCGTTTTGCGCGGCGGTGGCGCACGCGAACTTTCAGTGGGCTGTTGTGTGTGTTGTTGCCGTTGTGCCGGAGGGCCGTAGTCGTCGTCGCTGGGCCGCGAGTATTCACGGTCGCGAGACCGCGAATTGAACGGCTCGAACCAGTTCCCGAAGAAGCCGCCCGACTGCGGTCGGGATCGTTTGTTCTGGTATTGCTGGTCCCAGAAAAACTGGGCGTGGACCGGAATGCTTACCGGAACGGCTATCGCCAGCACGGCCGCCGCGACAAGCCAACGCATACACCGCATTTTGCCAACCATGCCGCTCGCCAAACAGTTCGAGAGATATGGTGGCAACTGATTCCGGCTGCAATGGGTTCCTTGTGAGTCAAACTAGTGAAAGTGGAACAAACGCCTACCGGAGTATGGAACAACACGAGGTTCCTGCGAGGCCTCCTCGCGCGATCTCGCGATCCGACGGCTACCGGCCAAGCACGAGACACCAATAGCGGTTGCGCCCGCCGGCAGCCGATGCAAGCCCGTAGCTCCTGACATCGGACAGCAACATGTTGGCGCGATGTCCAGCCGATCCTTCCCACATGCGGATCGCACAGCTTTCCGTGCCGCAACCCCACGCCACATTTTCCGCTCGTGCGCCGGCCGCACCGCGCTCCGAGTAGAAGCCGGCATGATCCATTGATTGACGAGCGGCCATGCTTCTCGCATGGCGTGACGCCATTGCCTGGAGCGCTCCGCTCCGATGCAGCGCCGGAAGGCCGTTTGCTTGCCGGAAAGAATTCAAGGTATCGGCCAGCGTTGGCGAGCAGCAGGCAATGAGTGTGACGAATGAAATGAGAAAACGGCGAACAGCCATGATGTTGCCCCCGATTCTGCCTGCGTTCTCGACGCGGGCTCCTGCAAACGATTCCCATTTATACCTGGGGCCATCCTCCTGAAAAGCCAGTTCACGCCGCGGACTGTGAGGCAGCTCACATGGTCTTCCTCTGGCGGGCGCAATAGTCCGTTCCAGGGCGAAGCACGCAGGAGGCTATATGGATCGTCAAATCATCATTGCATCCGTCATCGCGCTGACACTGGTCGCCGCCGTCAAGATTCATTCGCCGATCGAGGCTGCTGCCAACTCTGAAATGGCAAATACCCAAATTCAGACTGCGGGTGCGACCGAGCCTTCAACGTTCACGCAACCGGACCCGATGTGGCTGGTGGGTCCTTGATGCGGGGGAAGCCGCAGTCCGCATGAGCGCAGCGAAACGCGGTGGCGCCCGAAGCGCCGGATTTCGCTTCGCTCATCCCGGGCTACGTTTGCCGGCCGCACCGGAACGAAACTTGTGTGATGCGGATTATAGGCAGTAGTCTCATTCAATCATTGGAGATGCGAAAGCCATGAGGCTCCGGCCGTTCATCCATGTCGCGATCCTGGCGCTGCTTTGCCCGGGCGTACTTTTTTACTCCGGCAACGCCGGCGCCCAAATGATCGATTTCGGTCAGATCGATTCGTTTGAATCGATGGGCACGGGCACGCAGACTGGTGGATCGCGGCCAAAGACGATCGTTGATGATGGCGAGTGGCATACGGTTCTCTTCACGATCCTCGACTCCAGTACCGATGCCAAAATTTACTGGCGATCGCCGGATGGCGACCAGACAACAATCATACGCGGGCCGAGTGTGAAGGCATTTCAAACCGCCGGCACATTCAAGGTTGAAGCTCTCGGCAATGAAAACCAAAGTTTCAAATATGGATACGTGCTGTTTCGCCTGAAAAACAACAGGGGGATTTGAAGCGGTTCGCCCGTAACCCACATTCAGCGAATGCGATGAAGTCCCGGATTTCGTTCCGCTCATCCGACTACGTTGTGCCGCTCAGCGCGCCTGCGGCGAACTTCGAACGCTTGCTGCCCGGCGGCGGCAATCGAGATACTCCTTCGAGCCCCGCGCTGCGTAAGAACGACAGCGAGCGTCGTCGATGGATGCGACCGTGTCGTCGCTTTGTTGCTGCTGCACCATCTGCTGATGGCCTAACGTGTCCGGTGCGCAGTTGTTGCTTGACGTTCCGGTCAGGCAGTCGAGCGAATGGCCTGCGCATCCCGCAAGAAGCAGGGCGGTGGCGACCGTGATCAGCGCCAAGCCACGCGGCATGATAGAGCCAGCCCTAAATCGGGTCGCCGCGGCGAATCGGAGTGCGACGTTCGACCAATCTTGCCCAAAGGCGGGGCGAAGTCGATGTCGGAACAGGTTATCCCGATCTATGACGGCCGGCAGAATGTGTGCGGATTACACCGTCACGGACGTCAGCACGGCGGCGTAATGGCAGAACGCAGCGCTGAGCACAAAGCCGTGCCAGATCGCGTTCTGAAAACGCAGGCTTCTCCACGCATGGAAGACGACGCCGGCCGAGTAAAGCACACCGCCGACGGCGATCAGCGTGAGGGTCACCGGCGCGAGCGCGGCGGCAATCGGGCCGATGGTGAAGAGGCCGCTCCAGCCCATGACAAGATAGACAACAACGGATGTGCGGTCGAAACGGCCCGGCCATAACAGCTTGATCGCAATGCCCGCGAGTGCCGCGGCCCAGATGCCTGCAAGTGTGACGGCTGGCGTGGCGCCGTGCATCGGCAGCATGAAGGCCGTGTAGGTCGCCGCAATCAGCAGGTAGATCGCCGAATGATCGAGACGCCGCAGCCACCATTTGAAGGGTGAGACCGGCCAGAGATTATACGCCGCCGAGAAACACACCATGGCCAGAAGTCCGGCCAGATAGATCGCGACTGCAATGAGCCGCGCGGTGTCCCCGCCGTGCACGGCGATGACGATCAGCACTGCGGCGCCGCAAACCGCCAAAGCGACACCGAGGAGATGGACGATGGCGTCGGCGAGCGTCTCGCCGCGGTCATAGTCCCAGGCGAATGGAAAGGTCATGCCCGTCGCATAATTGCGCATTGCGGCGAGGAGAGGGCTGAAGAGACGGTGGTCGATGTGCAGGTCAGCTTTGAGCCACGAGCGGACATTCACAACGGAGTACCGGCAAGCAAAAGGGCTGCCCTTTGGCCAAGCTTGCGGCCGCAGCCATGTTGATCAGCGTGAATTGGTTATGTGGGATCAAAGGCCAAGATCAGAGAGACCAGGATGATTATCCGGCCGCCGGCCGAGCGGCCAATGAAACTTGCGATCTGATTCCTTGATCGGCAGGTCGTTAATCGAGGCAAAACGCCGCTGCATCAGGCCCGCAGAATCAAACTCCCAGTTCTCATTTCCATACGATCGGAACCAGTTCCCGCTTTCGTCATGCCACTCATAGGCGAAGCGAACAGCGATACGGTGATTGTCAAAAGACCACAGCTCTTTGATGAGCCGATAGTCGAGCTCTTTAGCCCACTTTCGCGTCAGAAATTCCACGATCGCCTTTCGTCCAACCGGAAACTCTGCGCGGTTCCGCCATTGACTATCCTCGGTGTAGACCAGCGATACACGATGCGGGTCGCGGCTGTTCCAACCGTCTTCGGCCATTCGGACTTTCGCGGTCGCAGTTTCCCGCGTGAATGGAGGCACAAGCGCGGCCATTGATTCACCTTCCTTTCCAGTCCAGCAGCGTGCTGTCCTGTTTCGGTCTGAGTTGAAATTTCGAAAGGCGAAGCTACGCGTTAGATGCGTTTGACGGAAGAAGTTCCCGCTCAAAATTTCCGGAAGGAATTACAAGTCGCCGTGGGCGATGAGGCAAAAATACCGTCGATTGCTCAGCTGCTAAGATGGCCGGGAGCATGCAGGCGCGGTTAGTGCCCTCACTTTTTCTTTTTGGCCGCGCCCTTTGGTTTCGCCGCTTTCTGCAGCTTCGGCGCAGGCGGCGGCGCGTTCGCCGCGGCCTCGCGGTCGGCGGCTTCCTTGGCGAGCCGCAGCGCTCTCAGCCGCTCGGTCTTGGCGCGCTCCGCCAGGCCGGCGGCCTTGTATTCCGCAGCGGCGGTGGCGCCTTCGCGTGCCTGGATTTCCTTCTTGTGGAACGCGGCTTGTGCGCGTTCCATGTCTTTTGTGCTCTTGCTCACGAACACCCCGTCGTTGACCCGCACGTATCGCACTTCATGCAGGTGCCGTTGCGCACCAGTGTGAAGTTGCCGCATTCGCCGCAGGCCTCGCCTTCGTAGCCCTTGGCGCGGGCCTCGGCGCGTTTCTCTGAGGCCGCGGCCTTGGCATGCGCGCGCGCGTCGTGCGTGTCGACGCGAAGCTCGAGCTGCTCGGTCGGCGAGAGCTTGGCTTCCGGCTCGGCCTTGAGCGCGGTGGTGCCGGCAACCTCGGCGCGTGCGCCGACTGAAGCGAGCGCTGTGACATTGCCGCTCGCCGTAGGCGGCACAATCCCGCGCACAACAGACAGACGATCCGTGCGCGAACGTGTCAGGCCCTTCGAAACATAATTGGTCGCCGGGGCCGTCTTGCCTTCCTCCACGCCCTTGCCGAGCGCGTCGAAGCCGCCAACCTCGGTCGGGTCCACATGGGCGAGGTCGAAACGCTCCAGATAGGAGACGGCGAGTTCGCGGAATACGTAGTCGAGGATCGAGGTCGCGTATTTGATCGAGTCGTTGCCCTGTACCGGGCCCTGCGGCTCGAAACGGGTGAAGGTGAAGGCGTCGACATATTCCTCCAGCGGCACGCCGTATTGCAGGCCGAGCGACACCGCGATGGCGAAATTGTTGATGATGGAGCGCAGCGCTGCGCCTTCCTTGTGCATGTCGATGAAGATCTCGCCAAGCCGGCCGTCGTCATATTCGCCGGTGCGCAGATAGACCTTATGGCCGCCCACAACCGCTTTCTGGGTGTAGCCCTTGCGGCGGTCGGGCATGCGCTCGCGCTCGCGCAGCACGGTGACGCGCTCGACGATCTTCTCGACCACCTTTTCGGCCAGCGCCGAAGCGCGCGCCGCGTTGGGGCGATCGATGAAGGCCTCGATAGCATCGTCCTCGTCGTCCTCATCCGCGATCAGCTGCGAATTGAGCGGCTGGCTGAGCTTGGAGCCGTCGCGGTAGAGCGCGTTGGCCTTGAGTGCCAGCTTCCACGACAGAAGGTAAGCCGACTTGCAATCCTCGACCGTCGCCTCGTTCGGCATGTTGATGGTCTTGGAAATGGCGCCTGAAATGAACGGCTGCGCTGCCGCCATCATGCGGATATGGCTTTCAACCGAAAGATAGCGCTTGCCGGTGCGGCCGCACGGGTTGGCGCAGTCGAACACCGGATAGTGTTCGGCCTTGAGGTGCGGCGCGCCTTCAACCGTCATGGCACCGCACACGTGGACGTTGGCGGCCTCGATCTCGCGCTTGCCGAAGCCGAGCGCGGCGAGGAGGTCGAAAGCAGGGGAGGCGAGGTCCTCGGCGCTGATGCCGAGCGTGTCGCGGCAGAAGTCCTCACCCAGCGTCCACCTGTTGAAGGCGAACTTGATGTCGAAGGCCGTTGGCAGCGCCTTCTCGACCTTGGCGATGGCTTCATCGGTGAAGCCTTTGCCCTTCAGCGTGGTGTGGTTGATGGCAGGCGCCTGCGCCAGCGTACCGTGGCCGACCGCGTAAGCCTCGATCTCGGCGATATCGGCTTCGCTGTAGCCGAGCGTGCGCAATGCTTCAGGCACCGCGCGGTTGATGATCTTGAAGTAGCCGCCGCCGGCAAGCTTCTTGAACTTGACCAGCGCGAAATCGGGCTCGATGCCGGTGGTGTCGCAATCCATCACCAGGCCGATGGTGCCGGTGGGCGCAATCACGGTCGCCTGCGCATTGCGGTAGCCGTACTTCTCGCCGAGCTTGAGCGCGCGGTCCCAGGCACCCTTGGCATGCGCGATCAGCACCGGATCGGGGCAGGCGGCGTGGTCGAGCGGAACGGGCGGCATCGCGACCTTTTCATAGCCGGTGCGCTCGTTGTACGCGGCGCGGCGGTGATTGCGCATGACGCGCAGCATCGCCTCGCGGTTTTTCTTGTAGCCGGGGAACGGCCCGAGCTTCTCCGCCATTTCGGCCGAGGTCGCATAGGACACGCCGGTCATGATGGCGCTGAGCGCGCCGCCGATGGCACGTCCGGCATCCGAGTCATAAGGAATGCCGGAGGTCATCAGCAGGCCGCCGATATTGGCGTAACCGAGGCCGAGCGTGCGGAATTCAAAAGACCGCTCCGCGATCTCGCGTGACGGGAACTGCGCCATCATCACCGAGATTTCGAGAACGACGGTCCACAGGCGAACGGCATGCTCATAGCTTTCGACCTGGAAATTTCCAGTCTTCTGGTCGCGGAACGTGAGCAGGTTCAGCGAGGCGAGATTGCAGGCAGTATCGTCGAGGAACATGTACTCCGAGCACGGATTGGATGCGCGGATCTCGCCGGACGCCGGGCAGGTGTGCCAGTCGTTGACGGTGGTGTGGTATTGCAGGCCGGGATCGGCCGAGGCCCAGGCGGCGTAACCGATCTTCTCCCACAGCTCGCGGGCATCGATCGTCTTCGAAACCTTGCCGTTCTTGCGGTAGGTCAGATCCCATTTGGCGTCGGATTCGACGGCCTTGAGGAAGCCATCGGTGACACGCACCGAATTGTTCGAGTTCTGCCCGGCGACGGTGAGATAGGCCTCGCTGTCCCAATCGGTGTCGTAGGTCGGGAAGTTGATGTCCTTGTAGCCCTGTCGCGCGAACTGGATCACGCGCTTGATGAAATTGTCCGGCACCATCGCCCGGCGCGCGAGCTTGATCTCGCGCTTGAGCGCAGGGTTCTTCTCCGGCGAGAAGCAATCGTCGCCCGAGCCCTCGCAGTTCACGCAGGCCTTGAGAACGGCCTTGAGGTGCTTCTGGTTGATCTTGGAGCCGGTGACCAGCGCGGCCACCTTCTGCTCTTCAAGCACCTTCCAGTCGATATAGGTTTCGATATCCGGGTGATCGACATCGACGATCACCATCTTGGCTGCGCGCCGCGTGGTGCCACCCGACTTGATCGCGCCCGCGGCGCGGTCGCCGATTTTCAGGAACGACATCAGGCCGGACGATTTGCCGCCGCCGGACAGTCTTTCGCCTTCACCGCGGAGCCTGGAGAAATTCGAGCCGGTGCCCGAGCCGTATTTGAACAGGCGCGCCTCGCGCACCCACAGGTCCATGATGCCACCGTCGTTCACCAGATCGTCGGAGACGGACTGGATGAAACAGGCGTGCGGCTGCGGATGCTCGTAAGCGGACTTCGATTTGGTCAGCTTGCCGGTGAAGGGGTCGACGTAATAGTGGCCCTGGCTCGGCCCATCGATGCCGTAAGCCCAGTGCAGGCCGGTGTTGAACCACTGCGGTGAATTCGGCGCGCACATCTGTGCGGCCAGCATGAAGCGCAGCTCATCGAAGAACGCCTGGGCGTCGTTTTCGGAATCGAAATAGCCGCCCTTCCAGCCCCAATAGGTCCAGGTGCCGGCGAGACGATCAAACACCTGTTTGGACGATTGTTCGCCGATGATGCGGTCCTTCTCGGGCAGCGCGGCGAGCGCATCCTCGTCGGCGACCGAGCGCCACAGGAACGAGGGGACTGAATTCTCTTCGATCTTCTTCAGGCGGGCAGGGACACCGGCCTTGCGGAAATACTTCTGCGCCAGCACGTCGGAGGCGACCTGCGACCAGAATTCTGGCACCTCGACATTGTCGAGCTTGAAGACCACCGAACCATCGGGGTTCTTGATCTCACTGGTGGTGAGCCGGAACTCGATGCCTGCGTAGGCCGATTGTCCGTCCTTGGTATAGCGCCGCTCAATTCGCATGTGTCTCTAGCCCCAATTTCCGGACGATTGACCACCGCCCTTTTGTTTCAGACGGACCTGTCCCGATCCGCCGTCGTTGCTCGTACTCGCTCAACGCCACCGACCTCATCTAAGCCCGGCGCTCTGATCCGGCACCGGTTTGATCCGGGGTTTTCGCCCCGGGCACAGAAAATCCCTGTCCCAAACGCCATCGTTCTGGCGCGGGTTGAGCTCATCGACTGAAAAGCCGTTCTGAGGGTCCGGAGGGAACCTGAAACTCAACGCCACCGAACACACCAAAGCTAAGTGGACTCGCTCTACGCGTCAACAACACATAGTGATCAAATCTGAATCAAACACTAAATCTTGTGTCTAACCGGTGAACTTCGGGGACAACGGCCCGATAGAACGCAGGCAGTATTGGGCCTGCGCGGTCCCGCGAAAAGTTTTTTCTCGGCCCCGGCGGGGTAGGTTTTTATGCCTCCGGCCATGACAGAAAAATGACCGAAAAACGGGACTTCCGTGTGCGAACGCCGTGGGCCCGGCCACAAATGCAGTCGGGGACAAGCCGGGGAAAATTCGCCGGATCGCGGTTCCGGAGTCTCTGATTCTCGAAATGAGGTCAGTGCCTTACGGCTTAGACGCGACGTGGATCGAAGCCCGGTGAGGTAGCCCACTGCTGTGAATTGCAGGGGGCCCCACAGGGGTACGCACCGTGCCACGAAAAAAGGCGGACCCGCGAAGGCCCGCCTTTAATCCCGGCACTGTCATTTCGAATCTTCAGCAACGCTGATGAATTCCTGGGCAGGATACCCACAGGCGCCCCGCAAAAACAACATGCACTGCAACATGGCTTTCCGCGCTGGCTTGCGGTCAGCGGCGCGCTGCCGGCCGCTGGATCGCGTCTTCCGAACGCTCGCTTTCCCTGAAGCTGAGCTGCCGCGAGCGGGGCAGTGCTTCGGGGTGCTCCCTTTGCAGAAAATCGATGAGCTTCTCGCGCACCTCGCAACGCAAGTCGAAGGTTTGGCCGGGCGCACGCGCGCTCAACAGGCAGCGCAACTCCATGGCGCCTTCCTTGAGATCGGTGACCTGCAGGCTGGCGGTGGCGCCGTCCCATTTGTTCGACTGCTTGAGGATCTCGGTGAGCTTGTCGCGAATAAGAGCGACCGGCGCGCCGTAATCGACATACAGAAAGACGCTCCCGATCAGCGATGATGATCGCTCACGCGTCCAGTTCTGAAACGGCTTTTCGATGAAATAGCTGAGCGGGACGACCATTCGGCGCAGGTCCCAGAGTTTGACGGTGACAAACGTCGAACCGATTTCTTCGATCGTGCCGTACTCACCCTCTACGATCACGGCATCGTAGAGCCGGATCGGCTGGGTCATCGCGATCTGCACGCCCGCCATCAGATTTCCGAGCACCGGTCGCGCGGCCAGACCGGCGATAATGCCGGCCACGCCGGCGGAAGCGAACAGGCTGATACCGTATTGCCGCACCGATTGAACGGTCATCAGTGCGGCGCCGACCGTCACCAGGATCACAATGACGTCCGCACTGCGCAACAGCACGCGGACCTGAGTGTTATGCTTGCGGGCCAGAAAATTGTCATCAACGTCGAGACGGAAGCGACGCAGATAAAGTTCGGCAGCAATGTGCATGATGACGATGATCGTCCAGCCGATCATGCCGATGACCGCCATCGCAAGAAGGCGCGCCAGCACGCTCGCCGTGTCCGGCGGCAGCGGCGCGACCGGAATGACGATGATCATGGCCAGCGTCAGCAGCGCCAGCCGGGTAGGGCCGCGGGTCTGGCTGAAAATCGAAAAGGTGTTGGGATATCGATGGGCTAGCAGCCGGCGTGCCAGTTGGGTCGACCAGTTATGCAGCGCCAGAGCGACGACGGCGGCAAGCCCCAGGATGATGGCCGCGACGACAGGGTTAGGGAGCCAGTCGAGCCAGTCCTTGATGTTGGTCACGACCGATCTGATCGAATCCATACGGCCTTTTATCACTGCTGGGAAAACGGACGAATAGTTGCCCCGAATGGCGAAGTTTGGGCGCTGGACTGGGGAGTGGACCTGGGGAATGGACTTGGGGAATGGACTTGGGCGCGGGTTTGGGCGTTTAGGGTGGGCACTGGATTTGGGCATGGGACATGCATGCTGGACTTGGGCGGCCCGGAGTGGCAAAACGCCCGCGTTCCAATTGTTTTCAATGCGCGGCGGCGATGAAAAATTTCTTTCTCAAGCTGTTCACCTGGTGGAATTCGCAGACATTCGGGACCCAGTTCTGGACCTGGATGTATGGCGAGGCAGTCGGTGAGGATGAGTTCGGCAACCGCTATTACCGAACCATTGGCGGCAAGATCGACAAGACGCTCGGCTTCGAGCGGCGCTGGGTGATCTACAACGGCTACACGGAAGCCTCCTGCGTGCCGCCGTCCTGGCACGGCTGGTTGCACCACACCGTCGACACGCCGCCGACACAGGAAAGCTACAAGCCGCACTCGTGGCAAAAGCCGCATCGTCCGAATATGACCGGCACGCCGGGCGCGCTGCGGCCGCCGGGGTCGACGCTCGCTGCGGGCCGCCGGCCGAAAGCAACGGGCGACTACAGGGCCTGGACCCCGGGACATCAGTAATCCACAGACGTCATTCCAGGACTGGGCAAAGCGCCGGGGCCGGAATCCATACTGCGCAACGGTGCGGCCTGCGGGTTCCGTGTTCGCTCGCTTCCGATCGCGCGCTGGAATGACCAGGCTTGATTTGGGCGCCCTTCCACCGCCGTATTCCCCGTGTTAACCGGGCTCTACCGGCGCCAGGCGAATCCACGCCGGCCAGGGAAAAAGCCGCTTTAATGGCGCGTCCCATCGGTCCAGTCGCGTTGTTGACAGTAGCTGCGCTGTTCGTGGCGCAGCCTGCCGCTGCGCAGTTTGGTTCAATCTTCGGCGATCCTCCGCCGCGCCCGCCAGCCGATGTGCCGGGCGGCCGATCGCCTTCGTCCCAACAGCCCTACTATCCAGGCCGCGACGAACCTCCGTCACAGCCGCTGCCGGCACCGATGAGCCTGCCGCCATCGAACCGGCCCGGGGGCGGCGGCGTTCAATCGCAACCGCTGCCGCCGCCACCGGGGGGAATAGTGGCGCCGGCGCCTCCGCCAGGTCAGGTGCCGCAAGGCACCGCTGTTGCGCCCGGACAGCCCACACCTTTGCCGCCAGGTCCGGGTTCGCCGCGCAATGCCCCACAGCCGGCCAATACCGCGCCGCAGCCGAGCGACGAAGTCGTGGTCGCCCCATCGCCTCAGCGCATCAACAATCCGACCGCGGTCTTCTCCGGTCTCGACAAGATCACCGGCCGCATCATTTCGTTCGATGTTGCGATCAACGAGACGGTACAGTTCGGCGCCCTCCAGGTGACGCCGCGCGTGTGCTATTCGCGGCCGCCCACCGAAACGCCGAACACCGACGCCTTTGTCGAAGTTGACGAGGTGACGCTGCAGGGCGAGATCAAGCGCATCTTCACTGGCTGGATGTTTGCAGCGAGCCCCGGCCTGCACGCGGTCGAGCATCCGATCTACGACGTGTGGGTCACGAACTGCAAAGGCGGTCAGGGTCCCGCCGTGGCGGACGTGCCGCCGGATGCGCCCAAACAACCGGCGCGCCAGCAACAGCAGCAGCAACGGCGAACGCCGCCGCCACCACCTCCGTCCGCGCAGCGTCCGCCGCCACCACCGCCACCGCCTCCTTCTGCGCAGCGCACGCCGCCGCCGCAGCAGCCCAGTCTGTTCCCGTTCCTGCGGTAGTTTTTCTTGTCGTTCCGGGCGCGCCCTGGAATGACTGAGATTTATTGGCCGCTGAAAATCGTCGCCAGCGCCTCTTCGCCGCTCATCGGCTGATCGAGCGGCAGTGCGGCGAAATCGCCGTCGCCGGTGAGCGCTTCCTCCAGCAGACGATGATAGCGCCGCTTTGGCACTTCGACTGCTCCGAAGGTCCGCAAGTGCTCGGTCACGTATTGCGTGTCGAGCAAACGGTAACCGCCGGCCTTTAGCCGCGCGATCAGATGCACAAGGGCTATTTTGGAGGCGTCACGCGCACGATGAAACATGCTTTCGCCGAAGAAGGCGCGGCCGAGCGACACGCCGTAAAGCCCGCCGACAAGCTGGTCGCCGTCATAGATCTCGACAGTATGACAATGGCCGCGCTCGAACAGCGCGCGGTAGATGCGGCGGATGCGCGTATTGATCCATGTACGGGCGCGATCCTGCTTGGGCTCGGCACAGCCGTCGATCACACCATCGAAATCGCGATCGATGTGAACCGTCCATGGTGTCAAGCGGACGGTGCGCTCCAGTCTCGCCGGGACGTGGAATCCCTCGAGCGGAATGATTCCGCGCATGTCCGGCTCGATCCAATAGAGCGCCGGATCGTCCGCGCTTTCGGCCATCGGGAAGATGCCGCAGGCATAGGCCTTCAGCAGTACCTCAGGCGTGATCTCGATGAAGGTGTTTTCGCGGTTTGCCATGGTTCGAGTCGCGGCGACAGGGTACGTGATCCTACGGCAGCGCCGACGGCGTGAGGAGAGGGCCCTCTACTGCCGCCGTTGTTAACCCTTTAGACACCATAAATGCAGCAAATTTCTGAAGCGGATGTGGGGAGGGAAACATGACACGAGACGCGACCCCGGTTTCGGTTCTGGTGGTCGAAGACGAAGTCCTCATCAGCAATCTTGTCGCTGATGCTCTGAGCGCATCCGGCTTTTTGGTCCACGAAGTAACGACTGCCGACGAGGCGCTGGAGTACATCGATTCCGGCGCCGCCATCGACGTCCTGTTCACCGACATCAACCTGCCGGGTGGCATGAACGGCGCGGAACTGGCGACGCGTGCGCGGCAAATGCGGCCTGAGATGCCGATCGTTTACGCTTCAGGACGTTACAAGGTGTCCGAAATTGCACCGCTGGTGCCGCGCTCGCTCTTTATGGCGAAGCCTTACGATCCGAACGACGTCTGTGCACTGCTGACGCGGCTTACCGGGGCCGGATCGCCGCCGCCCTAGCTCTCCATGCCGCCGCGAGCAAGGAACTGTTCCAGCCAGTGGATGTGATAATTGCCGTCGATGATGTCGTTCTCGCGTACGAGCGCGCGGAACAGAGGCAGCGTCGTTTCGATTCCATCGACCACGACTTCATCGAGTGCACGTTTCAGCCGCATCAAACATTCGGTGCGCGTCTTGCCGTGAACGATCAGCTTGCCGACGAGTGAATCGTAGTAGGGCGGGATGGTGTAGCCCTGATAAACGGCAGAATCGATGCGCACACCGAGGCCGCCCGGCGCGTGATAGTGCAGGATCTTGCCCGGCGAAGGTCGGAAGGAAACGGGGTTCTCGGCGTTGATGCGGCACTCGATCGCGTGACCGTGAAATTTCACGTCGCTTTGCTTGATTGCGAGTTCGCTGCCGGCGGCGACGCGAATTTGTTCGAAGATCAGGTCGATGTCGGTGATCATTTCGGTGACCGGATGCTCGACCTGAATGCGCGTGTTCATTTCGATGAAGTAAAACTTGCCGTCCTCGTACAGAAATTCGACGGTGCCGACGCCGAGATAGCCGATATCGCGCATGGCTTTTGCGACCGTCTCGCCGATCATATCGCGCGCGCCGGCATTGAGCGCAGGCGAGGGGCCTTCCTCCCAGACCTTCTGGTGGCGACGTTGCAGCGAACAATCGCGTTCACCGAGATGGATGGCATGACCCTTGCCGTCGCCGAGCACTTGGATTTCGATGTGGCGAGGGCGCTCGAGATATTTCTCGATATAGACGATATCGTCGCCAAATGCGGCCTTGGCCTCGGCGCGCGCGGTCGATAGTGCGAGCGAAAGCTCGCTTGCACTGCGTGCCACCTTCATGCCGCGGCCGCCGCCGCCGGCTGCAGCCTTGATGAGAACCGGATACCCGATGCCGTCCGCGATCCTGGTTGCTTCCTGGTCGGAACCGACGCCACCCTCCGAACCGGGCACCACCGGAATGCCGAGCTTCTTGGCGGTGCGCTTAGCCTCGATCTTGTCACCCATCAGGCGGATGTGTTCGGGCTTTGGCCCTATGAACTGCACACCGTGGTCGGCGAGGATTTCGGCGAAGCGCGCATTCTCGGATAGAAATCCGTAGCCCGGATGGACCGCGTCGGCGCCGGTGATCTCGCAAGCCGACAGGATCGAGGGAACGTTGAGATAGCTGTCTTTCGCAGCGGGTGGCCCGATGCACACGCTCTCATCCGCAAAGCGCACGTGCATGGCGTCGGCGTCGGCAGTGGAATGCACGGCAACCGTGGGAATGCCGAGTTCCTTGCAGGCGCGCAGCACCCGCAGCGCGATCTCACCGCGATTGGCGATCAGGATCTTATCGAACATTTTTGCCACTCATTTCGACGCCGTCATGGCCGGGCTTGTCCCGGCCATCCACGTCTTGCAAAAAACAAAGACGTGGATGCCCGGCACAGGGCCGGGCATGACGCATGAGAGGTTGTCCATCACTCGATAATCACCAGCGGCTCGCCGAATTCCACCGGCTGCCCGTCCTCAAAAAGAATCTGGATCACGGTGCCGCCGCGCGGCGCCGGAATCTGGTTCATGGTCTTCATCGCTTCCACGATGAGCAGGGTGTCGCCCGATTTCACGGTATCGCCAACTTTGACGAAGGGCGGCGAGCCCGGCTGCGGCGCGGTGTAGACCGTCC